>NZ_JBHWCC010000010.1:62196-207018 GCF_042735715.1 Streptomyces sp. NPDC059582
CCCGCCGCACCCGTCGTGCGTTTCGGCGCCGCCGGGCTCGCTGGGCCTGCCGTGCGTGGCGCGCCTGCTGCCCCCGGCGTGCGGGCCTGGCCCACGACGCCCGTCCTGCCCGCCTTGCCTGCCGGGCCCGCCGCGCCCGGCCTACGGTCTTGGCCCGCCGCACCCGTCGTGCGTTTCGGCGCCGCCGGGCTCGCTGGGCCTGCCGTGCGTGGCGCGCCTGCTGCCCCCGGCGTGCGGGCCTGGCCCACCACGCCCGTCCTGCCCGCCTTGCCTGCCGGGCCCGCCGCGCCCGGCCTACGGTCTTGGCCCGCCGCACCCGCCTGGCCCGCCGCACCCGTCGTGCGTGGCGCGCCAGTCGTGTCCGCCTGGCCCGTCGTGCGTGGCGTGCCTGCTTGGCTCGGTGCGGGCGCTGTGCCCGCTGGGACTGCCCGGCCCGTCTTGCAGACCGGGCCTCGCGTACCGACCGCGCTTGCCGTGTTCGCCGGACCTCGCGTTCCGGCATTGCCTGCCGAACCCGTCGTGCCCGCCGCACCCGTGGTGCCTGCCGGGCCCGCCGGGCTTGCCGCACCCGGCATACGGCCGTGACCCGCCGCACCCGCCTGGCCCGCCGCACCCGTCGTGCGTGGCGCACCCGCCTGGCCCGCCTGGCCCGTCGTGCGTGGCGCGCCAGTCGTGCCCGCCTGGCCCGTCGTGCGTGGCGTGCCTGCCTGGCCCGTGGTGCGTGGCGTGCCTGCTTGGCTCGGTGCGGGCGCTGTGCCCGCTGGGACTGCCCGGCCCGTCTTGCAGACCGGGCCTCGCGCACCGACCGCGCTTGCCGTGTTCGCCGGAGTCGGTATTTCGGCCGAGCCTGCCGCGCCTGCTCTGCCCGCTGGACTGGCCGGCCCCTCCTGGGCCGCCTTCCCTTCCGGGCCAGGCGTGCCGACCTTTCCTCCCGCGCCTGCTGGAGCCGCCGCGCCCCCCGCGCCCGCCGGGCGTGCCGGGGTCGTATGGCCCGCCGGACCTGCCGTGCCCACCTTGCCCCCCGGGCCCCCCGGGCCCGGGCCCACCTCGCCCCCCGGGCCCCCCGCGTCAGCCGCGTCGTTCTCGGCCGGGCCGGACCCACCGCTCGCCGTCGTTTCTGCGCCCGCAGCCGCAGGTGCTGTCCCGGCCCCGGTGGTTCCCGTGGTCCGCCTGGTTCTGTCGACCGCTGTGTTCGTCATCGTGATCCCTCCCCGATGCGCTCGCGCCCCCGATGCGCCGTGGCGGAGCGCACGTTATGCGCTGCCGTGGGCGATGGGGCGGTAGTTGGGCGGGATGTCACTCGAACGGGGAATCGGGCGGTGACACGGGAACCGGTCCAGTGGACGGCCGGGTAGACGGCCGCCCTTTCCCCCGCGCGGCCGGGCTGCGATGATCGGGGCGAAGTCGGTTGTTAACCCGCGTTAACCGGAGGGTGTCATGAGCGAGGAGCGGTTCGGGGAGTTCGTGCTGGTGAGGCGGCACGGTGACGGGCATGTCGCCGAACTCGCCCTCGACCGGCCCAAGGCCATGAACGCCGTGTCCACCGGGATGGCCGGGTCGATCGCCGAGGCGTGCGCCGCGCTGGGCGCCGACCGGGACGTACGGGTGGTGGTGCTGACCTCGACGCACGAGCGGGCGTTCTGTGTGGGGGCCGACCTGAAGGAGCGCAACTCCTTCAGCGACGCCGAGCTGGTGCGGCAGCGGCCGGTCGCGCGAGGCGCGTACACCGGGGTGCTGGAGCTGCCGGTGCCGACGGTCGCGTCGGTGCACGGGTTCGCGCTCGGCGGGGGCTTCGAGCTCGCGCTCTCCTGCGATGTGATCGTGGCCGACGCCACGGCGGTGGTGGGGCTGCCCGAGGTGTCCGTGGGCGTGATTCCGGGCGGTGGCGGCACCCAGCTGCTGCCGCGCCGGATCGGGGCCGCGCGGGCCGCCGAGCTGATCTTCACCGCGCGACGGGTCGAGGCCGCCGAGGCGCGGGAGCTGGGCCTGGTGGACGTACTGGTGGAGGAGGGGCGGGACCGGGTGGAGGCGCTGGCGCTGGCGTCCCGGATCGCGGCCAACTCGCCGGTGGGCCTGCGGGCAGCGAAGCGGGCGCTGCGGCTCGGGCACGGGCTGGATCTGCGGGCCGGGCTGGAGGTCGAGGACGCGGCCTGGCGGTCGGTGGCGTTCTCGGGGGACCGGGCGGAGGGCGTGGCGGCGTTCAACGAGAAGCGGAAGCCCCAGTGGCCCGGGGAGTGAGCCGCGAGGCGAGGTGAGGGCGGTCGTACGGTCGTGCGCCGTACGGCCCCGTGGGTCGGCGGGAGCTCGATTCCGCACCGTCCACCTGTTCGCCGTATCAATGTCCCTATTGCCACCGAACGTCCCTAACCTGGAGTGATGGGTGAGGACAGGCGGCTCGCGGGCGTGGTGGCGTTGGCGCAGGGGATGGCGGCGGCCCACTCCCCGCGCGAGTCCTGGCGGGCGGCGGCCCTCGGGGCCTGCCGGGCGCTGTCCGGGAACTTCGCCGCACTGTCGACGTGGGAGCGGGAGCTCGGCCGGCTGCGGGTCCTCGTGAACGTGGGGGACCGCGCCCCGGACGAGGAGGAGTTCCCCGAGGGGGAGGCCTATCCCGTGCACCAGTTCCCGGAGATCACCGAGTTCCTGCACGAGCGCTGGGCCGCGGGCGGTGAGCCCAACGCCTGGGTCGAGACCGCCTACGGCCCGGCCCACGGCAGTCCCGGCTACTGCCATCAGCGCGTCTCCGCCCTGCGTCGCCGAGGTCGCGGCTGTTGTGTCGTCGCCCCCCTCGTGCTGCACGGCCGCGCCTGGGGCGAGCTCTATGTAGCCCGCTCGGCCTCCGACCCCGTCTTCGACCGCGGGGACGCCGACTTCGCCACCGTCCTGGCCTCGGTCGTCGCCGCCGGGATCGCCCAGACCGAGCGGCTGGAGGAGGCCCGCAGGCTCGCGTTCACCGACGCGCTGACCGGGCTCGCCAACCGCCGCGCCGTGGACGTGGGCCTCGACGAGGCGATCGAGCGGCACCGGCGGGACGGTGTCGCGGTCAGCCTCGTCGTCTGCGACCTCAACGGCCTCAAGCGCGTCAACGACACCCGTGGGCACGCCGTGGGCGACCGGCTCCTCGAACGGTTCGGGTCCGTGCTGTCGCTGTGCGGGGCGATGCTGCCCGGCGCCCTCGCCGCCCGGCTCGGCGGGGACGAGTTCTGCCTCCTCTCCGTCGGCCCGCCCGCCGACGACGTGGTGCGGACCGCCGGTGAACTCTGCCGCCGAGCGGCGGAGCTGGAGCTCGGCGAGGGGGTCGCCTGCGGGGTCGCGTCCACCGAGGACCCCATCGGGCCGGTCCACTCGGCGCGCCGGCTGTTCCGGCTCGCCGACGCGGCCCAGTACCAGGCCAAGGCCGTACGGGCGGCCCGGCCCGTGGTCGCCGGACGGGAGGGACCCGACGACCCCGTCGTCCGGCTGGCGGACACGCCCTCGCGGGAGGCGACCCCGGAGCGCCGCCGCTTCCGAGGGCGCCGCTGACGCCCCGACATGTGACCGAATCGGTAAGGGGTGAACCGGTCGCCCACTGGTGACAGTCAGGAATTCAGTGCGTACGCTCCTGAATATGGATATGCACACTGTGGTGGTGGGGACGTCCGGGGTCACCGCGTCCGACGTTCTCGCCGTGGCGCGCGACGGCGCCCGGATCGAACTCTCCGGCGAGGCGGTGGCGGCCCTCGCCGCGGCCCGCGAGATCGTCGAAGCGCTGGCGGCCAAACCCGAGCCCGTCTACGGCGTCTCCACCGGCTTCGGCGCCCTGGCGACCCGGCACATCAGCCCGGAGCTGCGCGCGCAGCTCCAGCGCAACATTGTCCGCTCGCACGCCGCCGGTCTGGGACCGCGGGTGGAGCGGGAGGTCGTACGGGCCCTGATGTTCCTGCGGCTGAAGACCGTGTGCTCCGGGCACACCGGCGTGCGGCCCGAGGTCGCGCAGACCATGGCCGACGTGCTGAACGCGGGCATCACCCCGGTCGTGCACGAGTACGGCTCGCTCGGCTGTTCCGGCGACCTGGCACCACTGTCCCACTGCGCCCTGACGCTCATGGGGGAGGGCGACGCCGAAGGCCCCGACGGGGTCGTCCGGCCCGCCGGCGAACTGCTCGCCGCGCACGGCATCGTGCCCGTCGAACTGCGCGAGAAGGAGGGCCTGGCCCTCCTCAACGGCACCGACGGCATGCTCGGCATGCTGATCATGGCGCTCGCCGACCTCGACACCCTCTACAAGTCCGCCGACGTCACCGCCGCGCTGTCGATGGAGGCCCTGCTCGGCACGGACCAGGTCCTCGCCCCCGAACTGCACGCCATCCGCCCGCACCCGGGCCAGGGCGCCGCCGCCGCCAACATGCTGGCCGTGCTGAAGGGTTCGGGTCTGACCGGGCATCACCAGGACGACGCCCCGCGGGTCCAGGACGCCTACTCGGTACGCTGCGCCCCGCAGGTCGCGGGCGCCGGCCGGGACACCATGGCGCACGCCCGGCTGGTCGCCGAGCGCGAGCTGGCCGCGGCCGTGGACAACCCGGTGGTGCTGCCCGACGGGCGGGTCGAGTCCAACGGCAACTTCCACGGCGCCCCGGTGGCCTACGTCCTGGACTTCCTCGCCATCGCCGCCGCCGACCTGGCCTCCATCGCCGAGCGCCGCACCGACCGGCTGCTGGACAAGAACCGCAGCCACGGTCTGCCGCCGTTCCTGGCGGACGACGCCGGCGTCGACTCCGGGCTGATGATCGCTCAGTACACGCAGGCCGCGCTGGTGAGCGAGCTCAAGCGGCTCGCGGTGCCCGCCTCGGCGGACTCCATCCCGTCCTCCGCCATGCAGGAGGACCACGTCTCCATGGGCTGGTCGGCGGCGCGCAAGCTGCGCACGGCCGTGGACAACCTCGCGCGCGTGCTCGCCGTGGAGCTGTACGCCGCCTCCCGCGCCATCGAGCTGCGTGAGGGTCTCACCCCGGCGCCGGCCTCGCGGGCGGCCATCGACGCCGTACGGGCGGCGGGGGTGCAGGGTCCCGGACCGGACCGCTTCCTCGCGCCCGACCTGGCCGCCGCCGACGCGTTCGTGCGGGCCGGCCTGCTGGTGACGGCGGTGGAGAGCGTCACCGGTCCCCTGCAGTAGGACGGTTCGGGCCCCGCCGGCGTACGGCGGGGCCCCGCACGTCACTTGAGCTTGGCCGCCTGGGCGTCGACCACGACGGCCGGGACGGTGTACGCCCCGCCGGACGTCAGCTTCATGAAGCTGACCGTGTAGTACGTGGCGATGGTGTTGCCGTGCCGCACCACCTCGGTGTGCACGTCGCCCGTTTCGCCCCCGTCCACCTTCCCGGAAGCGGCGAACGCCACCGACTCGTCTCCGGTGCCGGAGCCCTTCTCCGCGGCCACCTTGGTGAGCTTCTGGTCCTCGCCCTGCGCCGCGATGGTGAACCCGCCGGAGCAGCTCGCGACCGCGTCGGACACGGACCTGAAGGCCTTCTCGGCGCCGTCGCCGTCGTAGGAGGACAGGCCCACGACGGTCACGGTGACGTCGAACGCGTTGGCGAAGTCGTCCTCGGACACGTCCTCCAGGGACGTGGCGGTGCTCGTGGGCTTCTTGTCCTCGGTGGCGGTGCTGCTGACGCTCGCGTCGGTGTCGCCCGGCGCGAGGCCCGCCATGGCGTAGGCGAGCGGCCGGCACGGGGCCTTGTCGACCTTCACGGCGCTCTTGGAGCGCGGAAACGATTCGTCGGTCGCCTCGACCTTGTATCCCTTGACGTCGCCCTGGGCGACGAGCAGCTTCTTCAACTCGGCCGGGCCGAGCGCCTTCGCGGCCGGTCCCGTGGGCGACGCGGACGAGGCCGAGGACTGCGGACCCTTGCCCGCTCCCTCGGCATCGCCGGAACCCTCGTCGGAACAGCCCGTGATGAGGGCGAGCGACAACACACTCATGGCGGCCGTGGCGCCGAGACGCGCCCCCGATGATCTCTTCATGAGCGGACTATGAAGCGGAGGTCAAGGGAACGTCAAGTCGATTAAAAACCGAGGCGTTCGCGGCGTATCGAATACACCACGAAACCCGCCCCCACGCTGAGGAAGAGGCTGCCGCCCACCACGTACGGGGTGGTGTCGAAGCTTCCGGTGTCGGCGAGTTGGGTCTCCACGCCCGGATCGGACGTGGTCAGGGACGCGGCCCGCGCCTGCGTGGTGGCCCCGGCCGACGCGGTCGCCGGGGGCTGAGTTCTCGCCGGGTCGTCCTGGGAGGCGTTCGCGGACGGGACGAACCACAGGGCGCCCAGTACGGTCCCCGCGGCGGTGGCGGTCAGCAACGAACGGCGAGCTGATGACACGGAATATCGATCCCCTTGTGGCGCTGGTGAATTGGCCGTGTAGGTCGATGCTAATGAAAGTCGCGGGTCGTGGGAAAGTTACGGCAGGACGGAGCCGTACGCTCCGGAGCATGACTACTGAAGAGGCATCACGTTTTGTACGACTTCGCGTGGAACTCGTCGTGGAAGTGCACGACACCGACGCCGTGACGGCCGCCGCGCTGCAGCGGATCGCGGAGGACGACGAGCTCCCGGCCGACGAGCAGGCACACGCCGAGGGCGCTGTGACGGAAGACACCGCGGAGGCCCTCGCGTTTCTGATCGATCCGTTCGACCTGGTCAGCGAGGTGCCCGGAGTGGAGCTCCAACAGGCCTCCTGGTCGAGCGAGCTGATCGACTACGACCCTGATTCGCCTGACTGGGACCTGGACGAGGATGATGTCGTGGAGGACGAGGAGGACGACCGCGTGTCCGGCATCGGTTGAGCGGCCCGGGGAATGCGTGACTCCGGGTGGCAACCACCGCCCGGGGTTCCGTCGTCTCAAGGGGCGCACTGACCGACGCCCGCACCACTGGTCCCGGTGGGCGTGCCCTGACGGACGTGGCACTCCCCACACGGGGAAAGTGCGTGAAATCGGACGTACCGGTCGTAGCGTTGGTATTTCGTAACGGGGACTCTCGGGGTTTTGGGGAATTCGGCAACGATGGAGAAGCGTGTGATGACGGACAGTAAGCGGCGCAGGCGTCTCACGGCTGCGTCCGCCCTGCTCGGCGGTGTGCTCGTACTGACGGCCTGCTCCGGTGCGGATGCGGACGCGGACGGTGGCAACGAGAGCTCGCAAGCCAAGGTCGATGAGGCGGCTGCCAAGAAGACATCTGTGGCGCAGATCACGATTACGCCCAAGGACGGCTCGTCCAACGCCTCCATCAACAACTCCGCCGCCGTCACCGTGCGCAAGGGCACGCTCTCCGAGGTGAAGATGACGACGGCCGACGGCACCGCCGTCGCCGGCCAGCTCTCCGCCGACAAGACCAGCTGGAAGCCCAGCGCCCAGCTGGAGCGCTCGACCACCTACAAGGTCGCGGCCAGCGCGAAGGACGCGGACGGCCGTGAGGCCCACGAGAACGCCTCGTTCACCACGGTGTCCCCCGCCAACAGCTTCATAGGGAACTTCACGCCGGACGACGGCTCGACCGTCGGCGTCGGCATGCCCGTCTCGATCAACTTCAACAAGGCGATCACCGACAAGGCCGCCGTCCAGAAGGGCATCACGGTCACCTCCAGCAGCGGCCAGGAAGTCGTCGGCCACTGGTTCAACGCCAACCGGATCGACTTCCGCCCCGAGGACTACTGGAAGGAGAACTCCACCATCACGCTGAAGCTCGCGCTCGACGGTGTCGAGGGCGCCTCCGGTGTCTACGGCGTGCAGCAGAAGACGGTCACCTTCCACATCGGCCGCAACCAGGTCACCTACGTCGACGCGAAGACCAAGCAGATGAAGGTCACGCAGGACGGCAAGACGATCAAGACCATCCCGATCTCGGCCGGCTCGCCCGAGAACAAGACGTACGAGGGCCAGATGGTGATCTCCGAGAAGTTCAAGGAGACCCGGATGAACGGCGCGACGGTCGGCTTCACCGACGACGACGGCAAGGGCGAGTACGATATCAAGGACGTGCCGCACGCCATGCGCCTGACCAACTCCGGCACCTTCGTGCACGGCAACTACTGGGGCGCGAAGTCCATCTTCGGCAGCGTCAACACCAGCCACGGCTGCGTGGGCCTGTCGGACGCCAAGGGCGCCAAGGACGCGAGCACCCCGGCGGCCTGGTTCTACAACGGCTCGATCGTCGGTGACGTCGTGGTCGTGAGGAACACCGGCGACAAGACCGTCTCCCCGGACAACGGCCTCAACGGCTGGAACATGGACTGGGCGCAGTGGAAGGCGGGCTCGGAGGTCTGACGCCGGCCGACCCCACCCACAGCCGATCCGATGCCGCTCCCCGACCGGGGGGCGGCATCGGTGGTTCCGGGGGCGTTCCAGGGCCGTGATAGGGGTGTTCCGGGGACGCCATGGGGTCCCGCACAGCCTTCTCATGGTTCTTTTATTTCGGCCTTATCGAGTCATCACGCGCCGTACCTAGCTTGCGGCCATGTTCTTCACCTACCTGAGGCGCGAACTGCGCCGCCGCAGAAAAGCGGCCCTCGTCGTCGCCTCCGGACTCGCGCTGGGCATCGCGCTGGTCATCGTGGTCAACTCCGTGTCCTCCGGCATGGGGAAGGCCCAGGACAAGGTCCTCCAGTCGCTGTACGGGCTGGGCACCGACATGACGGTCACCAAGGCGGCCGAGCCCGCCGCCGCCGGCACCTCGGAGCGTCCGCGTTTCCAGTTCGACGCGCAGGACAGCGGCTCGGACAAGGAGCAGAGCACCGACCGGGTGATGGTCCAGGGCTTCCAGA
This sequence comes from Streptomyces sp. NPDC059582, assembly GCF_042735715.1. Taxonomy (NCBI): domain Bacteria; kingdom Bacillati; phylum Actinomycetota; class Actinomycetes; order Kitasatosporales; family Streptomycetaceae; genus Streptomyces; species Streptomyces sp. NPDC059582. The sequence goes on from NZ_JBHWCC010000010.1 coordinate 70,990, forward strand.
CCCTGCCCTCCTCGACCGTGGCCAAGGTCGGCGAGCAGAGCGGTGTCTCGGACGTCGTCGGCGGCCTGAGCCTCCAGGTCATCAAGGTCAGCGGCCAGTTCACCCGCGGCCAGTTCCAGCAGAACGGCAACGGCGACGGCCGGCGGGGCGACGGCCAGGGCGGCGGCCAGCCGCAGGGTGAGGTCCGCGGCGGCGGAGCCGACTTCGACGTCAACAACTACTCCGTCTACGGCACCGACGTCACCAAGCCGACGCTCGGCCCGCTGACCTCCTCCAAGATCAGCAGTGGTCGTACGTTCAAGACCTCCGAGGCCGGCACCGAGGTCGCCGTCCTCGACTCGGCGTACGCCAAGGAGAAGAAGCTCGAGGTCGGCTCCACCGTCACCATCAAGAGCGTCAAGTTCAAGGTGATCGGCGTCGCGACGGCCGACAGCGGTGATTCCGCGGCCGACGTCTACATCCCGTTGACGCAGGCTCAGACGATCAGCGACTCGAAGAACAAGGTCACCACGATCTACGTCAAGGCGACCGACTCGCAGAAGATCGACAGCGTCAAGTCCACGATCCAGAAGAACGTCTCGGGTACGACCGTCACGACCTCTGCGGACCTCGCGGACACCGTCTCCGGCTCCCTGTCCACCGCCTCCAGCCTCGCCACCGACGTCGGCAAGTGGCTGTCCATCGCGGTGCTCGTGGCCGCGTTCCTGGTCGCCGGTCTGCTGACCTCCTCGGCGGTCTCCCGCCGGGTGCGCGAGTTCGGCACGCTCAAGGCGCTGGGCTGGAAGTCCGGCCGGGTGACCCGCCAGGTCATCGGCGAGGCCATGGTCAACGGCCTGCTCGGCGGTGCCCTCGGTATCGCGCTCGGCCTGGCGGGCGCGTACGTCGTCACCGCGGTCAGCCCGACGCTCCAGGCCCAGACGGGCGGCGGAGGCGGCGGCGCGGGAGGCGGCCCCGGTGGCGGCGGCTTCGGTGGTGGCGGCTTCGGCGGCGGTGGCCGGCAGGCCGCGGCCAAGACCCTCGACGTCGCGCTGACCGCGCCCGTCAGCCTCACCACCGTCGCCCTCGCGGTCGGCCTGGCCGTCACCGGCGGCCTGGTCGCCGGTGCCTTCGGCGGCTGGCGGGCCTCACGACTGCGTCCGGCGGACGCCCTGCGCCGCGTCGAGTAGCCGCGGACAGCAGCCTGCGCCGAGTCGAGTGGCCGGCGCCCCGCACGGTTCCCGCGGCCCAGGGGGCCCGCCCGCCGAGCGGCGGGCCCCCGTCCCACACCTCACCCAGGAGTTGCACCCACCATGTACGAACTCAGAAGCGTCACCAAGCGCTACACCCGGGGCAAGGACACCGTCCACGCGCTCGACGGCATCGACCTGACCATCGCCGACGGCGACCGGCTCGTCATCCAGGGGCCCACCGGCGGCGGCAAGTCCACCCTGCTCCAGATGCTCGGCGGACTCGACCGGCCCACCTCGGGCGAGGTCGTCCTCGACGGCACCGACCTCGCCCTGCTGTCGGAGGCCAAGCTCACCAAGGTGCGCAGCGAGAACATCGGCTTCGTCTTCCAGTCCTTCAACCTCATCCCGACGCTGACCGCGCAGGAGAACGTCGAGACCGCCCTCGTACCGCTCGGCGTGAAGGCGAAGGACAGGCGCGAACGGGCCGCCGAGGCGCTGCGGTCGGTCGGGCTCGGCGAGCGGCTGGCGCACCTGCCCGGCGAGATGTCCGGCGGCCAGCAGCAGCGCGTCGCCATCGCCCGCGCCCTCGTGAAGCAGCCGAAGGTGCTGCTCGCCGACGAACCCACCGGCAACCTCGACGAGAGCATGCGCGACGAGATCATGGAGGTGCTGGAGCGCATGTGGAAGGAGCACGGGCTGACCTTCATCATGGTCACCCACGACTCCGCGATCGCGAAGAAGGCCCCGCGGCTGGCGACCATCCGCAAGGGCCGGATCACGATCAAGGAGAACGCGAACTCGTAGCCCGGCAGTCCGCCCGCCGTGGTGCCCGATCACCCCCGGCACATCGCGTGTCGCGGGGGTGGTCCCGGCAGGCTCAGGCCTGGGCCACCCGGGTCGCGTCCGTCCCCCAGCTCGCCAGCAGGCGCAGCGCGTCCGCGGACGGGGAGCACGGCTCGGCGTGGTAGGCGACGAGCGTCTGCTCGGTGTCGTCGACCAGCCGGAACGAGTCGTACGGAAGAGCCAGTTCGCCCACGAGCGGGTGGTGCAGGTGCTTGACGCCGTGGCTCTTCTCCTTGACGTCGTGGGTCGCCCACAGCCGCCGGAATTCCGCGCTCTTCACGGACAGTTCGCCGACCAGCGCCGACAGGCGCGGATCGTCCGGATAGCAGCCGGCGTCCATGCGCAGGGCGCACACGATGTCGATCGCCTTCTGCTCCCAGTCCACGAACAGATCGTGGTAATCGGGCTGGAGGAAGACCAGCCGTGCCCAGTTGCGCTCCGCCACCGGCAGCGCGCTCCAGTCGCCGAAGACCGCGGCCGCCATCCGGTTCCACGCCAGGATCTCGGTGCGCCGCCCCACGACGTACGCCGGAGCGCCGTCCATGGTGTCCAGCAGCTGCCGCAGCGAGATCCGCACCTGCTGCTGCCGCCCCGAGGTCTTCTTCTTGTGCTGCTTCGGCTTCGCCAGATGCGTGAGGTGCGCGTGCTCGGCGTCGGTCAGCCGCAGCGCCCGCGCGATCGCGTCCAGCACCTCCGCCGACACGTTCCGCCCGTTGCCCTGCTCCAGGCGCGTGTAGTACGCCACGGACACCCCGGCGAGCTGCGCCAGCTCCTCGCGGCGCAGTCCGGGCACCCTGCGGTGCCGCCCGAACTCGGGCAGGCCCACGTCCTCCGGCTTCAGCCGGGCCCGGCGCGTGCGCAGGAACTCGCTGAGCTCGGTCCGGCGGTCGAGGGCCCGGCCGGCGTCCGGCGTCCCCGGTACGGGCTCGGGCTGTTCGTCCATACGACCAGTATTCACGGCCGGTTGCTGGTCGTACGAACCCGAGCCTGACCCCGCCAGTAGTAGGAACACCGGTCGTAGGCAGAAGTGTGGTCTGGGTGGAGGGGGGAACGTGGGGCAGGCTGGACAGCGTGCCCGGTCGAAGGCGGCCGGGTGCGGAATCATCAGCTAGGAGACCCTCGGCATGACCACTGTTGCTGCCTACGCCGCCCCCGCTGCCAAGGCGCCGCTGGAGCGCACCACGATCGAGCGCCGCGCGGTCCGCGAGTTCGACGTGCTGATCGACATCAAGTTCGCGGGCATCTGCCACTCGGACATCCACCAGGCCCGCGAGGGCTGGGGCGAGGCCATCTTCCCGATGGTCCCCGGCCACGAGATCGCGGGCGTCGTCTCCGAGGTCGGCCCCGGCGTGACCAGGTTCGCCGTCGGCGACCGGGTGGGCGTCGGCTGCATGGTCGACTCCTGCCGCGAGTGCGAGAACTGCGAGGCGGGCCTGGAGCAGTACTGCACCCAGGGCGCCACCATGACGTACAACGGCGTCGGCCGTGACGGCGAGCCCACCTACGGCGGCTACTCCGAGAAGGTCGTCGTCGACGAGAACTACGTCGTCCGCATCCCGGACGGCCTGAAGCTCGACGAGGCCGCGCCGCTGCTGTGCGCCGGCATCACCCTGTACTCCCCGCTCAGGCACTGGAACGCCGGCCCCGGCAAGAAGGTCGCCATCCTCGGCATGGGCGGCCTCGGCCACATGGGCGTCAAGATCGCGCACGCGCTCGGCGCCGAGGTGACCGTGCTGTCGCAGTCCCTGCGCAAGAAGGACGACGGCCTGAGGCTGGGCGCGGACCACTACTACGCCACCAGCGACCCGAAGACCTTCGAGGAGCTCAAGGGCACCTTCGACCTGATCGTCTCGACGGTGTCGGCACCGCTGGACTTCGGGGCGTTCCTGTCCCTGCTGAAGTCCGACGGCGCGCTGGTGAACGTGGGCGCTCCCGAGGACCCGATCTCCCTGAACCTGTTCTCGGTGATCGCCGGCCGCAAGACGCTGGCCGGCTCCAGCATCGGCGGCATCCGGGAGACCCAGGAGATGCTGGACTTCTGCGCCGAGCACGGCTTGGGCGCCGAGATCGAGCTGATCGGCGCCGACCAGATCAACGAGGCGTACGAGCGGGTCCTGGCCAGCGATGTGCGGTACCGGTTCGTGATCGACACCGCGACGATCTGATCGACACGCGACGATCTGATCGACACGCGACGACCTGACCGACACCGCGACGGTCTGATCCGTCGCCCGGTCCGGCCCCGTCCGGTACCCGAATCGGTACCGGACGGGTCGGACCGTACCCCTGTGGTTGCTGGACTGCTCCCATCTCCGACTCAGGCCTACCCAGGTAAGGGTCACCTAAGTCGACGCAGGAGTACGGTGGTGAAGGAGGAGGTTTCACACGATGACCGTGCAGCTGAACCACACCATCGTCGTCGCACACGACAGGGAGGCCTCGGCCCGCTTCCTCGCTCACATCCTCGGCCTCGAGGTGAGCCCGCGGTACGGCCCCTTCATCCCGGTGCAGATACCCAACGGCGTGACCCTCGACTACGCGGCCACCGACGGGGAGATCGCGCCGCAGCACTACGCGTTCCTGGTGTCCGAGGAGGACTTCGACACCATCTTCGCCCGCGTCCGCGAGGCCGGCCTCACCTACTGGGCGGACCCCTTCCGTACCCGCCCCGGCGAGATCAACCACAACGACGGCGGCCGCGGCACCTACTTCGACGACCCGAACGGCCACCGCCTGGAAATCCTCACAAGACCGTACGGGAGCGAGGCCGCGACCTGACGGGGACGGGGATCAGAAGCACCCGCCGGCGGGGTAGGACCGCACGAGGACGCCGACGCCCGTGGGGGTGTGACTCCTCGGTTCATGACAGGCGAGTTCGTCACTCCTGTCGCCGGGCGCGGGTCGCACGGTGTGCGCGCGCCCGAGTCCCGCGACCCGGGCGCGGCCCTCCTGGTCCACCTCGACCACCGTGTTCTCGTCGACGGCGGCGCCCCACGGGATCCGCCCGTCCGCCACCGCCGCGACCAGCCGCGCCAGCGTCCCCCACTGCGCCGCGTGCACGTCGACACCGAAGGGCACGAGCCCGAGCCCCGGCCGAACCTCGACCTCCGCCAGATCCTCCGCGGTGTCCTCCGGGCACACCGCGACCCCGTCCGACAGCCACCCGCCCACCACCGCGTCCCGCGCCGCGACGGCGGCACCGGCGGAGAACCCGGCGTACGGCACACGGCGCTCGGCCAGCATCCTGGGCAACCGGTCGAGGCAGTCCGCGAAGGCCTCCTGGTACGCGGGCGTCAGCCCGCCGCACACCAACAGCCCGTCCACGCCCGCCAGTGCCGTACCGGGATCGAACCGCCCGCCGACCGGCACGAGCAGCGGCACGGGCACGCAGTCCCCGGCCGCGCGCAACGCGCCGTCGTACCGCGCGAACTGCTCGGCCCGTCACCCTCGTCGACGATCACACACCCGATACGCGGCCCACCGGCCGCCCGCAGAAAGCCCCCGTGCACGGCCCCGAGTGCCGCGGGGTCCCACCCCCCACCGACCAGGAACGTACGCACCTCCGTCGACGGCGAGCAGGGCGCGGCCGGGTGACGCATCCCGTCATCCCTGGAGATGGACAAGGAGTCCCTCCTCGACCGGGTAGGGGCGTTCCTCGGGCAGCAGCCGGGCGGCCGAGTCCAGGTCCCCGCCGCTGACGAGGGCGCGGACCTCGCGGGCGAGAGGGGTCACGTCGCGGATGGCGACGGTCCACTCGTCCGCGAATCTCATGTCCCGACGTATCGCCCTGTCCGTGGCCGCCGGTGTCGTTGTCCTCGGCGGTGCCGGTGCTTTCGCTCTCGCCCACGCCGGGGAGCAGCCTCCGGCGCCGGCGGGCAGCACCGCCCGCTACACCGCTCCCCACGGCGACCGCGACGGCTCGCTGACCTTCGTCACCGACGTCACGGCGTCCTCCGGTGTCAAGGACGTGAAGGTGTTGGCCTGGCCGGGGAACTCGGCCCTCGCCAAGAAGGAGCCGACCGCAAAGGACATGGCCTTCGTGGAGTCGGCCGCCTGCAAGCCAGCAGGGGAGGACACCGTGCACTGCACCTACACCGCGAAGGTCACCGGTCCCGAGGCCGAGTCGTCCCCGCGCGGCGTCTGGCGCGTCGCCGTCCTGGCCACCGCGCAGGACGGCACGACGATCCTGGACACCAAGGCGGCCGGCTTCACCGTCGAATAGCTCGTCGTCAAGTAGCTTGTCGTCAGGTGACTTTTCGTCAACTGCCCCAGACACCCACGTGAGCGAGAGCGAGTGCGTGCGACGACGCGCACCCGCCGATCAAGCCCGCAGCCCCTTGAGCCCGTCGTAGGCGGTCATCACAAGTTCCAGCCCCCGGTTGTCGTCCGCGGGTTCGCGCATCTGGTTGGTCACGTAGGCCACCGCCATACGGGCCTCGGGATCGATCATGACCAGGGAGCCGCCCCAACCGCCCCACCCGAGGGTGTTGCCGAACAGTCCGTAGCCCAGCCCGTAACGGACCGGCATGCCCAGGCGGCGGTCCTCGCCGCTGAACTGCTCCTCCCTCGCACGGTCACAGCCCGCCCGCGACAGCAGTCGCACCCCACCCACTGCTCCCCCGCAGGCCGTCACCGACTGCGCGAGGGCGACCGAGCGGGCGTTGCCGAAGCCGCTCGCCGCGGGGATCTGCGCACGACGCCAGGCCACGCTGTTCCCGTCACGGACCCGTACGGCGGTGCCGTCGGCGGAGGGCGAGCTGCTGCCGGGCGCGCTCGCGGCATAGTCCTCGTCCCGGGACGAGGGCGGGACGGCCGGCGCCACCCGGTGGTCGTGCTCGGCGGGCAGTCCGATGTGGAAGTCGGCACCCAGCGGTCCGGCCACCTCTTCCGCGAAGAATTCGCCCAGGCCGCGGCCGGTGATCCGGCGGACGACCTCGCCCACGAGGAACCCCTGGGTGAGCGAGTGGTACCCGGCCGCGCCGCCCGGTTCCCATTGCGGAGCCTGCGCGGCCAGACGTGACGTGGCGGACGACCAGTCGTAGAGGTCCTCGATCGGCCCGTCCCAGTCGGGCAGGCCGGCGGTGTGCGAGAGCAGGTGTCGCACCAGCACGCCTTCCTTGCCCGCCGTGGCGAACTCGGGCCAGTACCGGGCGACCGGCGCGGCCGGATCGAGGTCGCCGCGGTCGGCCAGGACCAGCGCGCACAGCGCCGTCATCGTCTTGGTGACGGACCAGACGTTGGTGATCGTGTCCCGCTGCCACGGGAGCGTGCGGTCCGCGTCGGCGTACCCGCCCCAGACGTCCACCACCGGCTCGCCGTCCACGAAGACCGCGACCGAGCCGCCCACGTCTCCGTCGTCGAGCAACCCGGACAGCGCACTCGGCACCGCGGTGAACAGATCGTCGTACGAGCCCTGAATATCGGCCATGCGCCGTATTAGCGCGCATCGGCGCCTCGGGGGCAATCGAATATCTCGGCCGACGCATGCGCCGGGCACTCTGCCGATCACGCGCAGCCCGGCATCCGGCATCCGGCATGCGTGGCTATGCGGGAGGAGGACTGCCGGGCACTGCGCGCCCCCACGGGCCGGGACGTCGTAGCCGTCTTCAGAAGGCCCTGCGGGCGTGAGGTTTCGGCATTCAATGGCGGTGACGGCGCGACGCCTGCCGCGGTGGCAGAGTCAATGTGATTTGTCGGACGAGTTGCTGGAAACATGTCAGGGACGCGATGGCGGGCAGGGCGGCTCCGGCGATACCGGTCAGGGTCCGGTCGGCCTGGGCTACGCACAGCATGATGGCGACGGAGGAAAACAGTAGAACGATGCCCCATGAGTGCATAGCTCGGCGCCGGTGCAAGGCAGTTCGGAGGATGGAGAGAGACGCCACCATCCAGGGGCCGTACACGAGGAGAGGCCACTGATGGATCACCCCGCTCTCCGTGCCGGACGAGATGTTCTGCAGAGGTTCGTATGCCACCATGCCTCCGCACACGCTGACCATTGCTGTAATGACGGCAATGAGTGCGGCAATGACGAAGCTGCCGGTCTGCAACCACTTGAGTCGGAGTTTCCTGGCCCGCATCTTGCGATGCCCGCTGGAAGAGCGTCGGATGGGCGGAAGCTGAGCGGTGATCTTCTCCAGGTTCTCCACCGGGTCGGTGAAGTTGACGCTGGACGGAGACTCGTTGCGAGGCGGCGGCACCATGCCCACCTGCTCCGCCGAGACGGCCTCCTGCAAGAGATACGTAAGTTCCTCGACCGGGTCCCAGCCCGAGTCGGGGGGTGCCAAGGGAACTCCTGAGTGAATGGCATCGACAGGACTACCGTGCCAGTCGGCACCCGACCCGTACGGGGATCCGTCAGAATTCCACTCACGCCGCGCAAAGGCGGGATCCATATAGTCGTGATTCATGGAAATCTGCCCCCGTCAAGCACGGTCCGCGTGGCAGCGGGACTCTTCTTGGTCGTTCCACCGCCGATTGAATTCCTCCTGGGTCGCCTCCAGCAGCGCGAGGAACTCGCGGAGCAGAGGCTCGGTGACCTGGAGCTCGACCCACGCGTCACCCCCGTGCAAGGCGCCACGCGACGTAAGCGGCGAGTGTGTCAGACCGGGAATGTAAGTGTATTTCCGCACTGCCACATCGCGGGCCACAGGCAGTTCATCCTCCCCTGTGTCGCGGTGAGGCAGGTCATGGGACCTTGCATTCGTCATATCCCGCTAACGCCGCCCCCGCTCCTCCGGATGCGCGGCAAATGAGTGACCCTGGCGCAGGGGAGACGTCGAGGAGAGTGTTCCTCAGTCGATCTCGCACGCGCCTCGCCCTGCACGTCATGAGTCGAGTGGGTTCTCGCAAGCTCGAGCCGGGAGCAGGCCGACCGGATCACCGACGTCCTCCTCGTACGATGAGCCCACGTTGAAGTCGTACGGCTCAGCCCTTACGCCGAACGGGACCAGCTTGGTCACCCGTCCACGCCCACCCGGTGACGTCAGCCTTCGGCCTTCGCCACACCGATCGGACAGGAGACACCCGTCCCGCCGATCCCGCAGTAACCGGCCGGGTTCTTGTCGAGGTACTGCTGGTGATACGCCTCCGCCGGATAGAAGGGGCGGCCCTCGGCGGGGAGGAGTTCCGTGGTGATCGTGCCGTGGCCCGAGTACGTCAGGACCTTCTGGTAGGCGGCGCGGGAGGCCTCGGCCGTTTCGGCCTGGGCGGGGGAGTGGGTGTAGATCGCGGAGCGGTACTGGGTTCCGACGTCGTTGCCCTGGCGGAAGCCCTGCGTAGGGTCGTGGGACTCCCAGAAGGTCTTCAGCAGCCGCTCGTACGAGATCACCTTCGGGTCGTGGACCACGCGGACCGCCTCCGTGTGGCCGGTCAGGCCCGAGCAGGCCTCCTCGTACGTGGGGTGCTCGGTGTGGCCGCCCTGGTAGCCGACCAGGGTCGTCCAGACGCCCGCCGGGAGCTGCCAGAACTTGCGCTCGGCGCCCCAGAAGCAGCCCATGCCGAAGTCGGCGACCTCCAGCCCCTCCGGGTAGGGGCCCAGCAGCGGGTTGCCGAGGACGGTGTGGCGGTCGGGGACCGTGAAGGCCGGCTCCGGGCGCCCGCGCAGAGCCTGCTCGGGGGTCGGGAGCTTGGGCGTACGGCTGTGCAGGAACATGCGGTCTCCAATCGAGGGTCCGCACGCGTCAACGTGCCCGGCCCCCGGTGAATTCCGGCCGCCGCGCTCAGTGCGGCAGGGTCGCCGGGTTGCCGCCGTTCGCCTCGTAGCCCGCCACCGCCAGCGCCCGGTACACCGCGAACTCGGCGGCCGGATCACCGGACAGCGTCCACGGCAGGGCGCCGACATGACCGTCGACGTGTATCAGCTGGTTCATGGCCTCGGACCAGCGTTCGGCGCGGACCAGGAAGAAGAGCAGCAGGTGACGGACGTGCGCCAGCATCGGGTCGTCCGCACGGGCCGCGTGCACCGCGAACAGCGCGCCGTGCATCGCCTTCGTCACGACCTCGCTCTGGTAGAAGCTGCTGACCAGGTTCACCTCGGGGAGGTGCTCGAAGACCGCGAACAGCGGCATGGCGGCCAGGAGCGAGCCCTGCGGGGCCCGGGCCGCCGCGGCCTCCGCGAAGGAGTACGCCAGCTCGCGCGAGCCGTGCCACTTCTCGCACCAGTAGTGCAGGGCCGCGAGGTGCGCTCCCATGTGCGCCGGGGCGCGGTCCAGGATCTTCAGCCACAGCTGCTCGAACTCCGGCTGTGTGTACGCCAGCCCGCGGGCCACCGACAGTTCGACGATGTACGGGACCGGGTCGCCGGGGGCGAGCAGCGCCGCCTGTCCGCAGGCGTCCAGGGCCTCTTCCATGATGATCCGGAACTCGTCCGTCCCGGGCGTCGACGTCCGCCACGCCTGCTGCACCAGGAACTCCGCGTGCACCGCCGCGCCGCCCGCGTCCTTCGGCGCCTCGGCCCGCCACACCCGCAACCACTGCCCGCCCGGCGTCTCGCTGACCCCGCCGGGACGCTGCTGGAGCTCCAGCGACGCCGCTCCCGCGAAGGCCTGCACGCGCTGCCAGCGCAGCTCGCCATCCGTCTCGGTGCCGGCCAGCAGCTGCTGCGCCGCCCGGTAGTCCTGTGTGCGCTGCACCAGGTCCAGGACGTCCAGCAGGTCGTGGTCGGGGCCGGGCATGCGGATGTCCAGCTCCTCCTCGCGCACGAATCCGTAGGTCGCCGGATCCGCGGCGTCCGGGTGTCCCGGTGCGACCTGCTCGATCCGGCCACGCCTGCGCAGCAGGAACGGGCTCAGCACGAAGCCCAGCATGACCAGCGCCATCAGGACCCAGAGAATCTCCATGGCTCAAGCGAACCAGACAGCGCCGACAATTGGCCAACCCGTTCGACAGCCGGTGGAAAACCTTCGGTCGGATGTCCCTCCCGGACCCGCCCCGCCCACCGAAAAATCCCGCAGTACGACCGCCTGTGCCCCGCCGTCCGTCACCGGCCCCGTGAGCGCACTACGCTCGGGCTCATGAGCGACAGGCACATCAGTCAGCACTTCGAGACCCTCGCGATCCATGCGGGCAACACCGCCGATCCCCTCACCGGCGCCGTCGTCCCGCCGATCTACCAGGTCTCGACCTACAAGCAGGACGGCGTGGGCGGTCTGCGCGGCGGCTACGAGTACAGCCGCAGCGCCAACCCGACCCGGACCGCCCTCGAAGAGAACCTCGCCGCCCTGGAGGGCGGTCGCCGGGGCCTCGCGTTCGCGTCCGGACTGGCGGCCGAGGACTGCCTGTTGCGTACGCTGCTGAGCCCCGGTGACCACGTGGTCATCCCGAACGACGCGTACGGCGGTACGTTCCGTCTCTTCGCGAAGGTCGTCTCCCGGTGGGGGGTGGAATGGTCGGTCGCCGACACCAGCGATCCCGCCGCCGTGCGGGCCGCCATCACCCCGAAGACCAAGGTCGTGTGGGTGGAGACCCCCTCCAACCCGCTGCTCGGCATCACCGACATCGCCGCCGTCGCGCAGATCGCCCGTGACGCGGGCGCCCGGCTCGTCGTCGACAACACCTTCGCCACGCCGTACCTCCAGCAGCCGCTGGCGCTCGGCGCGGACGTCGTGGTGCACTCCCTGACCAAGTACATGGGCGGTCACTCGGACGTCGTCGGCGGCGCGCTGATCGTCAACGACCGGGAGCTGGGCGAGGAGCTCGCGTACCACCAGAACGCCATGGGCGCGGTCGCCGGGCCGTTCGACTCCTGGCTGGTGCTGCGTGGCACCAAGACGCTGTCGGTGCGTATGGACCGGCACAGCGAGAACGCCACGAAGGTCGCCGACATGCTCACCCGGCACGCGCGCGTGACGCGCGTCCTGTACCCGGGTCTGCCGGAGCACCCCGGCCACGAGATCGCCGCCAAGCAGATGCGGGCGTTCGGCGGCATGGTCTCCTTCCAGGTCGAGGGCGGCGAGGAGGCGGCGGTCGAGGTCTGCAACCGCGCCAAGGTGTTCACGCTCGGTGAGTCCCTGGGCGGTGTCGAGTCGCTGATCGAGCACCCCGGGCGCATGACGCACGCCTCCGCGGCCGGCTCGGCGCTCGAGGTGCCCGCCGATCTCGTACGCCTCTCCGTGGGCATCGAGAACGTCGAGGACCTTCTGGAGGACCTCCAGCAGGCCCTGGGCTAGTTCCCGGAGCCCAACGGCGTCAGAGCACCACGGCGCCAGGATCCCCGGATGCCCAGGGCTCCGGCTCCCCAGGAGCCGGAGCCCCGGGGCGGGGAGTTCACCAGCCTGTCAGGGGTGGAGTCGTGACCGACGGCGGCTCCACCCACGGCCGGACCGTGATCGCCCAGATCGTGAACGCCAGGACCGCGGTCCACAGCAGCAGCCACGCCAGGCGGCGTGCGAGGGTCCTGCGGCGCAGCATGCGGCCGCCGAGGCGTGCGGCGTCCGCGCAGAGGTCGGGCGGCACCTGGGGCGTCGTCCGCTGCATGATCTGCCGTGCCGCCGCCTCCCGCTCGGGCCGGTTCATCCGTGCCTCCCCCGGTTCGGCCGCCGAGTGCGCCGGCCCGTCACGACGCCGCCACCTTCGCTTCCGTCAGCGCCGGGGCGGGGTCCCGGGGCGGGTGCAGGAGTGTGGCGGTCGCCCGGTCGCAGATCGCGTGGACGCGTTCGACGGGCAGGCCGAGCAGGGCCGCCGCCTGTTCCTCCGCCACCCCCTCGTACAACCGCAGGACGAGGATCAGCCGCTCCTGCGGGGTGAGGACGGCCAGGACGCTCACGGGACGGCGGCGGGCGCGGCGGCCGATACCGAGATTGCCGTACCGGTGCCACGCTTCATGGGCGAAGCGGGTGGCCAGATACTGGCGGGCGCGATCGTAGGGGTCCTCGCCGCGCAGCCGGTCCCAGCACGCGTACGTCTGGGCCAGGGCCAGTGTCAGCAGGCGCCGCGCGCGTGGGTTGTCGTCCGGCGGCTCCGCCGTGAACAGCGTGGCGGTGTGCAGCAGCCGCCCGCCCGCGCCGGCGACGAACGCCTCGAACTCCCTGGCACGGCGGGCGCCTTGGGACGCATGCCGTTCTCGCACCGCGCCTCCCGCCTGACAGCCACCCTGGGGAAACGGCCCCTGCTGTGTGAGACGGGGACCCGGTCTCATATGAGGCCAGGGGCGCCCTTTCGGTCAAGAGCCGCGCACGGCCGGAAACCGCGGCCGCGCCCCGGGACACGGCCGGGTGCCTCCGGCTCAGGAAGCCGGCTGCGGCTCCGCGCCCGGGCCTCCGGGGGGCGACATCCGGGCGGACAGCGCGCTGTTGAAGCGCGTGAGGAGCGTGAGGAACGCCTCGCGCTCCTCCGGGGCCCAGTCGTGTGTCAGTTCGGCCATCAACTGACGCCTCGACGAACGCACTTCCTCCAGCCGCGACAGCCCGCGCGGGGACAGCTGGAGCACCACCGCGCGTCCGTCCTCCGGGTGCGAGGTGCGCTTGACCAGGCCGGTGTCGACCAGCGGCGCCACCTGACGGGTGACGGTCGAGGAGTCGATGCCCATGCTCGCGGCGAGCGCCTTGACGCCCATCGGGCCCTCCTTGTCGAGCCGGTTGAGCAGGAGGTACGCGGCGCGGTCCATGGAGTTGCGCACCTGTCCGACGCCGCCGAGCCGGGTCTGTTCGGCGCGGCGCGCGAACACCGCCACCTCGTGCTGGAGGGTGTCGAGAAGACCGGTGTCACCGACGGTCGTCATGTCCATCGACATTTCAGGTGTTGTGGGCATGGCCGGGGGCTCACTTCATGAAGGGTGCTGGATGTGGGGGACAGGGTACGCGGCTGGGGGGCGGGCCGTACCGGCGCTGAGGAAACCAGTCTCGGTGGTTGGTCACAGCGGCGCCGCCCGCGTGTGAACTGCGAGACTCGAGTCATGAACTACCGCAAGGCCGACCCCTTGCCGCCGGTCACGCTGGACGACGTACGCGGAGCCCAGAAGATGCTCACGGGCGTGGCCCGGGTGACCGCCATGGAGGGCAACAGGTACCTGTCGCGGCTGGTGGGCGCCCCGGTGCACTTCAAGTGCGAGAACCTCCAGCGGACCGGGTCGTTCAAGCTGCGCGGGGCGTACGTGCGTATCGCCGGGCTGCTGCCCGAGGAGCGGGCCGCCGGGGTCGTCGCCGCCAGCGCCGGCAATCACGCGCAGGGCGTCGCCCTCGCGTCGTCGCTGCTCGGCGTGCGTTCCACGGTGTTCATGCCCAAGGGCGCCCCGCTGCCGAAGATCAGCGCGACCCAGCACTACGGCGCCGAGGTGCGCCTGTACGGGCAGGTGGTCGACGAGACGCTGGCCGCCGCGCAGGAGTACGCGGCCGAGACGGGCGCGGTGTTCATCCACCCCTTCGACCACCCGGACATCATCGCGGGCCAGGGCACGGTGGGCCTGGAGATCCTGGACCAGTGCCCGGAGGTGGGCACCATCGTGGTCGGGATCGGCGGCGGCGGTCTGGCGGCCGGTGTCGCGGTCGCGGTGAAGGCGGTGCGGCCGGACGTGCGGATCGTCGGTGTGCAGGCGGAGGGCGCGGCGGCGTACCCGCCCTCGCTGGCGGCCGGTCACCCGGTGTCGATCGAGAACCCCGCGACGATGGCGGACGGCATCAAGGTGGGGCGGCCCGGTGACGTGCCGTTCGAGATCATCGAGGAGTTGGTGGACGAGGTCCGCACGGTCGGCGAGGACGCGCTGTCCACCGCGCTGCTGCTGTGTCTGGAGCGGGCCAAGCTGGTCGTCGAGCCGGCCGGGGCGAGCCCGGTCGCGGCGCTGCTGAGCGAGCCGGCGGCGTTCGAGGGTCCGGTGGTGGCGCTGCTGTCCGGCGGCAACGTCGACCCGTTGCTGCTTCAGCGCGTGCTGCGGCACGGAATGACCGCTCAGGGCCGCTACCTGGCGGTTCGAGTGCGCCTGACGGACCGGCCGGGGGCCCTCGCGGCGCTCCTGGGGGTGTTGTCAGTGGTCGACGCTAATGTCCTCGACGTGAGCCACGTCCGGACCGATCCACGGCTCGGGTTCACGGAGGCGGAGGTCGAACTGCACCTGGAGACGAAGGGCGCGGAGCACTGCGCCGAGGTCGGCCAGGCCCTGCGTACGGCGGGGTACACCGTCATCGGCTGAGGGCACGGCTCTCCCGCTCACCTGGTGCGCAGCCGATGCTCACTCGATCGAGTCACGGTCGGTGAAAACCCATTGAGAGACGCGATACATCGCGTTATGGTGTGTCGCATGCCGGTGGCGGTCGCTGCCGCCCATGGACCGCCGCACGCGTGAGCCGCTGTCACGCGTGGGTTCGTCCGTCGACCGTCCGGACACCCCTGTCCCCCATCAAACGAACCCCAAGGGCGCGACTCAACCCGCGAACCCTGACCTTTCGAAGAATTCCCGACGACGTGGAGACTCATATGCCAGGCGCCATCTATGCCGAAGGTCTGGTCAAGACCTTCGGTGACGTAAAGGCTCTGGACGGCGTCGACCTCGATGTTCCCGAGGGCACGGTCCTGGGTCTGCTCGGGCCCAACGGCGCCGGCAAGACGACGACCGTGCGCTGTCTGACGACCCTCCTGCGCCCCGACCGCGGTCGCGCGGTCGTCGCCGGACTCGACGTGCTCAAGCAACCGAACGAGGTGCGGCGCTCCATCGGCCTGTCCGGCCAGTTCGCCGCGGTCGATGAATACCTCACCGGCCGCGAGAACCTCCAGATGGTGGGGCAGCTCTACCAGATGAAGGCGAAGGCCGCCAAGGCCCGGGCCGTGGAGCTGCTCGAACAGTTCGACCTCACGGAGGCCGCCGACCGCACCGCGAAGACCTACTCCGGAGGCATGCGCCGCCGGCTCGACCTGGCGGCGGCGCTCGTCGTCTCCCCGCCCGTGATGTTCATGGACGAGCCGACGACAGGCCTCGACCCCCGTAACCGCCTCCTGCTCTGGGAGGTCATCAAGCGCCTCGTCTCCGGCGGTACGACACTGCTGCTGACCACCCAGTACCTGGAGGAGGCCGACCACCTCGCGCACGACATCGCGGTCGTCGACCACGGCCGCGTCATCGCCCGCGGCACCTCCGACCAGCTCAAGGCCCGCACCGGCGGCGAGCGGGTCGAGGTCGTCGTGCACGAACGCGAGCACATAGCGACGGCCGCGGAGGTGCTGCGCGGCTTCGGCAAGGGCGAGACCACCGTCGAGGACCACATCCGCAAGCTCACCGTGCCCGTCACCGGAGGCGCGAAGCTCCTCGCCGAGGTCATCCGCGAGCTCGACAGCCGCGGCATCGAGATCGACGACATCGGCCTGCGCCGCCCCACCCTCGACGACGTGTTCCTCTCCCTCACGGGACACGTGGCCGAGGTGAAGGCCGAGGAGAGCGACGAGACACAGAGCGACGACGCGCAGACCAAGGACCGCAAGCCCAAGAAGGAGACCACCCAGTGAGCGCCGTCACCGACGCCGTGCCGATCGCGGCGCCCTCGAACCCCGTCGTCCAGTCCGTCCGGGACTCGTTGGTCGTCGCCAAGCGCAACCTGATCCGCATGTCCCGGATCCCCGAGATGATCATCTTCGGGCTCTTCCAGCCGATCATGTTCGTCGTGATGTTCTCGTACGTCTTCGGCGGCTCGATGACCATCGGCGGCAGCACGGACCCCTCCGTCTACCGCGAGTTCCTGATGGCCGGCATCTTCGCGCAGACCGTCACCTTCGCCACCGCCGGCGCGGGCGCGGGCATCGCGGACGACATGCACAAGGGTCTGATCGACCGCTTCCGCTCCCTGCCCATGGCGCGTGGCGCCGTGCTCACCGGACGCACGCTCGCCGACCTGGTGCAGACGGCCCTCACCGTCTCCGTGCTCGCCGTCGTCGCGCTGCTGGTCGGCTGGCGCACCCACACCAGCATCGGCGAGGTGCTCGGCGCCTTCGCCCTGCTGCTCCTGCTCGGATACGCGTTCACCTGGGTCGGCGCCCTGATCGGCCTCTCCGTGCGGACCCCCGAGGCGGCGACCTCGGGCGGGCTGATCTGGCTCTTCCCGGTCACGTTCGTCTCGAACGCGTTCGCCGACTCCAGCCGGATGACGCCGTGGCTGCGGCACATCGCCGACTGGAACCCCTTCAGCGCCACCGTGCAGGCGTGCCGTGTGCTCTTCGGCAATCCCGGGGTCTCCGCCTCGGACGCCTGGCCCATGGTCCACCCGGTCTGGGCCTCGCTGATCTACTCGGTCCTGATCATCGTCGTCTTCAGGACCCTCGCGGTGCGCAAGTACCGCTCGGCGGCCGCATGACAGAGCCCCCGGCGTCCAGGTGGCGCCGGGGGCCCGTCGAGGCGTAGAGGGAGGTCAGCCGCTGTACGGCTCGGCCTTCAGGATCCGCACCGAGGTCTTCTTGCCGTTGGGCAGCTCGTAGTCCGCGTCCTCGCCGACCTTGTGGCCGATCACGCCGGAACCCAGCGGGGACTGCGGCGAGTAGGTCTCGACGTCGGTGCTCGCGTACTCGCGCGAGGCGAGCAGGAAGGTCATCGTGTCGTCCTCGTCACCGTCGAAGGCGATCGTCACGACCATGCCGGGCGCGACCGTACCGTCGGTCGAGGCCGGGGCCTCGCCGACCTTCGCGTTCTCCAGGAGCTGGGTCAGCTGGCGCACACGGAGCTCCTGCTTGCCCTGCTCCTCCTTGGCCGCGTGGTACCCGCCGTTCTCACGCAGGTCGCCCTCCTCGCGCGCGGCCGCGATCTTGGCGGCGATCTCCGTGCGCGCAGGACCAGTAAGGTACTCAAGCTCGTCCTTGAGCTTGTTGTACGCCTCCTGGGTCAGCCAGGTGACGTTCTCGCTGGTCTGGGTCACAGGGTGCTCCTCGTCGGTACAGGGAATACAAAGCATCGCCCTCCCCACAAGAATGGTCCCTCACGGATGGGCGAAACCACGAGCCTAACAATTCAGCGGCCGTAGGGGGAGGACATAAGCCATCAGAATCACGTCAACCCAGGTCAGCGGCTACGCATTGCGGGGGATGCCCGTATCGTCAGCGGGTATCGGCCTTTGTCAGTCCGGGTGAATCCGTGACAGCTCGTGTCAGCCGGCAGGCACCCGAGCCATTCAGCCGGTGTGGCACCCGAGCAGTTCGGCCGTCGTACCGCGGGACGTCGTACGGAGCGTGACGACCTTGTCGATGCGGGTGTCGGACCCGGAGAAGCGGAAGTCCGCCCGGCCCACCTCGGAACCGTTCGCGGCCTGTGAGCGCACCGTGCAGTAGCCGTCGGCGCCGGAGTCCTTGTGGACCTCCAGATGGATCTTCACGGCGTTGTCCGAGGCGTCGAAGGTGATCACCTGGGCGCTGATCTCGTTCTGGGCGACGTAGTGCCAGGCGAAGAAGCCCAGCAGGGCGAGCAGGGCGGCGCCGAGCACGGCACCGGCGACCTTGAGTGTGCGGTCGGCGCGTTCGTCCGAGGAGCGGCCGTAACGGCCCTCGGGCAGTCGCGTGCTCGCCGTGCTCATGATCGTCCTCTCGCCATGTCACTCGGCGGTGTCGGATGAAGCTCCGAAAGTGGGCTCCGGAGCGGGACCCCGGAATTATTCGCCCCCCGATTCGGTCACTATAGAAGCCGCCCATCGCACCCGATCACACCGGGCGCCGACTTACTGAGGATTGTGTCTTGACTGATCAGCTGCGACTGATGGCCGTGCACGCGCACCCCGACGACGAGTCGAGCAAGGGCGCGGCCACCATGGCGAAGTACGTGTCCGAGGGGGTGGACGTGCTGGTCGTGACCTGCACGGGCGGGGAACGCGGCTCCATCCTCAACCCGAAGCTCCAGGGCGACAAGTACATCGAGGAGCACATCCACGAGGTACGCAAGAAGGAGATGGACGAGGCCCGCGAGATCCTCGGCGTCAAGCAGGAGTGGCTCGGCTTCGTCGACTCAGGCCTCCCCGAGGGCGACCCGCTGCCGCCGCTGCCCGAGGGCTGCTTCGCCCTGGAGGACGTCGACAAGGCGGCCGGTGAGCTGGTCAAGCAGATCCGCTCGTTCCGTCCCCAGGTGATCACCACCTACGACGAGAACGGCGGCTACCCGCACCCCGACCACATCATGACCCACAAGATCTCGATGGTGGCGTTCGAGGGCGCGGCGGACCCCGAGAAGTACCCGGAGAGCGAGTACGGACCGGCCTACCGGCCGCTCAAGCTCTACTACAACCAGGGCTTCAACCGCCCCCGCACCGAGGCGCTGCACGAGGCGCTGCTGGACCGCGGCCTGGAGTCGCCCTACGGGGACTGGCTCAAGCGCTGGAGCGAGTTCGAGCGCACCGAGCGCACGCTCACCACGCATGTCCCGTGCGCCGACTTCTTCGAGATCCGCGACAAGGCGCTGATCGCGCACGCCACCCAGATCGACCCCGACGGCGGCTGGTTCCGGGTGCCGATGGAGCTCCAGAAGGAGGTCTGGCCGACGGAGGAGTACGAGCTCGCGAAGTCCCTCGTGGACACCTCCCTCCCCGAGGACGACCTCTTTGCGGGCATCCGCGACAATGCCTGACATGAGCGCAAGCGTGAGTCTGGCAATGACGCACCTCGTCCCCCTCGCCAAGGAGGTCGACGAGAACAAGGTCACCCCCGGCGTCCTCGGCTTCATCGTCTTCGCGGCGATGGCCGTGGCGGTGTGGGGGCTGATGAGGTCCATGAGCAAGCACATGGGCAAGGTCGACTTCAAGGAGTCCCCTGACTCCGGGGCGGAATCCGGGGAGGGCCGGGCGAAGCCGTCCGGCCGGGTCAAGCCGCAGCAGGGCTGACCAGGCCGGTCGGCCGGGACGGCAGGACCCGGCAGGGATCGGGGGGAGTCACTCCCGCAACGGTGGGAGTGACCGCCGCCGGGCCGGCGCACGAGGCCGCCTGACGGTCCCCGGGGCCGGCAGGCGTCACTGCCCGGCCGGCACCGCCACCCCCATCACCTCCCGGGCGTGCCGGTTCGGCACCATGCCCAGCCGCCATGCCTGCCACCCCGTCTCCAGGGTCACGCCCCGCTCCAGCAGGAGCCGGTACGCCTCCACGTAGTCGCCCAGCTTCTCGTCCCGCAGCGGATGCCCCGAGCGCGCGAGCCGGGCCAGCTCCTCCTGGGCCACCGCCGTGCCGACCTCCACACCGCCGGCGGCGGCGTACGGCAGCAGGGTGCAGCGCAGGAACGCGGCCCAGTCCGCGCCCCGGCCGTCGCCGTACGAGGTGAACAGCGCCGTGGCCTCGTCGCACAGGCCCAGGGCCTGCTGGGCACGCGCGTTGCCCGCGTCGACGACCGCCAGTTCCAGACAGGTCCAGGCCTCGCCGTGGGCGACGCCGATGCGCTGGAAGTCGGCGCGGGCGTCGACGAGGAGCTGACGGGCGAAGCCCGAGTTGCGCAGCGAGCCCGTCTGGGCCGCGCGCTGGTCCCGCGTCACCCGGGCCGAGTGATGGCGGGCGCAGGCCAGGCCGTAGACATCGCGCATGCGGGAGAACATCGTGCGGGAACGTTCCAGTTCACGGACCGCGTGATCCAGGTCGCCCGTCTCCTCCAGGGCCTGGCCCAGGTAGTAGAGCGTCCAGGCCTCTCCGCGCGCGTCCTCGTTGTCGCGGTGCCGGGCCGCCGCCCGGCGCAGACCGTCCACCGCCGGCGAAGGGTCGCCGGCCACCAGGCGGGCCCGCGCCAGCTGGGTCAGCGCCCAGGCCTCGCCCCGGGCGTCCCGGGTGCGGCCGTACAGGTCGAGGGCCTCGCGCAACTCCGTCTCCGCGCGCGGTACGTCGCCCATGCGCAGCCCCAGCTGGCCGAGCTGGAAGTGCGCCCACGCCTCGCCGTGCACCGAACCCCCCTCCCGGTGCAGCACCAGGGAGCGGGTCAACAGGTCCAGGGACTCGGCGACATGGGCGCGGTCGCGTTCGACGGCGGCCAGCGCGTGCATGGTCCAGGCGCGGTCCGTCGCCAGCTCGGGGGCCGTCTGGAGGTCCAGCGCCTCCCGCAGCTTCGCGGCCGCCTCCGTCAGATTGCCCTGGTGGTGCAGCGTGATGCCCAGCGAGCACAGGGCGCGGGCGGCGCCCGCGTCGTGGTGGGCCTCCATATAGAGGTCGACCACGGACGTCAGCGTCGTGCGCGCCTTGTCGAGCTCGCCCAGCTGACGGGCCGCGATGCCGGTGCGCCACTGCACCGAACGGACCAGCAGGCCCTGGTCGACGGCCTGCGCCAGCTCGCTGATCTCGCCCAGGCGGTAGAGGTCGCCGCGCAGCAGGCAGTAGTCGCACAGCGCGCCGAGCAGGTTCAGCACGGCGGCCTGGTTCACGCCCTCGGCGTGCCGCAGGGTCGCCGTGATGAAGCTCGACTCGTCGTCCAGCCAGCGCAGCGCCTCGTCGAGCGAGGTGAAACCGTGCGGGCTGAACCGGTCCGAGCGGGTCGACATGTTGCCGTCGACCAGCCGCAGCACCGAGTCGGCCAGGTCGCCGTAGCTCACGATCAGCCGTTCCTGCGCGGCCGTGCGCTCGGCCGGCTCCTCCTCGTCGAGCAGGCGGCCCTGGGCGAAGGCGCGGACCAGGTCGTGCAGCCGGTAGCGGTCGCCCCGGACATGGTCGATCAGGCCCGCCCGGGACAGCGTCACGAGCTGCCGGGTGGCCTCCGGCTGGTCGGTGGCCAGGAGCGCGGCGGCGGCCGCCGCGCCGAGTGAGGCCCGGCCGGCCAGGGCCAGCCTGCGCAGCAGCCGCCGCGCCGGGTCCGGCTGGTCGGTGTAGCGCAGCCAGAGCACCCGTTCGACCGGCTCCACCGGGCCGTACGCGTCCAGGTCGGTGGCGAGCTGCCGGGGCGAGCGCGGGCCGAGCGCGGAGCCCGCGACGCGCAGCGCCAGCGGCAGCCCGCCGCACAACTCGCGTATCAGGTCGGCGGATTCGGCGTCGTACGGCCCCGAGGTGTCCGTCGCGGCCGCGCCGAGCAGCTCCTCCGCGCCCGCCGCGTCCAGGGCCTCCACCGGGAGCTGGTGCACCCGGGCCGGGAGATCGGCGGGCAGGTCGAGGGGCTTGCGGGCGGTGACCAGGACGAGGCTGTCGGAACGCTCGGGCATGAGCGTGCGCACCTGCTCCGGGTCGGAGGCGTCGTCCAGGACCACGGTGACCGGCAGCCCGGTCAGGTGCTGGTGGTAGAGCTCGCTCAGCCGTTTGACCTGCTGCTCGGCGGAGGAGCGCTCCCGGAACAGCAGCTGTTCGCGGGGCGCGCCGAGCCGGTTCAGCAGGTGCAGCAACGCGTCGCGGGTGGGCAGCGGCGGCTCCCCGGGGCTGTCGCCGCGCAGATCGACCACGCACGCACCCCGGAACTGGTCCCGCAGGTCGTGGGCGGCACGGACCGCGAGCGTCGTACGACCGCTGCCGGGCGCCCCGTGCAGCACGACGACCGTCGGCCGGGTCTCCGTACTCGCGCGGGCCGCCTGCACCCACTGCCGGATCCGCGCCAGCTCCGCCCGCCGCCCCGCGAACGGGCCGGTGAGCTCGGGGAGTTGCCCGAACGACTGCTCCAGCACGGTCCGCCCCCGCGCGGCCGCGCTCTTGTCCGCGCCGCGCAGCCGCGGCCCCGCCTTCTTCGGACGGGTGGACGCGCTCAGCACGCGTTGCTGATCCAGGAACGGGCGGATCCCCCGCACCTCCAGCGCCGTCAGCCACTGCAACCGCAGCTGTTCAGGGCCGCCCGGCTGGCTCGCGGCTCCCGCCCGGTGGTGCGCGGCCGGCAGATGGGAACCGGCCACCTTCACGACGGTGGCCGCCGCGCCGACGACCCCGACGGCCACCCCCGCGCCCAGGGCCGTGCCCGCGCCGGTGCCCAGCGCCAGGTCGGCGACGGCGGCGGCGACCGCGGCGACGGCCGCCACCAGCAGGGGAGTTCCGCTCCCCTCCCGCGCGTACCGCTGCCCGAAGCTGAGCTGTCCGGCCGCCGCCTCGTCCAGGGCGCGCGTGTAGGCCCCGTACTCCTCGTCTGCCGTCCGGGCCATGGCGTCCAGCGCGCCACGCGTCCGCGTGAGCAGCGCCTGCCCGTCGGTACGCCCGCCCGACCGCCGCACCTCCTCCTCGACGGCCCGAGCGATCAACCGCTCGGCCTCCACCTTGTGACTGTCCCGCATGCCAGGTCCCCCTCCGGCGGCCATGGTGTTCTTCGTGGTCAAGTGTGCGGCGGATGAGGAGTGGAGGGGAGAGGGCGGACGGCCGCCGCCACGGTGCGAGCCGCGCCGTACCCGTGCTGTCCGGAGTTACGGGGGTACTGGGGCAGGATGGACCCCATGCCGAACCGCCTCGCCCAAGAGACGTCCCCGTATCTGCTCCAGCACGCCGACAACCCCGTGGACTGGTGGCCGTGGTCGGCGGAGGCCTTCGACGAGGCCCGCAGCAGCGGCAAACCGGTGCTGCTGAGCGTCGGTTACAGCAGCTGCCACTGGTGCCATGTGATGGCGCGCGAGTCCTTCGAGGACCGGCGGACGGCCGACTACCTGAACGAACACTTCGTCAACATCAAGGTCGACCGCGAGGAACGCCCCGATGTCGACGCCGTCTACATGGAGGCCGTGCAGGCGGCGACCGGGCAGGGCGGCTGGCCCATGACCGTGTTCCTCACGGCGGCGGGCGAGCCCTTCTACTTCGGTACCTACTTCCCGCCCGCGCCCCGGCACGGCATGCCCTCCTTCCGACAGGTGCTGGAGGGTGTGCACAGCGCCTGGACCGAGCGGCGGGACGAGGTCGACGAGGTCGCCGGGAAGATCGTGCGGGACCTGGCGGGGCGCGAGATCTCCTACGGCGACACGCAGAGCCCGGGCGAGGAGGAGATCGCGCGGGCGCTGCTCGGTCTCACCCGGGAGTACGACGCCCAGCGCGGTGGGTTCGGCGGAGCGCCCAAGTTCCCGCCGTCCATGGTGATCGAGTTCCTGCTGCGCCACCACGCGCGCACCGGCTCCGAGGGCGCGCTCCAGATGGCGCAGGACACCTGTGAGCGCATGGCCCGCGGCGGCATCTACGACCAGCTGGGCGGCGGCTTCGCCCGGTACTCCGTGGACCGCGACTGGACCGTGCCGCACTTCGAGAAGATGCTGTACGACAACGCCCTGCTGTGCCGGGTGTACGCGCATCTGTGGCGGGCCACCGGATCGGAGCTCGCCCGCCGGGTCGCGCTGGAGACCGCCGACTTCATGGTGCGGGAACTGCGTACGAACGAGGGCGGGTTCGCCTCCGCGCTGGACGCCGACAGCGACGACGGCAGCGGGCGGCACGTCGAGGGCGCGTACTACGTGTGGACCCCGCGGCAGCTCGCCGAGGTGCTCGGCGAGCAGGACGCGGCGCTCGCGGCCGCCCACTTCGGGGTGACCGAGGAGGGCACCTTCGAGGAGGGCGCCTCCGTGCTGCAACTTCCGCAGCAGGAAGGCGTGTTCGATGCCGAGAAGATCGCCTCCGTCCGGGCACGGCTGCTGGCGGCGCGGGCGGAGCGCCCCGCGCCGGGCCGGGACGACAAGGTGGTGGCCGCCTGGAACGGGCTCGCCGTCGCCGCCCTCGCCGAGACCGGCGCCTACTTCGACCGCCCCGACCTGGTCGAGGCCGCCGTCTCCGCCGCCGATCTCCTCGTACGGCTGCACCTGGACGAGCACGCCCGGCCGGCCCGCACCAGCAGGGACGGCCGGGTCGGTGCGCACGCGGGGGTGCTGGAGGACTACGCGGACGTCGCCGAGGGCTTCCTCGCGCTGGCGTCCGTGACCGGGGAGGGTGTGTGGCTGGAATTCGCCGGCCTGCTGCTCGACCATGTGCTGGCCGGTTTCGTCGACCCGGAGTTGGGGGCCCTGTACGACACCGCCGCCGACGCCGAGCGGCTGATCCGCCGGCCGCAGGATCCGACCGATAACGCGACCCCCTCCGGCTGGACCGCGGCGGCCGGCGCGCTGCTGGGCTATGCGGCGCAGACCGGCTCCGAACCCCATCGCGTCGCCGCCGAGCGGGCATTGGGCGTGGTGAAGGCGCTCGGGCCGCGGGTGCCGCGGTTCATCGGCTGGGGGCTCGCCGTCGCCGAGGCGCTGCTCGACGGGCCGCGGGAGGTCGCGGTCGTCGGTCCGGCGCTCGACGATCCGGCCACCCGGGCCCTGCACCGTACGGCGCTGCTGGGCACCGCCCCGGGTGCCGTGGTGGCGGTGGGCGCCGTGGCGAGTGACGAGTTTCCGCTGCTCGCCGATCGGCCGCTGGTCGGCGGTGAACCGACGGCCTACGTCTGCCGTAACTTCACCTGTGACGCTCCGACCACCGATCCGGAGCGGCTGCGCGGGGCGCTGAACGGCTGAAACGCGACGTGGGGCGCCGGTTTCGACCTAGCGGAATGGGGCATGTGTTCGGACACGTCCGGCAAGTGCTCCAGCGTTCGGAAACACGCTATTTATCGGAAGAGCGCTCGAACTTCACAGTTCCCCCCTAGTCTCTGCACAGTAACGCGACGGATGTGCTTTCCTGTCGCGACAGGGGGCTAAGGGGATCCGGGGGGATCTGTTGCTGACGTCTGTCTTCATCGCTGCCGTTTCACTGGCCTTGTTCTGGATGGCGGCCTTCACTCTGTGGTGGCAGATGCACGCGTGGCGTACGCCCGAAGTGCTCGCTTCCACCCGTTTCAGCAGCCCGGACGGGGGAGACAACCTCTCCTTCTCCCTGCTGCTGCCGGCCCGGCACGAACAAGCCGTGCTGGACCACACGATCCAGCGGTTGCTGGAGTCCACCCACACCGACTTCGAGATCATCGTCATCGTCGGGCACGACGATCCGGAGACCACGGCGGTCGCCGAGCGGGCGGCGGAGCGCGACCAGCGTGTCCGTGTCGTCGTCGACACCCACGAGAAGAAGAACAAGCCGAAGGCCATGAACACGGCGTTGCCGCACTGCCGCGGCGATGTCGTCGGGGTCTTCGACGCCGAGGACCAGGTCCATCCGGAACTGCTCGCCCATGTCGACCACGCGTTCCGCGACAGCGGCGCGGACGTCGTCCAGGGCGGGGTGCAGCTGATCAACTTCCACTCCAGCTGGTACAGCCTGCGCAACTGCCTGGAGTACTTCTTCTGGTTCCGCTCGCGGCTGCACCTGCACGCGCAGAAGGGCTTCATCCCGCTCGGCGGCAACACCGTCTTCGTACGGACCGACGTACTGCGGGAAGCCGACGGCTGGGACCCCGACTGCCTCGCCGAGGACTGCGACCTGGGCGTGCGGCTGTCCAGCGTCGGCAAGAAGGTCGTCGTCGCCTACGACTCCGACATGGTGACCCGGGAGGAGACCCCCGGCTCGCTGATGTCCCTGCTGAAGCAGCGCACCCGCTGGAACCAGGGCTTCCTCCAGGTCTACCGGAAGAAGGACTGGAAGCAACTCCCGGGCTTCGGGCAGCGGTTGCTCGCCCGCTACACCCTCATGACGCCGTTCCTCCAGGCCTTCTCCGGCGTCATCATCCCGCTCAACGTCGCGATCGCGCTCTTCCTCGACGTGCCCGTGGCGATCGCCTTCATCACCTTCCTGCCGGCCGTCACGGCCCTGGTCACCTTCGTCTTCGAGGTCGTCGGACTGCACGACTTCGGCAAGCAGTACGGCCTGCGCGTCCGCCTCGTCCACTACCTGAAGCTCATCGTGGGCGGCCCCTTCTACCAGGTCCTCCTCGCCGGAGCCGCCATCCGCGCCGTATGGCGTGAACAACGCGGCCGCAACGACTGGGAGCTGACCACTCATGTCGGCGCGCATCTAACCGCATCCGAAGTGATCCGAGAGGACGTTCCTGCGTGACCTCCACCCTTCCCGCGGTGACCGCAGTCAAGGTCCCCGCGCAGCGCCGGCCTGCCTCTGAAGCGCGTTCGACGGATCGGACGGAGCCGCCGAAGCGGCTGCGTTCCTCCCGCCCCGACCTCATCCTGTGCGCCGTACTGCTCGTGGCGATCCTCGTCGTGCAGGGCTGGAACATCGCCGACTACCCCACCCTCAGCGACGACGAGGGCACCTACCTCGCCCAGGCCTGGGCGGTCCAGGAGGGCAGGGGCCTGGCCCACTACACGTACTGGTACGACCACCCGCCGCTCGGCTGGATCCAGATCGCCGTGCTCACGTGGATCCCGTCCCTGGTCAGCCCCGGCTCGATGACCGTCGGCTCGATGCGGATCGCGATGCTGCTCGTCAGCGCGATCAGCGCGGTACTGGTCTACGTCCTCGCCCGGCGCCTGTCCCTGCCCCGCTGGGCCGCCGGGCTCGGGATGGTCCTGTTCGGGCTCTCGCCGCTGTCCGTCGTCCTCCAGCGCGAGATCTTCCTCGACAACCTCGCCGTGATGTGGACGCTGCTGGCGTTCTGCCTGGCCGCCTCGCCGAGCCGGCACCTCTGGCACCACTTCGGCGCGGGCATCGCGGCCGCCACGGCCGTGCTCACCAAGGAGACGATGCTCGTCGTCCTGCCCGCCCTGCTCGTCACCATGTGGCGGCACGGACACAAGGACACCCGTAAGTTCGCGCTCACCGGAGCCATCACCGCCTGTTCCCTGATCGGCTTCTCCTACCCCCTGTTCGCCCTGCTCAAGGGCGAGCTGGTGCCCGGCGGTGGCCATGTCTCGCTCTGGGACGGCATCAAGTACCAGATGTCCAGGCCCGGTTCGGGCTTCATCCTGGAGCCGGGCACCGGCTCCCACGGCGTCCTGCAGTCCTGGCTGTACTACGACCGGGTCCTGCCCCTGGGCGGTCTGGCCGGCGCGGTCCTGCTGCTGGTCACCTGGCGCTGGTCGGTCACCGCCCGCGCACTGGCCGGACCGGCCCTCGCGGTCGCCATCCTCACCCTGGTCGCGATGCGCCCCAGCGGCTACCTGCCCGCGATGTACGTCATCGGCGCCCTGCCCTTCCTCGCCCTCGTCCTGGCCGGCGGCACCGCGTCCGTCGCCCACGCCGTGCTGCGCAGACGGCGCGCCGAAGGCGAGAACCGGTATGTCACCGGCGGCCGGTACGCCCTCGCGGCGGTC
This sequence comes from Streptomyces sp. NPDC059582, assembly GCF_042735715.1. Classification (NCBI taxonomy): domain Bacteria; kingdom Bacillati; phylum Actinomycetota; class Actinomycetes; order Kitasatosporales; family Streptomycetaceae; genus Streptomyces; species Streptomyces sp. NPDC059582. The sequence continues at coordinate 98,972 of NZ_JBHWCC010000010.1, forward strand.
CTGGCCGTCGCCGCCGGCGCCTACGTCGTGCCGCACTGGTACGACGGCGACCGCACCGCCGTCACCGCCGACGCCAACGCCCCCTACCGGGCCGCGTCCCAGTGGCTCAGCACCGAGGTGGCCCACCCCGAGGACGCCCGGGTCCTGGTCGACGACGCGCTCTGGCTGGACCTGGTGCACGCCGGGTACCGGCCGGGACTCGGCGCGATCTGGTTCTACAAGGCCGACCTCGACCCCGCGGTGAGCAAGACCATGCCGCACGGCTGGCGGGACCTCGACTACGTGGTCGCCTCGCCGACCGTGCGGCGCGACGCCGCCGACCTGCCCGGCGTCAAGGACGCCCTGCAGCACTCGACGCCGGTCGCCACCTTCGGCACCGGCGAGGACCGCATCGAGATCCGCCAGATCGAGACCGTCTCCGGAGGCGTCCGATGAGCCACGAGTCCACCGTCCCGGGCGAGCTGGGCGATCCCGCCGTACAGGCCGCGGAGGTGCCGGAGCCCGGCGCCGTCACCATCGTCGTACCGACCTTCAACGAGTCCGCCAACGTCCGTCAGCTGCTGCGCCAGATCACCGATTCGGTGCCGGCCCGGCTGCCCTGCGAGGTCGTCTTCGTGGACGACTCCACCGACGACACCCCCCAGGTGATCTCCGAGGCGGCCGAGGACTGCCCGTTCCCGGTGACCGTGCTGCACCGGGACGAGCCGGTCGGCGGCCTCGGCGGGGCGGTCGTCGAGGGCATCAGGGCGGCCGGGTCGGACTGGATCGTCGTCATGGACGGCGACTGCCAGCACCCGCCGTCGCTCGTCCCGGAACTGGTCGCCACCGGCGAGCGGGCGAACGCCGGTCTCGTCGTCGCCTCCCGCTACATCAAGGGCGGCAGCCGGGCCGGGCTCGCGGGCAGCTACCGGGTGGCCGTCTCGCGCGGCGCGACCTGGCTGACCAAGTCGCTGTTCCCGCGCAAGCTGCACGGCATCAGCGACCCCATGAGCGGTTTCTTCGCCATCCGCCGCAGCGCGGTCACCGCCGACGTCCTCAAGCCCCTCGGCTACAAGATCCTGCTCGAACTCGCCGTGCGCAACCGTCCCCGCCAGGTCACCGAGGTGCCCTTCGTCTTCCAGGACCGGTTCGCGGGCGAGTCCAAGTCGAGCGCGCAGGAGGGCCTGCGCTTCCTGCGCCACCTGGTCGGCCTGCGCACCGCCTCGCCGGTCGCGCGCATGGTCGGCTTCGGGCTGATCGGCGCCACCGGGTTCGTGCCGAACCTGCTCGGCCTGTGGGCCCTGACCGTCGCGGGACTGCACTACGTCCCCGCGGAGATCCTCGCCAACCAGCTCGGCGTGGCCTGGAACTTCCTGCTCATCGAGCATCTGCTGTTCCGGGACCGGCGCCGGCACCGGCGCTGGTGGGACCGCGTCGGCCGGTTCGCGCTGCTCGCCAACGCGGATCTGCTGCTGCGCATCCCGCTGATCGCCCTGTTCGTGGACCGGTTCGGGATGGGGGCGCTGTCCGCGACCGCGCTCGCGCTGGTCACCACGTTCGTCCTGCGCTTCGCCGGGACCGAGGCGCTGGTCTATCTGCCGCGCCGGGAACGCACCGACGTCCCCGCCGGGAGCCGCACAGCAAGGAGAGCCGTGTGAGCCGTATGAACCTCATGAGCCGCGTGAACCGTACGAACCGTGTGCACGGTACGGACCGCGTGAACCGCACGAACCGGGTGAACGAGTACCGGAGGAGGACCGCGTTCGTCGGGGTGGGCGTCCTGACGGCGGGCCTCCTCCTCACCTCGCCCCAGACCGCCTCCGCCGCCAACCTGATCAAGAACCCCGGCTTCGAGACGGCCGGCACCGACGGCATGCCGTACTGCTGGGAGAAGTCCGGCTGGGGCGACAACGACTTCTCCTTCGCCACCACCACCGACGCCCACTCCGGCACCAAGGCCATGAAGGTCACGCTGACCCGCCGGGTCGACGGCGACCGCAAGGCGCTGATCACGGAGTCCACCGCGTGCGCGCCGGTGGTGTCGCCGGGCAAGCAGTACGACCTCTCGCTCTGGTACAAGACGACCACGCCGGACGCGTCCGTCACCCTCTTCCGCCACGACACCACGGCGGGCTGGCAGTACTGGACCGACCTCAAGACCCTGGAGATGCGGGGCAGCTGGACCCAGGCCTCGGTCCGCACCCCCGACGTCCCGGCCGGCACCGACCGCATCACCTGGGGCGTCTCCGTGTACGGCTCCGGATCGGCGACGACCGACGACTACACGATGGAGCAGGTCCCCGACGTCCTGCCGCCCGCCACCTGCACGGGCACCGCCGAGGAGTGCGCCAACGGCAGGTGGTCGGTGCTGCCCACGCAGAACCCGGTCCGTTCCATGCACTCCGTCGTCCTGAAGAACGGCAAGGTGCTGCTGATCGCGGGCTCCGGCAACAGCGAGGAGCAGTTCGACGCGGGCACGTTCACCTCGGCGGTGTACAACCCGGCCACCGGCACCTACAAGGTCATCCCCACGCCCAAGGACATGTTCTGCGCCGGGCACGTCCAGCTCCAGGACGGGCGCGTCCTGGTGATGAGCGGCAACAAGGCGTTCCCGGTCGCGGGCGGACACGGCTACGAGGGCTTCAAGGACTCGTACATCTTCGATCCCGTCACCGAGACCTACAGCAAGACGAACGACCTGAACGACGGCCACTGGTATCCGTCGGCGACGGAGCTCGGCAACGGCGACATCATCTCCTTCGGCGGGCTGCGCGAGGACTCCACCGGTTCGGTGACCGCCGAGCTCTGGTCCGACGCGCAGCAGAAGTGGCTGCCGCTGTGGCAGGTCAACCAGACCTGGTCGTACTGGGGTCTGTACCCGTCGATGATCCTGATGCAGGACGGCCGCCTCTTCTACTCGGGCAGCCATGTCTTCGGCAACAACATCCCGGGCACGGGTGCGGCGATCTACGACTACGGCGCGAACACCATCACCCAGATCCCGGGGCTGCAGAAGAAGGACGAGCGCGACCAGTCGGCGAGCGTGCTGCTGCCCCCGGCGCAGGACCAGAAGGTCCTCACCCTCGGCGGCGGCAACATCGACTCCAACCCGGACGGCAACCGGCTGACCGACGTGATCGACCTCAAGGCGGCCAACCCCGCCTACGTCGCCGGGCCGCCGATCCCGCAGGGCACGGTGGACCTCGGCAACGGTCCGGTGGCCGAGACCGGCAACCAGGGCAAGATGTACGTCTCCGCCGTACTGCTGCCCGACGGCAAGGTGCTGGAGACGGGCGGGGCGCTGCACAACCGGGCGGACCCGGTGTTCGAGTCGTCGATCTACGACCCGGCGACCAACACCTTCGACCCGGTGGCGGCCGACCCGCAGGCCCGCGGCTACCACTCGTCGTCGTTCCTGCTGCCGGACGGCCGGGTGATGTCGACCGGCGACAACCCGGGCAACGGCACCTGGAACCACAACGTGTCGATCTACACCCCGCCCTACCTGCTCAAGGGCACGCGTCCGACGATCACCTCGGTGATCGACACCGAGTGGAACTACGGCGACACCCAGCGGATCACGGTCGACCGTCCGGTGGCCAAGGCCGAGCTGATCCGCCCGGCCGCCGTCACCCACTCCTCCGATCCCAACCAGCGGTTCGTGGACCTGCCGCTGTCCGTCGACGGCAACAACGTCGACCTGAACGTGACGAGCAACCCCGACCTGGCGCCGCCCGGCTGGTACATGCTCTTCGCGGTGGACGCCAACGGAGTGCCGTCGGTGGCGAAGTGGGTCCACCTCCAGGGCCCGGCGGCGCTGAGCGCCACGGACGCCTCCGCCCACGTGCACTCCTTCGCCGACTCCCTGGAGGGCAAGGTCGCCGAGCCCGGCAAGAAGCGCACCTCGCAGAAGGTCAGTCCCACCGTCTCCGGCTGTGACCGGCACTACGGCACGATCAACGTGTGCGTGCCGACCGCCTTCCCGGCGGTGGTGAACAAGACGACGGCCGCGCGCTGCGCCTGGCTGAAGAAGAACGACTACGGCCGTCTGAAGGTCAACGGCGGCGACGACCCGCTGGGCCTGGACCGCGACCGGGACGGCGTCGCCTGCGGGAAGGGTGACGTGAAGAAGAGCTAGCGCTCGCCCGCGAACTCCGCCAGGGCGCGCGCCACGATGGCCTCCAGCTGTTCGTGGTGCGCGCCCTTCCAGTACGCGCGCCCGCACTCCCGGCACTGCGCGAAGACGTCGTACGACGCCTGCGTGCCGTGTTTGAGCTGGTCGGCGACCTCGTCCTTGGTGGCCTCCTTCAGCAGCCCGTTGCAGGCGGTGCAGCGGGTCCAGGGGCGCAGTGCGGGGGCGAAGCGGTCCAGGACGTCCCGGAGCTGGTCGTCGGGGCTGGTGCTGTAGACGAACGCGCCCGCCCACAGTTCGCGGCGGCGCAGCAGACCGCGGTCGCGGCTGAGCATGACCCGCTGCTCGGCGGCCGACCGGGCGGCGAGCGCCGGGTCGCCGATGTCGGTCGACTCGTACGCCGTGTCCACGCCGAGCAGGCGCAGGCGGCGGGCGAGCGTGCCGAGGTGGACGTCGAGGAGGAAGCGCAGCGGGGCGCCGGGAACTCGCTGGGGACGCTCTACGGCCCGTACGGTCACCGACTCGCCCGCGGCCGGGATGTGAGAGACCGGCACGGTGCGGCCGTCCACGACCAGGGAGCCGACCTCGGTGAGCGGCACCCCGAGGGACTCGACGACGTGGCCGAGGGTCGATACGCCGTCGGCGGCCAGGGCGGTGGCGCCGTGGCGTCGGGCGTGCGGGACGAACAGGGCGAGTTCGGGGGCGACTTCGACATGGATCTCGACACGGTTCACCAGGTCAGGATGGCATGGCGGGCCGGTCGGGGGCTCAGGGGTTTCGCGGCCCGAGGCCGTGCTCCAGGACGTCCAGGGTGCGGTCGACGAGGCTCGCGAAGTCGTCCGTGTGCCCCTTCTCGGCCCAGTACAGGGACGTCTCCATCAGACCGCCGACCAGGGACATCGCGTAGACCCGCACCTCTATGCCCTCCGGGTCGCGGCCGGTGCGCTCGCCGATGGCCCGGCAGAGCATGCGGCCGGTGACCGACATGCTCTCCATCATGCGCGAGCGGACCGCGGGGATCTCGACCATCAGCCGGCTGCGCAGCCGGGCCACCTCCGGGTCGTCCTCGATGCCCAGACCGATGGCCTTGCGTATCACGTACCGGATGGACTCCGGCCACGGCTCGTCGGCCGGCCGGGCGCGCAGTTCGTCCAGCAGGATCGGGTCGTACTCGTCCGTGAGGACGATGTCCTCCTTGGTGGGGAAGTAGCGGAAGACGGTCGACGGCGACACCTCGGCGCGCTCGGCGATCTGGTCGATCGTCGTGGCGTCGTACCCCTGTTCCGTGATCAGCCCGTAGGTGGCGGTACGGATCGCCTCACGGGTCTTGATCTTCTTCCGTTCCCGGAGTCCCAGCGGGGGCCGGTCGGCGGGGGTGGTGCTGTGTGCGGCCGTCATGCTGGTCATTGTCCGGCATCGGCCACGGGCGTGACCACGGCCGGGGGTTCCTCGTCCGCGGTGGTCCGGAGGGCCGGGGCGCCCGGCAGGAACGCGGCGGCCAGCAGCGCGGCGGCGACCGACGCGATGGCGCACACCAGCAGCACCAGGCCCATGCCGTGGACGTAGGCGGCGTCCGCGGAGGCCGCGAGCGGGGCCGAGCCCGCCCGCCCGGCGACGATGTGCGCCGCCACCACCGAGTCCCCGGCGAGGTCGGCGGCCGCCGAGGGCAGCCCGGTGACGTCGAGCCGGTCGCGGAAGGCGCCGGCGAGCAGGCTGCCGAGCAGGGCGATGCCGATCGCGCCGCCGACCTGGCGCAGGGTCATCAGCAGCCCGGAGCCGCTGCCGGCGCGGTCGCGGGGCAGGGCGGCCAGGGCGCCGTCCATGGCCGGGACGACCGAGAAGCCGAAGCCGACGCCCGCGATCGACAGCCACAGCGCGGTGAAGCCGTAGCCGGAGTCGACCGTCGTGCGGCTGCCGAGCAGCGCGGCGAAGGCCAGCACGACCAGGCCCGCGCTGACGACGGCACGGGCCCCGAACCGCTCCACCACCGGCTGGGCGGTCCGCGCGGCGACCATCAGGCCGCCCATCATCGGCAGCAGGCGCACCCCGGTGCCCAGGGCGTCGTGGCCGAGGACGGCCTGGAGGTAGGGCGGCAGGACGAACATCAGGCCCGACAGGACGAACATCACCAGGGTCGCCGCGACCGTGTTGAGCAGGAACCCGCGCTGGGCGAGCAGGCTCATGTCGAGCATGGGGCGCGCGGCCCGGCGCTCGCGCAGGACCAGGCCGGTGAGCAGGACCACGGCGGCGGCGAGGAGGACGGCCACCAGCGGGTCGCCCCAGCCGCGGTCGGGCGCCTCGATGATCGCGTAGACGAGGACGGCGAGCCCGGACGCGGTGAGCGCGGTGGAGACGGCGTCGACCTTCGGGGAGGCCGGGTCGCGGGTCTCGGGCAGCAGGAACACGCAGGCCGTGACGCCGATCGCGACCATCGGGACGTTGACGAGGAAGACCGAGCCCCACCAGAAGTGGTTGAGCAGGAAGCCGCCGATGATCGGGCCGAGGGGCAGGCCGAGCGCGGAGGCGGCCGAGACGACGCCGACGGCCCGGGTGCGCTCCTGCGGCCCGAACAGCGAGGGCAGCACGGACATGGCGAGCGGCATCACCAGCGCGGCGCCGACGCCCATCACCGCGCGGGCGGCGACGACCCGGTTCACGTCCCCGGCCAGGGTGCCGACCAGTGAGCCGGCCAGGAAGATCACGAGCCCGGTGACCAGCATCCGCCGGCGGCCGAACCGGTCGCCGAGCAGGCCCGCGGGGAGCATCAGCGCGGCGAAGACGACGATGTAGGCGTCCGCCATCCACTGTTGCTGGCCGGTGGTGGCACCGAGCTGGTCCGCCATGGTCGGCAGCGCCACGTTGAGGATCGTCATGTCGAAGCCGAGCACCAGCATGCTCGCGACCAGGGCGCCCAGGGCCCACCAGCGGCGCGGGTCGCGTCGTATGCCTTCGTCGTGCGTGACAGTAGCCATGAAATGAAAGTAACTCTCAAAAAGCAGTAACTGTCAATCACGAGCTTCTCTCGAAACAGAGAAATGGCCACGGCTTGTGAGCCGTGGCCATCGAGGGGAGGGGGAGGGGTGCTACGCGTGCTGGTAGGCCACCAGGGAGATGCCGACGTAGTGGACGACGAAGGCGGCCAGGGTGAGCGAGTGGAACACCTCGTGGAAGCCGAACCAGCGCGGCGACGGGTTGGGGCGCTTGATCCCGTAGATGACGCCGCCCGCGCTGTAGAGCAGGCCGCCCACGATCACCAGGACGAGCACGGCGATACCGCCCGTGCGCATGAAGTCCGGCAGGAAGAAGACGGCCGCCCAGCCCATCGCGATGTAGCAGGGGGTGTAGAGCCAGCGCGGGGCGCCGACCCAGAAGACGCGGAAGAGGATGCCCGCGGTCGCCGCGCCCCAGACGCTCCACAGCAGCCACTGGCCCTTGGCCCCGGGCAGCAGCAGCATGGTCAGAGGGGTGTAGGTGCCCGCGATGATCAGGAAGATGTTCGCGTGGTCGAGGCGGCGCAGGACGCCGTCCATTCTCGGGCTCCAGTCGCCCCGGTGGTACAGCGCGCTCACGCCGAACAGCAGGCAAGCCGTCAGTGCGTAGATCCCGCAGGCGATGCGGCCGCGGGGTGAGTCGGCGAGGGCGGTGAGCACCAGGCCCGAGATCAGTGCGGCCGGGAACATGCCCAGGTGCAGCCAGCCGCGCAGCTTCGGCTTGACCGGATGCGGCAGGGAGAGCGTGACGGGACCGCGGCCGGCGGCCGCCGTGTCCGTGGGTGCGTCGGGGACGGGCGCAGTCATGCGTCGCATCGTACCTACGGAACCGTAAGTTACGTATCAGTACGACAGTCGTAGTGGCGATGATCTCACGCGATTCGGGCAACGCGAAAAGTCTCCCGGTCGAACGCCATGTGGACGCAAAGGAGCGCGTCTACACGTGGCGATGGTCACTCCGCTCACCTGTGACGCCCTCTGGACATATGGGCGGACTCGTCGGATGATCAAATGAGTGCAGTCGGCACCGGATGAGCGGACACGAGGTTCCGCGGTGCAGCATCCGGGTCGCAGCCCCCACGGGGCCTCCAACAAAAAACTCCCTCTTTTTAGGAGCAATCGTGGCGCGCGACATCGCGGCTCCCGTCATTCCCACCAACCATCAGGAACTGATCTCGTGGGTCAACGAGATCGCCGAACTGACCCAGCCGGACAACGTGGTCTGGTGTGACGGATCCGAGGCCGAGTACGACAGGCTGTCCGAGGAGCTGGTGGCCAAGGGCACCTTCCGCAAACTCGACCCGATCAAGCGCCCCAACTCGTACTACGCCGCCTCCGACCCGACCGACGTCGCCCGGGTCGAGGACCGCACCTTCATCTGCTCGAAGGAGGAGGCGGACGCCGGCCCGACCAACCACTGGAAGGACCCCGCGGAGATGCGGGAGATCTTCCAGGGCGAGCAGGGCGTCTTCCGCGGCTCGATGCGCGGCCGGACGATGTACGTCGTCCCGTTCTGCATGGGCCCGCTGGGCTCCGACCTCTCCGCGATCGGCGTCGAGATCACCGACTCCGCCTACGTCGCCGTGTCCATGCGCACCATGACCCGCATGGGACAGCCGGTCCTGGACGAGCTCGGCTCCGACGGCTTCTTCGTGAAGGCGGTGCACACCCTCGGCGCGCCCCTCGCGCAGGGCGAGGCGGACGTGCCGTGGCCGTGCAACAGCACCAAGTACATCTCCCACTTCCCCGAGGCGCGGGAGATCTGGTCCTACGGCTCCGGCTACGGCGGCAACGCGCTGCTCGGCAAGAAGTGCTACGCCCTGCGCATAGCCTCCGTCATGGCCCGTGACGAGGGCTGGCTCGCCGAGCACATGCTGATCCTCAAGCTGACCCCGCCGCAGGGCGAGTCCAAGTACGTCGCCGCCGCCTTCCCGAGCGCCTGCGGCAAGACGAACCTCGCCATGCTGGAGCCCACCGTCTCCGGCTGGACGGTCGAGACGATCGGCGACGACATCGCCTGGATGCGCTTCGGCGAGGACGGCCGCCTCTACGCGATCAACCCCGAGGCCGGCTTCTTCGGTGTCGCCCCCGGCACCGGCGAGCACACCAACGCCAACGCGATGAAGACGCTGTGGGGCAACTCCGTCTTCACCAACGTCGCCCTCACCGACGACAACGACATCTGGTGGGAGGGCATGACGGAGGAGACTCCGGCCCACCTCACGGACTGGAAGGGCAACGACTGGACGCCGGAGACCGGCACCCCGGCCGCCCACCCCAACGCCCGCTTCACCGTCCCCGCCGCGCAGTGCCCGATCATCGCGCCCGAGTGGGAGGACCCCAAGGGCGTGCCGATCTCGGCCATCCTGTTCGGTGGCCGTCGCGCCACCGCGGTCCCGCTGGTCACGGAGTCCTTCGACTGGAACCACGGCGTCTTCCTCGGCGCCAACGTGGCGAGCGAGAAGACCGCCGCGGCCGAGGGCAAGGTCGGCGAGCTGCGCCGCGACCCCTTCGCCATGCTGCCGTTCTGCGGCTACAACATGGGCGACTACATGGGGCACTGGGTCGACGTCGCCAAGGACAAGGACCAGGCGAAGCTCCCGAAGATCTACTACGTCAACTGGTTCCGCAAGAACGACGAGGGCAAGTTCGTCTGGCCCGGCTTCGGCGAGAACAGCCGCGTCCTGAAGTGGATCGTCGACCGCCTCGACGGCCGCGCCGAGGGCGTCGAGACCCCCATCGGCATCCTGCCGGCCAAGGGTGCCCTGGACACCAACGGCCTGGACCTGTCGGAGTCCGACCTGGACTTCCTGCTCACGGTCGACAAGGAGGTCTGGCGCGAGGAGGCCGCCCTGGTCCCCGAGCACCTCAACACCTTCGGCGACCACACGCCCAAGGAGCTGTGGGACGAGTACCGCGCCCTGGTGCAGCGCCTGGGCTGACCGCCCCCAAGGACGCCGCGGCCGGCTCCGATCGAGCCCTGACCAGCAGTATCGTCACGGCCGGCCGCGGTGACAGCACCACAGACCGGCGAGGCTGCGCACAACGGAGTGCGGAGCCGCGGGCCTGTCGCCACGTCCCCGTCCGCCCCGACGGGAAACCCGGCGACAGGCCCCTTCGCCCTGTCCGTCGATCGCCCGAGTCCCGCTGCCGCGTGACGCGGCCGCCCGAGTCCCGCCCGAGTCCCGCCCGAGCCCCCGCTACTGCGAGCGGTCCTCGAGATACCGCGTGTGCGACTCCTGCCGCCGCGCCTCCGTCTCCCGCAGCGCCGTGGCCAGCCGCTCCGCCTCCTCGTGCAACAGACCGAGCTGGCGCTCCAGATGCCGCTCCGGCGGCTCCTGCCCCGGCGCCAGCCGCGTCCACCACCGCGTCCGTACGAATGTGTCGACGGCCTCCGGGATGTCCTGCCGCACCGCCCGGGAGAGCGCGTGGACGCCCTCCGGATCCTGGGCGAGCACCTCGGTGACCCAGCCGGGGTCGAGCAGCGCGCTCAGCAGCTCGGTCAGCTCGGTCAGCCGCCCCCCGGCGGCCGGCGGCAGCTCGACGTCCGCGAGATACTCCCGCAGCCGCCCGAAGTCGACCCGCAGCTCGTCGAGTTGCACGGAAGGGTGCGGGAAGTCGGGCAGCGGCGGCCGCTCCGGCGGGGCGATCAGCGCGCCCGCGCCGTACAGACCCGCGACCACGACCGGCCAGTACGGGCCCGCCACCCCCGTGAAGGTCAGCACCACGCCGACGAGCCCGCAGGCCGCGCCCGCGATGTTCTTGCGGGACTCCAGATAGCCGAGGAACTTACTGGTAGCCACGGATCTCCTCGAAGGCGCCGTCCAGCGAGCCCTGCTGGGCGTCGAAGAGCCGGCCGCCGGTCAGGTCGGCGATGTGCTCCAGTTCCGCGCGGTCGGAGTCGCCGAAGAGGATGGGGAAGACGGGGATGTCCCGCCGCGCGTCGCCGAGGTTTCGGTAGAAGGCGTCGAAGTCACCGGCCTCGGCACCCGTGGTGTTCTCGCCGTCCGTCATCAGGACGATCGACGTGAAGGTGTCCTTGTCGGTGGCGAGATGGTCGTACGCCTTCTCCAGCGAGGTGTAGATCGCGGTCTCGCCGTCGGCGTCGAGGGCCTTGGTGTCCCGGCGGATCGCGGCGAGTCCGCTCCCCGGGTCGGACGGGCTGACCACATGGGTCCGCACGCTCTTCACCTCGGACCCGAACGGCATCAGCGTGACCTCCTCGCGCTCGCGGAAGTCGCCGGTGAGATCGGTCAGCGACTCCTTCAGCCGGGACAGCCGGTCACCCTCCATCGAGCCGGAGGTGTCGAGGACGTACACCGTCCGGGAGGGGCGGCGCAGCTCGTTCTCGTAGGCGTCGAGGAGCCCGTCGGCTACGGAACGACTGCCGGGGAAGGGCAGTTCGCGGCGCCGGGTGGTGTCCAGACCGGCCGCGGGCGGTACGGAGGCCACCACCGGGCGGCGGTGGGTGCGCTCGGTGATGAGCCGCTGTACGGCGTCGCTGCGCAGGGCGTCGCCCAGCCGGCGGACGTCCTCGCGGGTCGCCACGTCCGTGGACGCCAGCGAGGAGAGCGGGTAGTCGGCGGTGACGACCCCGTCGCGGGGGCGGATCACGGTGAGGCCCGGGATGCCCTTGAGGACGGACTCGTAGTTGAGCAGCGCGTCGACGTCACCGCGCCGGGTGTACGCGCTCGCCAGCCAGCCCGACGAGCCCGAGGTCAGCTTCTGCCCCGTGAAGAACTCCTTCAGCCGCGGGGTGGCCTTGGCGACGTCGGCGTCCGTGAGCGCCGACTGGGCGCCGGAGAGCGCGGAGGCGACCGAGATCAGGGTGGAGAAGCCGGAGTTGGAGCGGGCCGGGTCGGTCATGCCGTAGGTGAGCCGGCCGGCCGCCACGGCCTGCTCGACCTGGGTCCAGGTGACCTGTTCGGGCTGCCAGCCCAGGGTCTTGACCGTCTGCGTCTTCACCCCGAGGGCCACCGGGCTCGACATGACGGGGGTCTCCGAGACGACCTTCCTCGCCGCGTCGGGGCGCAGCCGCAGATAGTCGTTGGAGGACAGCCACAGCGCGTCGAACCTGCCGTCCGCCTTGCCCTTGGCGAGCAGGTCCACGGCGTCCAGGGTGCCCAGGTAGGTGGGGCGGACGGTGATGCCGGTGTCCTTGCGGATCTGCTCCAGGACGGGCGTCATGTCGCTCAGCTCGCTCGAGGCGAGGACGCGCAGGGTGCCCGGTTCGGCGGCGGCGGGATCCTTGTCGTCCTGCTTATGCGTGGAGCAGGCCGTCAGCAGCGCCAGCGCGGCGAGGGCGACGGCCAGGGAACGTCGTCTCATCCGAGACCACCCCCTTCCAGCGCCCCCTGCGACCGGCTGCGCTCCAGGTAGCTGCCGGCGTTCTGGAGCTCGGAGGTCAGGGACTCCACGGTCGCCGCCATCGCCTCGGTCGCCTGGACCTTGTAGGTGTCGATGGCGTCGAGGGTGCGGTAGATCTGCTGGAAGGCCGAACGGAGGGTCTCCGCGCCCACCGCCGGGTCGGCCGCGATCCGCTGGATCTCCCCGCTCTGGGTGGCGAGCATCTCCGCGTTGCCCCGGATCAGGTCCTCGGTCGTCCCGCGCAGGGCGTTGACCTGGTCGACCACCTTCTTCTGATGGTCGAGGGCGGAGGCCAGCATCACCGAGATGCGCAGCGCCGACACGGTGGTCGTGGCCGCCCGGTCGACGCCCTTGATCAGCTCCTCGTTGTTGCGGCGTACGACGTCCATGGCGAGGTAGCCCTGCGCGCACACCGCGAGCTGGGTCAGCAGGTCCTGCTGCTTCTGCCGGACCGGGAAGAGCACGTCCGCGCGCAGGGTGTCGCCCTGGGTGGGCTCCATCGCCTCCACGCCGGCGATGTGCTGCTCGACGGCCGTGTCCAGGGCCTGGGTCAGCACCACGTACTCCTGGAGCTTGCCCATGGTCTCCCACAGCCGGACCCGCTCGGTCTGCAACGCCGCGTTGTCACGCCGCAGTTCGTCCTGGCCGCCGCGCAGCGAACCCACGATCTTGTTGAGCGTGCCCTGCGCCGAGGCGTACTTGGCGACGTGGTCGCGCAGCTTGTTGCCGCCGGGCAGCCGGGACAGGAACTTGCGGCCCTTGTTCGCCGCCGCGTCACGCGGATCCAGGTCCTCGACCACGCGACGGAGTTCGACGAGCGAGCCCGCGACCTTCGACTGGGCGTCCCCGCCCTTGTCGGGCAGGCTGCGCACGGTGCGCTCCAGCATGCGGTTGGACTGCGCGGCCGCGGACCGCATCTCCCCGGCGCCCAGCGCGGTGATCTCGCCGACCTTGCCCGCGAACTCGGGCGATCGGGCGTCCAGGGCCGCCAGGCCCTCGACGTAGGCGACGGCCTTGGCGGCGATGTCCGTACGGACCTTGTCGTCGACGGGGACGAGCCCGCCGGCCTTCTCCCGCGGCACGGGCGCGACGGCCTCGGGCGGGGTGAGCGTGAAGTCGCCCTCACTGGTGGTCATCTGATGGTCCCCCGGTTCTATCCGCGTGCCCGGCGCGCCAGTTCGTGCAGCACCTTCGAGGTGGGCACGGGCGCCTGCCGGACACCGGTCAGTTGCTGCTTGAGATAGGCGGTGCGATCGGCGGTGGCCGCCGTGAACTCGGCGGTGTCGCCCTGCGGCCGGAATCCGTGCCGGACGGTCAGCTTGCGCAACACCGGGTCGCTGCCCAGCAGTTCGGCCAGTCCGCGGCCGTTCTCGGTGAGCGGTACGACGGTGTGGTCGCTGTTGACGGTGGTGTCCGGGTAGAGGACGACCAGGTCGTCGGGGTTGTGCTGTTCGTCGAGCAGGGCGGCGACCTGCGACTCGTAGACCAGGACGAGCGGGTTGCCGGCGCCGCTGACGAAGTCCCGGAAGGCCGCGTCGGTGCTGGACTGCTGGGCGCCCTGGACGCTGACCAGCTTGTGCAGCAGCGGTGCGGTGCGGTCGACGTCGGCGTCGCTCGCCACCACCCGGCCGCCGGCGGCCACGTAGGAGGCCGCTGCGAGGTAGAGGGCGCCGGAGTTGGAGGTCTCCGGGTCGGTGCTGGAGATGTAGAGGGTGCCGGTCAGCTCCCCGTACTTGGCGGCCCCCTTGAGCTGCTGCCAGGTCCGGTCGTCCCGGGCGGCGGCCAGGTACGCGGCCATCTTCAGGGTGCCGCGGTTCTTGGCGTCCAGCGTGGCGAGCCCGTTCCCGGCGAGCACCTCGGCGGCGCCGCGGTGGGCCACGACGACGAGGGGCGAGTAGAAGGGGCGGGGGAGGGTCCCCCGTACCTTGTACTTCGCGGCGAGTTCGGCGGCCGGCGCCTGGCTGGACGGGAAGGCGACGTCGTACCCCTTGAGGTCGAGGCCTTCCATGGCCCAGGACCCGGAGGTCTCCGTCTTCACGGTGTAGCCCTTGGCGGCGAGGGCCTTCACCACGTCGGGATCGGCGAAGAACTCCGCCTTCTCCGATCCGATCACCGTGCGCACGGTCTTCGTTGCCGTGCCCTTGTCCTCGTGTTCCCGGCCCGCGACGACGGCAGCCACCACTCCGCCGATCAACAGCACCGCGAGGACGATTCCTGCGATTCGTCTCACGCCGGGGACTGTGCTCGCGGAACCCCACGTTCCTGGGTGAGGCGGGTGAACGGGGGGTGAAGGGGCGATCCCGGTATGCAACGGGAACGGAAGATTCCGAGGAGAGGGCGCGAGAGGCGGCGCGGGGGAGACCGGAGGGGGCGTTCATGGCGCCCGGTCCGCGCGTCGCTGCGGGTGCACGCGGACCGGGGCCGTTCGGGGGACCGGGGCCTGTCGGGGGCCCGGTGAGGGGGCGTCAGCCGGTGGCGGTCAGCTCCGGCAGCTCCGCCAGCGCGGCGGCGTGCGCGTCCATGCGCTCGGCCGCCAGGATCGCCGCCGCCGTGTCGGCGCGGGAGGCGGCGACGACGAGAGCGCGGCCCGCGAGCGCGTGCGCCCGCTGGTGTCCTGCCGTCTGCTGGGCCGCGTCGCCCAAGGCGGTCACCGTGGCGCGGGCCGGCGCGCGTCCTCCGCGCAGCCGGGCCACCTGCTGCGCGAGCCGTTCGGCCGCGGTGTCCAGCTCGGCCGAGGGGGCCGAGCCGCGCAGTTCGTCCGTGACGGTGAGCAGTGCCGCGAGATGGCCCGCGAGCTGGATGTCCAGCTCCTCCTCGCGGGAGCGGTGCGGGAAGTCGGAGGTGCTGCCGGCCATCGTGCTGTGGACCGACTTGCTGCGGATCGGTTCGTACATGGGATGGCCTCCTCAGTGACAGGAAACCATCCTAGCTTAGATTTCGTCTAAAGTTGAGCGCTTCACAAAAGTGGTCCGGCTGTCCACGCGGCGTGAGCGTCAGGGCTGGCTGTAGCCGTCCAGGAAGGTGCCGATCCGGCCCATCGCGTCCCGCAGATCCCCGACCGACGGCAGGGTCACCACCCGGAAGTGGTCCGGCTCGGGCCAGTTGAAGCCGGTGCCCTGGACGACCATGATCTTCTCGCTGCGCAGCAGGTCGAGCACCATCCGCCGGTCGTCCTTGATCTTGAACACCTTGGGGTCGAGGCGGGGGAACAGATACAGCGCCCCCTTCGGCCGCACACAGGTCACGCCCGGGATCTGGGTCAGCAGCTCGTAGGCCGTGTCCAGCTGCTCCTTCAGGCGCCCGCCCGGCAGCACCAGGTCGCCGATCGTCTGGCGTCCGCTGAGCGCGGCGACCACGCCGTGCTGGCCCGGCATGTTCGCGCACAGGCGCATGTTCGCCAGGATCGTCAGACCCTCGATGTAGGAGTCGGCGTGGGCGCGCGGGCCGGAGATCGACATCCAGCCGACGCGGTAGCCGGCGACCCGGTACGCCTTCGACATGCCGTTGAAGGTGAGTGTGAGCAGGTCGGGCGCGACCGCGGCGGTCGGGGTGTGGGTGGCGCCGTCGTAGAGGATCTTGTCGTAGATCTCGTCCGAGCAGACCAGCAGGTTGTGCCGACGGGCGATGTCGGTGAGCCCCTTGAGCATCGCCTCGTCGTACACCGCGCCCGTCGGGTTGTTCGGGTTGATGATGACGATCGCCTTGGTGCGGTCGGTGACGTTCCGCTCCACGTCCGCGAGGTCGGGCATCCAGTCGGACTGCTCGTCGCAGCGGTAGTGCACGGCGGTGCCGCCGGAGAGGGAGACGGCAGCGGTCCACAGGGGGTAGTCGGGGGCCGGGACGAGGACCTCGTCGCCGTCGTCCAGCAGGCCCTGCATGGCCATCACGATCAGCTCGGAGACACCGTTGCCGATGTAGACGTGCTCGACGTCCGTCTCGATGCCGAGGGTCTGGTTGTGCATGACGACGGCCCGGCGGGCCGCCAGCAGGCCCTTCGCGTCGCCGTACCCGTGCGCCGACGAGACGTTGCGGAGGATGTCCTCCAGGATCTCGGGCGGGCACTCGAAGCCGAACGCGGCCGGGTTGCCGGTGTTCAGCTTGAGAATGCGGTGCCCGGCCGCCTCCAGCCGCATCGCCTCCTCGAGCACCGGGCCCCGGATCTCGTAACAGACGTTGGCGAGCTTGGTCGACTGGATCACCTGCATGTCCGCGAGCTTACGGCTCGGTAACGCCTCATGGGTCGTGTTTTCCACCACGTGAGACGCGGCGGTTTGTGCGGATATCGTCCGGCGGCTGTCCCGGCGGCCCCACCGTCCCTACAATCCGCGATCATGTCCAGCTCATCTCCGCAGCGGCACGGGGCGCACGCCGCGAACGCCGCACACGCCGCGAACGCCGCACACGCCGCGAACGCCGCGCACGACCCGGCCGGTGCTCCCGACGCCCGCCCCGGCGCGGGGTCCCCGGCGCACCCGAACGTGTACCGACCGCAGGCGGCGGCGACCCCGGCGTACGACGAGTACGCCGATCCCGCGGCCGCGCACGGCTGGACGAACTCCTACGACGAGACGCGCGAGCTGCCCGCGGTGGTGGTCGACGCCGGACGGCTCGGGGCCGCCGGGGCCGGGGCGTCCGGGACGTCCGGGAAAGCACAGGAGTCCGGGGAGTCCTCCGGTCCCGGCCGGCGTGCCCGGCGGAAGCAGACGGCGGCCCGCAGACGGCGGCCCGCGATCGTCGCCGGTGCCGTCGGGGTCGTGTCCGTCGCCGCGGTCCTCGCCGGGTTCTCCTTCTCCGGGTCCTCGCCGGGCGGCGCGCGGGGCGAGCGGGACCGTACGGCGGGGGAGTCCGCGGCGCCCGCGGACACGGTCCCCGAGGAGGACGCCGAACGGGTGACGGCGACGGTACCGGTGGCCCCCGCCGTGACGACCGGCCCCCCGGCCGCCCGTGCCCCGTCCCCCTCCGGCACGCCCGCCGCACCCTCCTTGACTCCGTCGAAGAGTGCCCCGGCAGCCCCGGACGGGACCGCTGAGCCTTCGGCCACCCCCTCCACCGCCGGTACGACGGCCGCCGCCGTCCCCCCGACCCCCACCGCGAGCGCCTCGGCCTCGGGCGGCTCCGGCGGGGGATATGGGCACGGCCACGGGCACGGCCACTGGCACGGTGGCTGAGCCGGGTGGCGGCCCGGCGCGTCCGCCGGATCCGGCCAGCCCCCGGCCGGAAAGGGCTCCTTGCTCACCCACCCCTCTGCAATCACAATGCGCATGACAAAACAGTGGCGACCGGGAAGACCTCCGGTCGCCTCCGTCGCAAGAGGGGACCCCCACATGAGAAAGCCTCTCGTCGCCGCACTCTTCGCCCTGGTGATCGCCGGGGCGGGCGCGGCACCCGCGGCCGCCGCGCCCGCACCGGAGGCGCCCGCGCCGGTGTCCGCGGCCGTATCCGTATCCGTATCCGCGAGGAGCGCCGACAGTCCGGCGCCGGCCGAAGCCCCCACGCTCCGGGCCGTCACCTTCGCGGGCACCGTCTCGCTCAGCAACTGCTCCGGCTCCGTGATCCGCTTCCCGAACTCCGCGACCACCGACCCGGCGCTGGTGCTCTCCAACGGCCACTGCCTGGAGACCGGCTTCCCGGAGCCCGGCGAGGTGATCGTCGGCCAGGCGTCCAGCCGCACCTTCGGACTGCTCAACTCCGCGGGCACCCGGGTGGCGACCCTGCGCGCCAGTAAGGTCGCCTACTCGACGATGACGGACACGGACGTCACGATCTACCAGCTCACCAGCACCTACGCGCAGATCCAGAGCTCGTACGGCATCAGCCCGCTCACCGTCGCCGACACGCACCCGGTCGCCGGGACCGCCATCACGGTCGTCTCCGGGTACTGGAAGCGGACCTACGCCTGCAACATCGACGGGTTCGTCTACCGCATCAAGGAGGGCGCCTGGACCTGGAAGGACTCGGTCCGCTACACCTCCGCCTGCCAGACCATCGGCGGCACCTCGGGCTCCCCGGTCGTCGACAACGCCACCGGCAAGGTGGTCGCCGTCAACAACACGGGCAACGAGGACGGCGGCAGGTGCACGGAGAACAACCCCTGCGAGGTCGACGCTAACGGCAACGTGACCGTCCGCGAGGGCATCAACTACGCGCAGGAGATCTACCAGATCCCGGCGTGCTTCACGACCGGCAACAAGCTCAACCTGAGCGCGAGCGGCTGCACCCTGCCCAAGCCGTAGCGGCGGCCGGCGGGTGAACGGCGGGCGGTCACCGGGGAGTCCTGCGGACCGCCCGTCCCGCCAGCACGTCCGTGCGGCGCCCGTCCTCGATCACGAAGCGGCCGTCGACCAGGACGTGCGGGATGCCCGTCGGCAGGGTGCGCGGGGCGTCGTACGTCGAGCCCGCCGCCACCGTGGCCGGGTCGAACAGCACCAGGTCGGCCCGGTAGCCCTCGCGGACCAGCCCGCGGTCCGGCAGGCGCAGCCGGGCCGCCGGGCGTCCGGTGAGGTGGGCGACGCAGTCCTCCAGCGACAGCACGCCCAACTCCCGCACGTACCGGCCGAGATAGTGCGGGAAGGTGCCGTAGGCGCGCGGGTGCGGCTTGGTGCCCTGGAGGATGCCGTCCGAGCCGCCGGTGTGCACGCGGTGCCGCATGATCGTCCGGACGTTCTCCTCGTGCCCCACGTGCTGGAGGATCGTCGAGCCGAGCCGGTCCGCGAGCAGCAGATGGCGGGCGGTGGTCCAGGGCGCCTCGCCGCGCTGTCGCGCCGACCCCAGGACCGTACGGCCGACGAAGTCGCCCAGCGCCGGATCGGTGACGCCCGAGATCTCGATCGTGTCCCAGTCGACGGGCACGCCGTGGCAGCCGTCCGCGCCGGTGACCTCCAGGTCCAGGCGGATGCGCTCGGCGGTCGGCTCGTCGCTCAGCCGCCGCAGGATCTCCTGCGGGCCGCCCTCGCTCGCCCAGCTCGGCAGGAGCGCCACCAGGGTCGTGCAGCCGGGGGTGTAGGGGTAGGTGTCGAGGGTGATGTCGGCGCCCGCGGCCAGCGCCTCGTCCAGCAGCGCCAGCAGCTCGGGCGCGCGGCCCTTGTTCACGCCGAAGTTCATGGTGGCGTGGGCGAGGTGCAGCGCGCAGCCGGCCTCACGGGTCAGCGCCACCATCTCCGCGTACGCCTCCAGCGCGCCCGCCCCGTAGGAGCGGTGGTGCGGGCAGTAGTAGCCGCCGTAGTGGGCCACCACCCGGCACAGTTCGGTGAGTTCGGCGTCCGGGGCGTACATCCCGGGGGTGTAGGTGAGCCCGGAGGAGAGGCCGACGGCGCCCTGCTCCAGGCCCTCCGCGACCAGCTGCCGCATCCGGTCCAGCTCCGCGGGTGTCGCCTCCCGGTCCTCCCAGCCGACGGCGAGCGCGCGGACCGTGCCCTGGGGGACCAGATAGGCCGCGTTCACGGCGATCCCGCGGTCCAGCCGGTCGAGGTACTCGCCCACCGAACGCCAGTCGAGGTCGAGGTCGTCGCCGTAGCCGTTCCAGCCGGTGATCGCGCGGCGCACCCCGTCGAGCGTGCGGTCGTCGACCGGCGCGTACGACAGGCCGTCCTGCCCGAGGACTTCGAGCGTGACGCCCTGCGCGGCCTTCGCGCTGTGGTCGGGATCGCGCAGCAGCGCCAGGTCGCTGTGGGCGTGCATGTCGATGAAGCCGGGGGACAGGACAAGCCCCTCGGCATCCACTTCCCTTGCCGCGCGGGGGCGTTGGCAGCCCGCCGCCGCGGCCTCCTTGACGATCGAGACGATCCTGCCGTCGGTCACGACCACGTCGGCGCGGTACGCGTCCGCGCCGGTGCCGTCCACGACGTCCGCGTCCCGGATGACGAGGTTCTCCACGCCGGCTCCCCTCCTCAGAAGAACGTGCGGATGTAGTCGACGACCGTGCCGTCCGCCTGGGCGAGGGGGATCAGCTGCCACTTGTCGAAGGACGTGCACGGGTGGGACAGGCCCAGTCCGAGCCAGTCGCCGACCTCGAGATCCGCCCCGGGCGCGGTCCGCAGCCACGCGTGCTGGTCGGAGAGGGCGGTGACCTCGACACCGGTGGCCGGCCGCTCGACGCCGTTCCGGCGGACCGCCTGGGCGATGGGCAGGTCGAGGTCGTAGGCCGCGTCGCGCTTGCCCGCGTTGACGAAGGCCTGCTCGGCCGACGGACGGGAGACCACCTGGGTCCACAGCCGGAACGCGGGCTCCAGCGCGCCTTCCTCGGGGACCCGGTTGAAGGGGGTCAGCTCGCGGTAGTGGCCGTCGTCGTGCGAGACGTACGCGCCCGAACGCAGCAGCTTCAGCACCGGCACGGAGAGGCCGGGGAGCTCGGCGAACACATCGGCCACCGCGTCGAACCAGGCGCTGCCGCCCGCGCTGACGACGACCTCGTCCACGCCGGAGAAACGCCTCGCCTCGTCGAAGTCGACGGCCAGGGCGACCAGACGGCGCAGCCAGGCGCGCACCCGCTCCGGGGTCGCCCGCGGGACCTCGCCCTCGTAGCCCGCCACCCCGACCAGGCGCAGGGCCGGTTCGGCCGCCACCGCGTCGGCGACCGCCGCGCACTCCGCCTCGGTGCGCACACCGGTGCGCGCGCCCTCGCCGGCCGCCAGCTCCACCACTACGTCCACCGGCCGCGCCGTCCCCGCGAGCGCCTCGCCCATCAGCTCGACCCCGCGCACGGAGTCGACGTAACAGACGAACCGGAAGTCCGGGTCGGCGGTCAGCTCGGCGGCGATCCAGCGCAGCGCCGCCGGGTCCACCAGCTCGTTGGCGAGGAAGACCCGCGCGACGCCGAACGCCCGCGCCACCCGCACCTGGTGCGGCACCGCCAGGGTGATGCCCCAGGCGCCCCGCTCGGTCTGCCGACGGAAGAGCTGGGGTGCCATGGAGGTCTTGCCGTGCGGTGCGAAGGCGAGGCCGTGCCGGGCCGCGTAGGTCTCCATGAGCGTCAGGTTGTGCTCCAGGCGCTCGGCGGAGAGGGCCAGGACCGGGGTGGTGAATCCGTCGGTGAAGAGGTTGCGGCGCTGGGCGGCCAGCTCGCCGACGGTCAGTCCGTCGGCGTCCGGCGGGAGGCCCTTGAAGCGGTGGTCGACGCGTTCCTCGGCCAGGCGGGCGAGCGCCTCGGTGCTCATGGAGCCTCCTGATCTGGTGTGTTGCATTATGTGCAACGTCCATTGCGTATATCGCTTACTGCTGTCTAACATCTCGGCCAACGCGGGGTCAACGGAGCCACCGAACCCCCGAACCGAGGAGTGACGACGATCGTGGCCGCCACCGGACCCTGCAATGCCCCCGACGTCGTTGACGTCGTAGCGCTCGGCGAGTCCATGGTCACGTTCCTGCCCTCCCGGCCCGGCCGCCTCGCCGACGTCCCCTCCTTCGACCGCGCCATCGGCGGCGCCGAGTCGAACGTGGCCTGTGTGCTGGCGGCCGCCGGCCATTCCGCGCGCTGGGTCAGCCGGGTCGGCGCCGACGGGTTCGGCGACCACCTGGTCGAGGCGATCGGCTCCTACGGCGTCGACGTCACGTCCGTACGGCGGGACCCGGCCCGCCCGACCGGCATCTACTTCCGCACCGCCGGGGACCGGGCGACCGACGCGCACGAGGTGGCGTACTACCGGGCCGGTTCCGCGGCCTCGGCGATGTCCGCCGACAACGTCGACCTGGACACCGTCCGCGCCTGCCGCCTCCTGCACCTGTCCGGCATCACCGCCGCCCTGTCCGACGACTGCCTCGGCCTGCTGCGCGAGCTGACCGTCCGCCCGCGCGCCGACGGAGGCCCGCTCGTCTCCTTCGACGTCAACCACCGGCCCGGACTGTGGCGCGACCCCGCCGGGCCCCACGTGCTGCTGGAGCTGGCCCGCGGCGCCGACCTCGTGTTCGTCGGCGAGGACGAGGCCCGCGAGGTGTGGGCGCTGGAAGGCCCCGACGCCGTCCGGGCCGCGCTCCCCGAGCCCGGGATCCTGGTCGTCAAGCAGGGCGACGGCGGGGCGACCGTGTTCGACCGGACGGACGTCACCTTCGTCCCCGCGCTGCGCGTCGACGTGGTGGCCGCCGTCGGCGCCGGCGACGCCTTCGCCGCCGGTTTCCTGTCCGCCACCCTGCGCGGGCTCCCCGTCCGCGACCGCCTCCGCCACGGCCACCTCATGGCCGCCGCCGCGCTCACCGTCCCCGGCGACCTCGCCACACCGCCTTCCCGCGACCACGCCGACCGGCTGGCGGCCCTCGACGACCGGACGTGGGAGACACTTCGACTCGGCCCCGGCTGGACCGACCAGGACGTCCGCCGGGCCCCGGAGGAGGTACGCACCCCATGAGCCAGACCGTCGACCGCGCGCTGAGCATCCTGCCGCTGCTCGCGGAGGGCCCCGCCGATCTCGGGCAGGTCGCCGACCGGCTCGGCGTCCACAAGTCCACCGCCCTGCGCCTGCTGCGCACCCTCCACGAACACGGCCTGGTCTACCGCCAGTCCGACCAGCGCTACCGGCTCGGCGCCCGCCTCTTCGCCCTCGCCCAGGAGGCGATGGAGAACCTCGACATCCGCGAGATCGCCCACCCCCACCTGGTACGGCTGAACGAGCAGTGCGGACACACCGTGCACCTCGCGGTGTACGAGGAGAGCGAGGTCCTCTACATCGACAAGGTGGAGAGCCGCTACCCCGTGCGCATGTACTCGCGGATCGGCAAGCCGGTGGCCATCACCGTCGCCGCGGTGGCGAAACTGCTGCTCGCCGACCTCCCCGAGGCCGAGCGCCGCGCGCTCGCCGAGAAGCTCGACTACCCCCTGTACACGGCCCGTTCCACCCCCAACGCCCTCGCCTTCGCGCGGGAGCTGGAGAAGGTGCGCGAACAGGGCTGGGCCACCGACCTCGGTGGCCACGAGGAGTCCATCAACTGCGTCGCGGCCCCCATCCGCGGCGCCGACGGCCGCGTGGTCGCGGCGATGTCCGTCTCCGCGCCGAACGTCGTCGTCACCGCCGACGAACTCCTCACCCTGCTCCCGCTGGTGCGCCGTACGGCGGACGCCATCAGCGGCGAGTACTCCGGCAGGACGCCAGTAAAGGACCCCGTATGACCGACAAGATCGCCCTCACCCCGAAGACCCACACCACCCCGCCGGCGAAGTTCTCGCACGGCGTCCGGAAGGGCAACATCCTCCAGGTCGCCGGCCAGGTCGGCTTCCTCCCCGCCGAGGAGGGCAAGCCCCCCACGCCCGCCGGCCCCACCCTGCGCGAACAGACCCTCCAGACCCTCGCCAACGTCAAGGCGATCCTGGAGGAGGGCGGCTCGGGCTGGGACGACGCGATGATGATCCGCGTCTATCTGACCGACGTCGAGCACTTCGCCGAGATGAACGCGATCTACAACGCGTACTTCGAGGAGCAGGGACTCACCCAGCCGCCCGCCGCCCGCACGACGGTCTACGTCGGACTGCCGGCCGGCCTCCTCGTCGAGATCGACGTCCTCGCCGTCCTGAGCTGACGCCCACGCACCACCCGCACCTCGTACGCCCTCACGGCGCGGCGCCCCCCGGTCCTCACCGGGGCGCCGCGCCGCGATCCCCCCTGCCCGAAAGCACTGTGGACCTACGAGACAGAGGCTCCCCATGTCCCATCCGCTCGCCGCCACCGCACCCGCCGAGACGCCACCCCACACCGGAGGCCTGCTCCTCCTCCTCGACGGCACCGCGGGACTGCTCACCGTCGCCGCCATCGGTATCGCGCTCCTGCTCTTCCTGATCATCAAGGTGCGGCTCCAGCCCTTCGTCGCCCTCCTCGCCGTCTCCATAACCGTCGGCCTGCTCTCCGGCCTGTCGGTCACCGAACTCTTCGGCACGGTGCAGCGCTCGGACGCCGTCTCGACCATCGAGTCCGGCATGGGCGGCATCCTCGGGCACGTCGCCGTCATCATCGGCCTCGGTACGATGCTCGGCGCGATCCTCGAAGTCAGCGGCGGAGCCGAGGTGTTGGCGTCCCGGCTGCTGAACCTCTTCGGCGAGCGGCGGGCACCGCTCGCCATGGGCCTCACCGGCCTGATCTTCGGCATCCCGGTCTTCTTCGACGTCGGCATCTTCGTCCTCGCGCCGATCGTGTACGCGGCCGCCAAGCGCTCCGGCAAGTCGATCCTGCTCTACTGCCTGCCGCTGCTCGCGGGACTGTCGATGACCCACGCGTTCCTGCCGCCGCACCCCGGCCCGGTGGCCGCCGCCGGCCTGCTGCACGTACAGCTCGGCTGGGTCATCCTCATGGGTATCGTCTGCGGCATCCCCGCCGTCCTCGCCGCCTGGGCCTACTCCGCCTGGATCGGCCGGCGCATCTTCGTCGCCGTACCGCAGGACATGGTCGAGGCGGCCGAGGAGGCGAAGCGCGCGGTCCTCGACGAGCAGCGCGCGGCGGGCGTCGAGCCGCGGGAGGCGCCGGTGGCGCTGGGCACGGTCCTCGGCATCATCGGCACTCCGCTGATCCTGATCCTGGCGGCCACCTTCTCCTCGATCGCGCTCGACCCGTCCACCGGCCGTTCGGTCATCGAGTTCTTCGGCCACCCGTTCGTGGCCCTCACCATCGCGCTGCTCCTCGCCTACTACCTGCTCGGCCTGCGCCGCGGCTGGTCCCGCAAGTCGCTGGAGACCGTCTCGACCGCGTCCCTCAAGCCGGTCGGGAACATCCTGCTGGTGGTGGGCGCGGGCGGGGTGTTCGGCGCCGTGCTGAAGGCGAGCGGTGTGGCCCAGGCGCTGTCGGACACCTTCAACGACGTCGGCCTGCCGGTGATCTTCCTGTCCTACCTGATCTCGGTCGTCCTGCGGGTCGCCCAGGGCTCGGCGACGGTCGCGATCGTGACGACGGCGGGCATCGTCGCGCCGCTGCTCGCCGAAGGGGACCACTCCCAGGCCTTCGTCGCCCTCGTCATCATGGCCATCTCGGCGGGCTCCATCTTCGCCTCGCACGTGAACGACGGCGGCTTCTGGATGGTGTCCAAGTATTTCGGGATCAGCGAGCGGGACACGTTGAAGACGTGGACCGTGCTGGAGACGGTGCTGTCGGTGGCGGGGTTCGCCGTGGCCGCCGTCTTGAGCATCTTCGTATAACGAAGTTGGGGGCTGGCTGTGTCCGGCACAGGATCGTCGACCATACTGCCCGCTGTGGAGCAGCGCATAGGTTCGAGCAGCCAGCCCCTGGAGGGCGAGCCCCTGAAGGGCGCCGGATTCGACCCGGCCTTCATCCCCGGGCTCACGTCACCCGTGTCCACCGAGCCGTCGGACGCCGAGCCGTCGGACGCCGAGCAGGCCACGGACACCGAGAAGGCCGGGGCGGTCTCCGAGGAGGAGTCCGCCCCGGACGGGGCGGTGACTCCCGACGAGGAGACCGCCGTTGAGGAGACCGCCGAAGAAGCGGCCCCCGACGGCCCCGTCTTCGAGGCGTCCGACCGCCGGGCGAGGATCGTCGCCGACGCCACGGGCGTCCGTCTGAGCCTGGACGACCAGGCGTGCGAGTTCCGTTGGGACGAGATCGGCGCGGTCGAGACCGAGACCGCCCGCTTCGGCAAGCGGTTCACCGTCACGGTGCACACGCCTGACCGCCGCTGGTTCCCGATCGAGATCGAGGCGACGGCCAGGTCGCGCTTTCCGGAGTGGGAGTCACAGCTGGACGCGGTCCTCGACGCCTACTTCGACGACGAAGAGGGCGAAGGGGACGAGGAGGCCGCCTCGGCCGCCGGGACGGCCGATGTCGAGACGGCCGATGTCGAGACGGCCGATGGCGAGACGGCCGCGGCCGAGTCCCCCGCGGCCGAGACCGCTGCGACCGCCGGGGCCGAGGATGAGGCCTCCGCGTCCGGCGACGACGACGCCAAGAACGACCAGTCCGCCGCGTCGAAGTCCTGAACGAGCCGGCGAGGTCCGCCGTGACTCCCCGCGCCCCTCACAGGGCGCGGGGAACCACGCGACCAGCCACGGACGGCCCGCGGGTCGGTCACCGCGCTTCCGGTGGAGCGCTCAGCCGCAGTACTGCGCTTCCTTCCCGATCGACCGGTACATGCAGTCCGCGTTCTCCAGCAGTTGGAGCACCGCGTCCCGGTTGCGTGAGGTCTCTCGCTCGATCACCTCGTCGGGCGGGTAGAAGCCACCCCCGGAACTGGACGTCGGGTACATCTCGAAGGTGAAGTCGAAGATCTTCTGACTGCCCCAGAGGTAGTCGTCGATCGAACCGTCGGTGATGTACAGGTCGCTGGACTGCTCAGCCGTGTAGCCGTTGCTGGCGGCCATCTTCCGGCCGACGGCCTTGAACGCGGCGGCGTCGTCCGCCGTCATCCCGGTGGCCGTGTCGGAGTACGTGTACCCGAACGGCCACAGCACCAGTTCGCTGTACGTGTGGAAGTCGATCCCGGCGGTGATCTGCTGCTTCCCGCCGACGACCCGGCTGCGGACGAAGTCGGCGACGACCTTCACCTCGGGCGCGGACTCCGCCGACGCGCCGCGGTAGGTCTCCGAGGAGGCCGACCCCGACGAACCGCCGCAGCAGCCCCATTTGTAGTTCCAGTTGCGGTTGAGGTCCGTACCGACGTACGAAGAACCGGAGTTGGGCTGCCGGTTCTTGCGCCACGAGCGGTAGGAGCCGGTCGCGATGTCGTACTCGCCGCCGTCCGGGTTGAGGTCCGGCACGATCCAGATCTCGCGGTTGTTCACCATGTCGGTGATCCGGGAGTCGGAGCCGTAGCCCGCGCCGAGCTCGCGCAGCAGGTACAGCGCCATCTCCACCGTCAGGTGTTCGCGCGCGTGCTGGTGGAAGGTGAGGATCACCTCCGGCTCGGACTCGTCGGTGGCCACGTTGTCGCTGACCTTCACGGCGACGATGTCCCGGCCCTGGTACGACTTCCCGATCACACGCCTGCTCATGATGCCCGGGTAGGCGGCCAGCCGCTGGTCGATCTCCGCGGCGGTCTCGGCGTAGTTGTGGTACTTCGAGTCGGCGGAGGGGAAGTCGAAGAGCCGGATGTCGTCGGCGCCGGACGAGCGGTCGGGGGCCGAGCCCAGCGGCGAGACCTCGTAGCCCTGTCGCCGCAGCCTGCTGATCTGGTCCGCGCGGCCGGAGACGACCACGGTCTCCTCGTCGGCCTCGTCCACGCTCACACCGGCCGCCGCGATGGCGGTGCGGGTGACGGGGGTGCTGTGGTCGACGTGGATCTCGTACTGGCGGATGTCGTCGGCGGCGGGGGCCGTCCTGCGGGCGCTGTCGGCGGTGGCGTCGGTGGTGGTCGCCGCCACGGGCGCCGCGAGCGCGAGGGCCATGAGGGTGGCCAGGGCGGCGCCGCGTCTGCCGTTGCGGGCACCTGATCCGCGGATGCGAAGTCGCATGAAATCTCCTTGGTTCTCCAGGGATTCCGGGAGTCACCGGAAGTGGGGGGGAGTGGAGCTGGGGGGTGGTTCGGTGCGACGTACTGGTGCGGGTGTGCCGCTCATCGTCTGCTCATGTCATGAGCCGGTCAAGGCTGGGCCGAGAGTCGGTGGCGCGAACCAGCCGGATGGACCAAGGACCGGGGGCGCGAACCGGCCGGATGGACAAAGAACCGGGGGCGCGAACCAACTGGACGGACAAAGAACCGGTGGCGCGAACCAGTCGGAATGGGCCGCGCAGTGTACGCGTGGCCGGACCCGGCGGCTCGGTCCTCGGCAAAGTGCACCCGGGCGTGTGATCGGCGCATGCATATATGTGAGCCGCGGGAGGAGAGTGAGAGGTCCGCGCCAGGAGAGTTTCCCGTGATCAGCCAGTCCCGCAGGGGTGGGAGGGCCGCGGATCCGGAGCGGATCGCCGTCCGGTTGACCGCCCGGCGCCGGTACCACCCATGCACCTGTCGACCAGGGGGACCCATGAGCAGCACCCGGACCGGCATCGCCCCGGGGCCGTTCGACCACCGTATGGCGGTCTTCGGCTCGGACGACGACTTCGTCGCCGCCGCCCTGCCCTTCCTCGCCGAAGGCCTCGCCGCCCCGGGCGAACCACCGCCGGTGGCCATCGCCGCCCCCGGCAACCTGGAAGCCCTGCGCGACGCCCTCGGCGCCGACGCGAAGGACATCGGTTTCATCGAGCACACCGACTGGTACACCGGCTCCGCCGCCAACGCGGTGGCGCAGGGCGCCGGTTACCTCGCCGAGCAGGCCGGACCCGGCGGCCGCGTCCACCTCGTGATGGAGCCCGTGTGGGGCGGCCGGGCCGGCCGCTCGGTGCGCGAGAGCGCCGAGTGGATCCGCTACGAGGCCCTCGCCAACCTCCTCTTCGCGCCGATGGCGACGACCGTCCTGTGCGCCTACGACACCCGCACCGCCGGTCCCGCCGTCGTCGCCGAGGCCCGCCGCGCCCACCCCGACACCGAGGTCTACGAGGACCCGTTCCGGCTCGCGGCCGAGCTGGACTCCGTACCGCTGCCGCCGCCCGGGCCGGACGCGCGGCGGCTGACCGGAGGCGTCGCCAAGGACGCCGTACGCGCCTGGGCGAACGCCCGCGGACTGCCCCTGGCGGACGCGGAACTCTTCGCCGAGGCCGTCACCGAGGCCGCCGCCCTGGGGCCGGTCACCGGCGCCCTGCTGTGGGGCGAGGCTCCCGTCTGCGTCGCGGAACTGAGCCTGGCCCGCAGGATCGACGACCCGTTGGCCGGCTTCGTGCCGCCGCCGGCCGCCGAACTCGAACCCGGCCAGGGGCTGTGGTTCGCCCGGCAGGTGTGCGCCTACGTCGACGTGCGCGACGGCGACGGCCGGTCGACCGTGCGCCTCCAGTACGCCTAGGGCCGTACGCCCCGGTATACCTGGCACCGTGCGCCTCCGGTACGCCCAGGACCGCGCGCCTTCAGTGCGTCCGGGCCCGCGGGCCCTCTTGCCCGAAGCGCGTCCTTGCGGTTTCTTGACCGTCATGACGGACACCACGGGAGACCCCACAGACACCGAGGCACCATCCGGCACGAACCGTACCCCCCGCGCGTCGAGTTGGCGGCACATCGGCCCCGGAATCGTGGTCGCCGCGACCGGCGTCGGCGCCGGTGACCTGGTGGCCACGCTCATCGCGGGCAGCAACTTCGGCTACACCCTCCTGTGGGCGGCGATCGTCGGCTGCCTGGTGAAGATCTCGCTCGCCGAGGCGGCGGGCCGCTGGCATCTGTCCACCGGCCGCACCCTCTTCGACGGCTGGGCGAGTCTGGGCCGCTGGACCACGTGGTTCTTCGCGGTCTACGCCGTGATCTGGGGCTTCGTCTACGGCGCGGCCGCGATGTCGTCGAGCGCCCTGCCGCTCCAGGCACTGTTCCCGGACGTGATGCGCCTGGAGTGGTGGGGGATCGCCTGCGGACTCGTGGGCCTGGTCTTCGTCTGGTTCAACAAGTACGTGGTCTTCGAGAAGGTCATGACCGTCCTGGTGGGCGTCATGTTCGTGGTCACCGTGTACCTGGCGATCCGGGTCACCCCGAACATCCCGGACGCCCTCGCCGGACTCCTCCCCGTCCTGCCCGACGAGAAGGACTCGATCCTCAACACACTGGGCCTGATCGGCGGAGTCGGCGGCACCATCACCCTCGCCGCGTACGGCTACTGGATCAACGCCAAGGGCTGGACCGACTCGGGCTGGATGAAGATCATGCGCCTCGACAACCGGGTCGCCTACGCCACGACCGGCATCTTCGTGGTGGCCATGCTCTTCGTCGGCGCGGAACTGCTGCACTCGGCGAACGTGGCCATCGCGAGCGGCGACAAGGGACTCGTCCAGCTCGGCGACATCCTGGAGGCGGAGTACGGCACCGCGACGGCGAAGTTCTTCCTGATCGGCTTCTTCGCCACCTCCTTCACCTCCCTGATCGGCGTCTGGCACGGAGTGAGCCTGATGTTCGCCGACTTCGTGGCCCGCTACCGGGACCGTGGCGAGCTGACGGGTGAGAAGGTCGCCTCGGGCGGCCGGGAGAGGTCCTGGGCCTTCCGCGCCTACCTGCTGTGGCTGACCTTCCCGCCCATCGTGCTCCTCTTCCAGGGCCAGCCCTTCCGCCTGGTGATCCTCTACGGCGTGCTGGGCGCGGCCTTCCTGCCCTTCCTGGCGCTGACCCTGGCCTGGCTGCTCAACTCCGCCCGCACCCCTCCCGAGTGGCGCAACGGATGGGTGAGCAACGGGATGCTCGCGGTGGCCGGGCTGCTGTTCCTGGTGCTCTGCGTGCAGCAGATCCGGGACCAGCCGTGGGCGGAGTTCTTCTAGCGGTCACCGATCCGTGCCGGTCACTGGAACCACTGCGGGCTGAGGGCGATCCTCCGGAGCTGCTTCATCGTCAGGGCGGGCGTCTCGCGGGTGGCGGCGGTGTTCTGCGCGCCGGAGTTGAAAGCGCCGATCACCACCCGACGGCCGTCGGGCCGCATGGTGTCCACGGTCCACATCACGACCCCCGAGCCGCCCTTCTCGCCGGGGCCCTGGTGGGTCGCGACCAGGGTGCCGTCGGGCAGGGTCTGCGAGCCACTGCCGAAGAGGTCGCCGACCGCGTCCTGCATGCCGAACTGCACATTGACCTGGACGTAGCTGCGGCCCTTGCCGTCGTCGAGGACGAGATAGACGAAGGAGGTGTTTTCGGCGCTCTTCGCCACCACCTTCACCCCCTTGGGCAGCAGACCGGTGAAGGTCTTCAGGAGCGGCTTGCCGGGGTCCGCCGGGGAGCTGGGCGGCGCGGCGGGTGCGGGGAGCCCGTCGACGACCGCTCGCCACTCCCGCGCGGCGGCCAGCTTCACCAGCGCCTGCGGGGACAGCGTAGGTGTGGGGCGGGTGACGGGCGCGCCCTTCTCGGCGGCCGCGTTCCACTCCTGCACGGACACGTGCCCCCCGGTCGGCGTGACGAGGTCGGCGGTCCACCTCCTCGTGTCCACGCGCTTGTCGGGGTACTCGTACCCCTGCATGACCATGACCACGGATCCGTCCGGGAGTCGCGTCGTCGTGCACGCGTCGTACGGGATGAAGATCTTGTCCGGGCACTGGACCGTCTCCCGCGCCTCGTCGCTGCCCGGCGGGACCCTGTTCAGGCTGACCTCGATGGTCGAGGCGCCCTTGCCGTCGTCGTGGACGACGTGCGCGTACGGCGAGGCGGGCAGCTCGTTCGCGCCCCGCCACCGCCGGTCGCTCAACTCGCCCTCGGGGAGCAGCTTCTCGAACGTACGGATCATGTCGTCGGCGGACACCGGGCCGGGGGCGACGGTCTTGGCCGCGGTCGGGTCGGCGGCCACCGATGACGGCCGCGGGGCGGTCTCCCCGCTCCCCGGCACGATCAGCGCGACACCCACGCCCACGAGCGCGACGCCTGCCGCACCTCCCATGACGGCGCTCCGGCGCAGCAGTTGCCGTCGCCGGCCGCGCACGGCGCCGCGGGCGGTGAGCGCGGCCCGGTCGGTGTCGAAGGTTCCGCCGGTCTCGTGGAGGGCGGCGGACAGCCGTTCCTCGAACGGGTCGGCGTGAAGGTCACCGGACGCGTCGCTGTACTGGTCTGCGGGCATGACGAACCACCGTTTCCGCGAGATCTGGGGTGGGTGATGGAGATGTGGGATGAGGGGTGAGGGGTGACGGTCGGAAGGGTCAGGACCGGGCGTACTCGCCGATGTCCTCGCCGAGAAGCTCCCGCAGCCGGGCCAGGGCCCGTACACACCGGGTGCGCACCGCCGCGGAGCTGGCGTTCATGGCGTCGGCGGTCTCCTCGATCGAGCGGTCCTCCCAGTAGCGCAGGACGACCACGGCCCGGTCCTTCACGGGCAGCCGGCCGAGCGCCGACATCAGGGTGAGCCGCAGGGAGGGGTCGGTGGAGCGGGCCGCCCGCTCGGGCACGACGTCCACGGCGCGCTCGGTGCTGCTACGGCGCCGCTGGTGGGCCAGGAACGTGCGGGTGAGGACGGTCTGCGCGTAGGCGGCGGGGTTGCCGACCCGGGAGACCCGGCCCCAGCGGACGTAGAGCCGCCCGAGGGTCTCCTGCACCA
This sequence comes from Streptomyces sp. NPDC059582, assembly GCF_042735715.1. Lineage (NCBI taxonomy): Bacteria > Bacillati > Actinomycetota > Actinomycetes > Kitasatosporales > Streptomycetaceae > Streptomyces > Streptomyces sp. NPDC059582. The sequence goes on from NZ_JBHWCC010000010.1 coordinate 131,433, forward strand.
GGTCCTCGGCGAGGTGGGTGTCACCGGCGGTGAGCAGACACGCGGACCGGTACAGATGTCCCACGCGTGCCGCAGCGAACTCGGCGTACTCGTCCGCGTGGACCTGCCTCATGGGCTCCCCCTGTCCTCGGCGCCCCCGACCGGGGCCGCCCTCACCTCATTGATGCGGTGAGGTACGGGGAATGTTTCAGACGCGGCGCACGGCCCGCTGAGATCCGGCTCACAGTACGGGCACAGGGGCCGGTAGGTTGCCGCGGGGAGCACCCCGACGCAGCCGGACACGCGAGGGCCGACGCATGAGAGCCGACGCATGAATACCGACGCATGAGGACCGACACATGAGGACCGACGTATGACCACCGACCCGACGGACCAGCCCACACCGGCACCGCTGCCGGCACCGCCGTCCCAGGGAGGCCCCCCGTCGCCCCCGCCCCCGCCCGCGTACGCTCCGGCGGGGTTCGGACCGCCGCCCCCGCAGTACGCCTTCGCGCGCCGCCGGCCCAGTCCGCGCCCGTGGGGCCGGAGTTCCTCGCCGTCGACAAGAACAACTCGATCGTCATCGACGCGTCGGGCGTGGCCTTCGAGGCCTACGGCGTGGACGTCGACTTCCCCTGGCCGGAGATCCGCAGCGTCCACTACCAGGCCGGCCCCAACGGCAAGGTCCTGATGGTCGCCGTCATCCCGCTCGACGGCAGGGTCTACGAGTGCGTGGTCGACGCGAAGAACCGGGACCGGCTGCACGAATGGTTCGCGCAACTGGCCCCGGTCCTCGGGTACTACCGGCCGTTGGGATGACCCACCGGACGTACGCCCGTCACGGCAGCGCGTGCACGTGCGGCCCCACCGCGTTCGACCACGCGTTGCCCGCCGACGCGTCCCAGTTCGTCGACCAGGTCATCGCACCCCGCAGGTCGGGGTAGGTCCGCGACGGCTTGAAGCTGCCGCACCCGGTCCCCTTGGCCAGGCAGTCCAGGGCGTTGTTCACCACGGTCGGCGACACGTACCCGCTGCCCGCGCCGCTCGTCGAGGCCGGCAGCCCGAGTCCCACCTGGGAGGGGGAGAGGCCGCCCTCCAGCTGGATGCAGGCGAGGGCGGTCAGGAAGTCCACCGACCCCTGGCTGTACACCTTGCCGTCGCAGCCCAGCATCGAACCGCTGTTGTAGTACTGCATGTTGACGACCGTCAGGATGTCCTTGATGTTCAGCGCGGTCTGGAAGTACGTGTTCGACGTCGACTGCATGTCGATGGTCTGCGGAGCCATCGTGATGACCAGCGACGAGCCCGCCTTCCCCGACAGTGACCGCAGCGCCTGGGACATGTAGGTCGCGTTGAGGCCGTTCTCCAGGTCGATGTCGACGCCGTCGAAGCCGTACGTCTGCATGAGGGAGTAGACCGAGTTGGCGAAGTTCGCCGCCGACGTCGGATCGCTCACCGACACCGTGCCGTTCTGGCCGCCGACCGAGACGATGACCTTCTTCCCGGCCGCCTGCTTCGCCCTGATGTCGGCCTTGAACTGGTCGACGGTGTAGCCGCCGAGGCCCGCCGAGTCCAGGTTGAACGTCACCGCGCCCGGTGTCGTCGTCGCGTCCGCGAACGCCACCGCGATGATGTCGTACTGGGCGGGTACGGCCGAGATCTTCTGGACCGCGGCCCCGTTGTTGAAGTTCTGCCAGTAGCCGGTGACGGCGTGCTTGGGCACCGTGCCGCCTCCGCCGCCGGTCGGGGCGGTCGTCGCCGTCACGGTCGCCGACTTCGGTGACTCGCCCGCCGCGTTCGTCGCGGTGACCTGGAAGGAGTACGAGGTGGCCGCCGCGAGCCCGGTCACGGTCGCCGAGGTGCCGGTCACCGCGGTGACCTTCGTGCCGCTGCGGTAGACGTTGTAGCCCGTCGCGCCGGAGACGGTGTTCCAGGCGAGGGAGACGGACGAGGACGTCGTGCCGGACACCGCCAGGCCGCCCGGCGCGGACGGGACGGTGGGGGCCGGGTCGCCGCCTCCGCCGCCGTCGGGGCCGTAGACCGAGACGTCGTCGGCGTAGTAGGGCGCCTGGCCGTACCAGCCGTGCGTGTACACCGTCACCGAGGTCGTGGCGGAGCCGGTCGTGAACGTCGTCGTCAGCTGCTTCCAGGACGCCGAGTCCGGCGTCCACGTCGACACGTCCGTGGTGCCCGTCCCGGTCGCGCCGAGGTAGGCGTAGCCGCCCTGCACCCACGCGCTCAGCGTGTACGTCGAATTGGGCTTGACGGCGACCGTCTGGGTGCACTTGGCGTTGTCCTGCCCGGCCGGCGTCGCCTTCAGCGCGGCCGAGCCGCCGTGCACCGGGGAGGAGACGGTGGCGCCGCTGCCGGCCGAACAGGTCCAGCTGGACAGTCCGGACTCGTAACCGGCGTTCTTGACGTTGTTGATGTCGGCCGCCGAGGCGGGGCCCGTCGTGCCCAGGGTCAGGGCGAGGGCGGCCGTGGCGGTGGCCGCCCAGAGGCGGGTGCGTCTGGGCAGGGCTGGTGCGCGGTCCACTGGGGCCTCCGGTGGGGAGAAGAAGTGGGGGTGGGGGAGGGAGGTGGAGGGTGGAGCGAGAGGTGCGGCGAGAGGCGGAGCGCGGTGCCGGAGCGGGGGCGGGCGGTGGCCACCGTTGGACGTACAAGTTGGTCCAGACCAATTGGAGTTGTCAAGAGGTCCATACCAAATCCGCGACTGGACCCGCAGTTGTCCGGCGCGATGCGCAACCTGCCCTGTTTTGCCGTGACTTGTGCAACAGCAGTTCCCTCTCAGCTACACAAACGCTGTTCTCCGCTCACAGAGCCGTGGATACAGTGCTCAGGTAGTCACGCAGTGAAGTCACCTCGGTGTACCGGAGTCACACCGGTGCGCCGACAGGCGTGAGGGACGGGGAGCTGCGCGTGCCAACAGCCATCGCCGTGACCGGTGCCGACATGGCGCTGCCGGCGCAGGACGAGCGGACGCTGCCCGCCGCCGTGCTGCGCGACCTCGACCGACAACCGCTCGACCAGGCCCTGGCGGCCGTGCAGGCGCTGATCGAGCAGCACGGGCACGTGATCGTCCTGAGCTCGGCGGCCGCCCCGGCCGCGATGGCGGAGCGGCTGCACACCATCCGCTCCCTCCTGGAGAGCGACCGGATCGCCCTCTTCGACCCGGAGCTGCCGCCGCTCGGGATCGCCGTCCTGGCCCGCCAGTTGCGGCAGCTGGCGTCCTGCGACCTCAGCCCCGGTGTGCTCGCCTCGGCGGGCCGGCTCCTCACCCACTACCTGCACACCGGCGCGCTGCTCGGCTCCGTCGCCAAACTCGACCGCGTTCCCGTCGACCTGAAGGCGCACGCCAGGTCCTGGATGCCGGGCAGTCAGTTCGCCGTGCTCGCCCACCCCGCCCCGCAGCTGGCGCGGATCGGTCCCGGAGTGACCCTGGCGGGACCCGAGTTCGCCACCTCGATGCTGGTCGCCAAGGGGCAGCTGCCGTCCGACTGGGTCACCGGCACCCTCGCCCCGTCCTGGAACGTCCAGGGACTGCGGGAGGTGCCGCTGCCGGCCGAGTCCGCCGAGTGGTGGGGGACCGGGAAGCTGGTCGAGTTCTGCGCCTACCTGCCCGACCTCTCGGTGCTCTACCAGTTGGTGACCTCGGTGCGGCAGACCGCCTGCCACTGGTGTGGCATCGACGTCATCGGCGACCGCTGTGTGTTCTGCTCCGCCACCCCGCCCGTCCACGACCTTCCGGTCCCGGCCGGCTGACGCGCCTCCTCGACCGCCTTCCCGGACCGCCCTGCTCCCGCCGACTCCAGTAGCCCGCTCGACCGATTCCCCCAATGAGGTTGCACGGTTCATGAACTCCCGTCAGCGCCGCGGCGTGCTTCTCCTGCTCCTGTCGGTCGTCTGCGCCCTGGGCGCGTTCGCCGGCGTCCTGTCCGTCATCAGCGACGTGAAGTCCAAGGTCGGCCCCGAGGTCACGGCGTACGAGCTCAGGACGAACGTGGCGCCCTACACCACCCTCAGCGCCGGCCAGTTCAAGAAGGTCAGGATGCCCGAGCGCTGGCTGTCGGAGAACGCCGTCACCGATCTCGCCGCCATCCGGGGCAAGATCGCCGTCACCACGCTGCGGGAGGGCTCCCTGCTCCAGAGCGACATGATCGTGGACCAGCCCGCGCTCCAGCCGTGGCAGCAGGAGGTCGCCATCATGATCGACGCGGCGACCGGTGTGGCCGGCAAGATCACGCCTGGCTCCTCGGTCAACGTGTACGCCACCTTCAAGGGCGAGCGGGAGGGTGATCCCGCCCAGTCCAAGATCATCGTGACGAACGCGAAGGTGCTCGACGTCGGCGAGCTGACCGCCCTGGAGCCGAACGCCGACAACCGTACCCAAGAGCCCACCGACGCCGTCCCGATCACCTTCGCGCTGTCCACCATCGACGCCCAGCGCATCACCTACGCCGAGTCCTTCGCGCAGCGGGTACGGCTCGCCCTCGTCGCGCCGGGCAGCAGCACCACGGTCCCCGACAAGGACCGGACCTACGAACTCGCGACCGACAAGTAGGAGGCCCCATGCCCACGAGGATCCTCCCGGCCGTCGGCGACGCGGACGCGGTCCGGTCCCTCACCACCCTGCTCAGCCAGCTCCCGGACGCCGAGCCGGTCGCCCCGGTCGTCGACTCCACCCAGCTCGTCGACACCCTCGCCCGGCTCGCCGCCGAGTCGGTCGACGAACTGCCCGAGGTCGTGGTCGTCCACGAACGCATCGGCCCGGTCCCCGCCCTCGAACTCATCCGCGAGGTCGCCCTGCGCTTCCCCGCGGTCGGCGTCATCCTCGTCACCACCGACGCCGGCCCCGGCCTGTTCGCCGCCGCCATGGACTCCGGCGCCCGCGGCCTGGTCGCCCTGCCGCTGAGCTACGAGGAACTCGCCGGCCGCGTCCAGGCGGTGGCCCAGTGGTCGGTCGGCGTTCGCCGTCACCTGGGCCACGGCGCCGACGTACTGCCGGGCGTCGGCGGCAGGGTCGTCACGGTCAGCGGGGCGAAGGGAGGCGTGGGCACCACCCTCACGGCCGTCCAACTCGCCCTCGCCGCCCAGGCGTCCGGCCGCAGCACCGTCCTGGTCGACCTGGACCTCCAGAGCGGCGACGTCGCCTCCTACCTCGATGTGCAGTTCCGCCGCTCGGTCGTCGACCTCGCCACCATCAGCGACATCTCCCCGCGCGTCCTGGCCGACGCCGTCTTCCGCCACGACACCGGAGTCGCCCTCCTGCTCGCCCCCGGCGAGGGCGAACGCGGCGAGGAGGTCACCGACCGGGCCGCCCGCCAACTGGTCAGCGCGCTGCGCTCGCGCTACGAGGTCGTCGTCATCGACTGCGGCGCGCAGCTCGGCGGTCCCGGCGCGGCCGCCATCGAGATGGCGGACACCGCGCTGCTGGTCACCACCCCGGACGTGGTCGCCGTCCGGGGCGCCAAGCGCACGGTCCGCATGTGGGACCGCCTCCAGATCCGCAAGGCCGAGGAGACGACGGTCGTCGTCAACCGCCACACCCGCGGTACGGAGATCCAGCCCCCGCTGATCCAGCGGATCACCGGCACGGGGATCGCCGCCACCACGATCCCCGCCAACTTCAAGGAACTCCAGGCCGCCGTCGACGCGGGCCGTATCCACGCCCTGGACAACCGGGGCACCGTGAAGCAGGCCCTGTGGACCCTCGCCGCCGAACTCGGCCTGGTCAAGCCCGCGGACAGCGGTCACCGCGGCGGCCGGGGGCGGGGCGGCGAACGGGGCGCGGTGAGCCTGCGGCGGCGGAAGGGCGGCGGGGGATGAACGGGATCCGCGGAGCCCTCCGCTCGGGCGGGACAGCCCTCCGGCCGGACCGGGGAGCCTCCCACCCGGATCGGGGAGCCTCCCGCCTGGATCGGGGAGCGTCCCGCCTGGATCGGGGAGCGTCCCGCCTGGATCGGGGAGCGTCCCGCTCGGATCGGGGAGCGTCTCGCCTGGATCGGGGAGCCTACCGCCAGGATCGGGGAGCGTCTCGCCTGGATCGGGGAGCGTCCCGCTTGGATCGGGGAGCGTCTCGCCTGGATCGGGGAGCCTACCGCCAGGACCGGGGAGCGCTCCGCTCGGACCGGGGCCAAGTCACCGTCGAGTTCCTCGGCATGACCCCGCTCATCATCGTCACGCTGGTGCTGCTGTGGCAGTTCGTCCTCGTGGGATACACCTTCACGCTCGCCGGGAATGCTGCGGACGAGGCGGCGCGCGCGGGCACGGCGGCGCGCCCGGGGGAGCGCCAGGCGGCCTGCCAACAGGCAGGCCTGGACAAGCTGTCGGACGCGTGGAAGGGGGGTGCCCAGGTGAGCTGCACCACCGGAGGCGGCTATGTGAGGTCCTCGGTCTCGCTCAAGGTGCCCGTCCTCTTCCCCGGCGCGGTCGCCTTCCCGTTCACCGTCCACGGCGACGCGGGCGCGGTGGAGGAGGCGAAGCGCTGAGATGTCGTACGACGTCAGGTCACGCGACCGCGGCCAGGTGGCCATCGAGTACCTCGGGTTCATCCCGATCCTGCTCCTGGTCGCCCTGGCCGGTGTCCAGCTCGGTCTGATCGCCTACACCGCCCAGCAGGCCGGCACCGCGGCCCGCGCCGGGGCGCGCAGCGCCTCGCTCGACGAGGGCTCCCAGGGGGCCTGCCAGAACGCGGTCAGCGACTGGCTGGCCGACGGCACGTCCTGTGCCGACGCGGACCTGGGCGACTCCGTGCGGGTCACCGCGGCCATCGACATCCCCTCCGTCGTCCCCGGCTGGGACTTCGGACGGGCGAGCAGAACAGCCACGATGCCCAAGGACCACTGACCCGGCTACCGCACAGGGACCGTACGAGCTAGGAGCACAGGACCATGAGCCTGCGGGCACGTATCAACTCCCCCGAGGAGACCGGCAGCCGGGGCGAGGACGGCCACCTGGTCGCCTCGTACCGGGCCAAACTTCTGGAGGAGATCGACCTCGCGGAGATGGGCTCGCTGGCCGCGGCCGAACGCAGGGCGCGCCTGGAGCGGGTGCTCGGGCACATCATCAGCCGCGAGGGCCCGGTCCTGTCCACGGCCGAGCGTTCCCAGCTGATCCGCCGGGTCGTCGACGAGGCGCTCGGCCTCGGCATCCTGGAACCGCTCCTCGAGGACGCGTCGATCACGGAGATCATGGTCAACGGCCCGGACGCGATCTTCGTGGAACGCGGCGGCCGCGTCGAGCAGTTGCCCCTGCGTTTCGCCTCCGCCGAGCAGCTGATGCAGACCATCGAACGCATCGTCTCCACGGTCAACCGCCGGGTCGACGAGTCCAACCCGATGGTCGACGCCCGCCTCCCGTCCGGCGAGCGCGTCAACGTCATCATCCCCCCGCTGTCCCTGACCGGGCCGACCCTCACCATCCGCCGCTTCCCGCGCTCCTACACGCTCCAGGAACTGGTCTCCTTCGGCTCCCTCGACGAACACATGCTGTTCCTGCTCGCCGCCCTGGTGCAGGCCAAGTTCAACATCATCGTCTCCGGCGCGACCGGCACCGGGAAGACCACCCTGCTCAACGCCCTGTCCGGCCTGATCCCCAGCGGCGAGCGCATCATCACCATCGAGGACTCGGCGGAGCTCCAGCTCCAGCAGGCGCATGTGATCCGCCTGGAGTCACGGCCCCCGAACGTCGAGGGCACGGGCCAGGTCACCATCCGCGACCTGGTCCGCAACTCGCTGCGTATGCGTCCCGACCGGATCGTGGTCGGAGAGGTCCGCGGCGGCGAATCCCTCGACATGCTCCAGGCGATGTCGACCGGCCACGACGGCTCGCTCGCCACCGTCCACGCCAACAGCGCCGAGGACGCCCTCACCCGCCTCCAGACCCTGGCGTCCATGTCGGACGTCGAGGTCCCCTTCGTCGCGCTGCACGACCAGATCAACAGCGCCGTCGACGTCCTCATCCAGCTCACCCGGTTCGCCGACGGCGCCCGCCGCGTCACCGAGGTCGCCCTCCTCGACAGCCATGGCGGCGAGCCCTACCGGCTGACCACCGTGGCCCGCTTCGACGCCCGGCCGATGGCCGCCGACGGCCGTGTCCACGGCGCCTTCCGGTACTACCCGATCCCACGCCGTACCGCCGACCGCCTCTACATGGCGAGCCAGCCCCTCCCCCAGGCCTTCGGCGTCGCCCACACGACGGACCAGCTGGCCATCCGCGAAGCCAGGTAGAGCGTAGAGACAGGACGGACCAGCCCCCATGGATCTCCAGACGCGCATCACCCTCACCACCGGCGTCACCCTGCTGACCTGCGCCCTCGCCGTCATCGGCCTGCACGTCTACGCCACAGGGCGGGCCCAGCGGGCCGCACTCGTCGAGCGGCTCTCGCACACCGGCCAGGTCCCCGTCATCGGCCGCCGACGCCGCTTCCGCAACCTCGACCGCCGGCTGCGCCGCACGAGGACGGGCCGGAAGCTGGAACTCAAGCTGGCCGCGACGGGCCTGGACGTGACCCCGGGGGAGTTCTTCGCCTACATGGCGGCGACGGTGGCCGGCCTCTTCCTGGTCGGGCAGGCCTCCCTGGCCCCCTTCTTCGGCCCGATCGCCGGCCTCGTCGGCATCTGGGCGGCCCTGCAGTTCCTGAACTGGCAACGCCAGAAACGCATCGAGAAGTTCATCAACCAACTCCCTGAACTCGCCCGCATCCTGGCCAACGCCACCCAGGCCGGCCTCGCCCTGCGCACCGCGATCGGCATGGCGGCCGAAGAGCTGGAAGCCCCGGCCGGCGAGGAACTGGGCAAGGTGGCGGACCAGTTGGCGATCGGACAGTCCATCGACGACGCGCTGGGCGAGCTCGCGGACCGGCTGCCGTCCCGCGAACTGGTCGTCCTGGTCACCACCCTCGTCCTGTCCAACCGGGCGGGCGGCCAGGTGGTGGGCGCGCTGCGCAACCTCACCGAGACGCTGGAGGAACGCAAGGAGACCCGCCGTGAGATCCGCACCCAGCTCTCCCAGGTCAACATGACGTCGTACGCCGTACCCGTCCTCGGCATCGGCTCCTTGTTCCTGATGAACGGGGTCAAGGACGGCGCCCTGGACCGTATGACCGGCTCGACCGCCGGCCAGGCCTGCGTGATCATCGCCTTCGGGCTGTACGCGGTCGGGTTCGTCCTCATCCGCCGTATGTCCCGGATCGACGTCTGAGCGCGGGAGAGGAGAGGATCTCGTGTCCGGACCACAGGTAGGACTCGCACTGGCCCTGCTCATGGGCCTGAGCGTGTGGGGTGCCTTCGCGGGCATCCGCATGTACCGGGCGGACGCCAAGCTGCCCACCGACCTCGCGCTGGCCCTGGAGGTCGGCGCCACCCGCACCGGCGCGGTCGACTCGCTCGTCGACCGGCTCGGCATGCGGTACGCCCCCGCCGTACTGCGCCTGATGGGCCCCAGGCTGGTCGCACGGTACCGCCGCAGGATCGACCTGGCGGGCAACCCGGGCGGCCTCACGATCGACCGCTACGCGGCCCGCCGCGCGGTCTACGGCGGACTCGGCGGCCTGGGAGCCCTGGTCTTCGCGCTGCGCGGCCAGTACCTCATGGCCCTGCTCCTGCTGGCCTTCGGCGCGTTCTGGACCGAGGTCGGCATCTGGGCGGCCATCCGCATCCGCCGGGACGTCATCGAACGCACGCTGCCGGACTTCCTGGACGTGCTCGCGGTCGTGGTCGGCGCCGGCCTCGGCTTCCGCCAGGCCCTGGACCGCGTGGCGACCCGCTACGAGGGCCCGTGGGCGGACGAGATCCGCATCACCCTGCGCCAGATGGACCTCGGCATGAGCCGCCGCCAGGCCTTCACGGAACTGCGCCGCCGCAACGACTCCGAACAGGTCGCCATGTTCGTGACGGCCCTCCAGCAGGGCGAGGAACTGGGCGCCCCCATCGTCGACACGCTGGTGGCCATCGCCAAGGACATGCGCCGTACGGACGCGCAGAACGCCCGCCGCAAGGCCGCCCGCGCGGTCCCCAGGGCCACGCTGGTGATCACCACGTTCATGGTCCCGGCCACCATGCTCCTGCTCGGCGCGGGCCTGCTGCTGGGCTCGGGCACGGACTTCGGCTCCATCACGGGGAAGTAGGCGGGGCGGATGACGGCGACGATGACGGAGACGCCGAGGCGACGGGGCGTACGGCTGCGGCGCGGCCCGGGGCGGGCGGCGACGACGGTAGGGGGAGCGGCGACGGCAGGGGGGACGGCCACGGCAGGGGGGACGGCCACGGCGGGTGGGACGGAGACGGCAGGGGGGACGGAGACGGCAGGGGGAGAGGTGGCAGCGGCCGGGAGGAAGGCCGCCGCGCCCCCGACGATCCCCATCCAGGTCAACGCCCTCCAGGCGATGTGCCGCCAGGTCTTCGGCTTCCGCCTGGCGATGATCGCCCTGGCCACCCCCGCCGCCCTGCTCAACGCCCAACCCGGCCTGGGGGCCCGCCTGGTGGGAGCGGCCGTGGTCGTCACCTTCATGACGAGCTACGTCCTCTTCCGCGACTGGGAACGCTTCGGCCCGCTCCTCCTGCGCCACCCCACCCTCCTGGCCGTGGACACCCTCTTCGGCTCGCTGCTCCTGATCTCCGCGGGCCCGGACACGACCCTCGCCTACGTCAGCGTCTGCACCCCCCTCCTCGCCGGCATCGTCTACAGCTGGCGCGGCGCGGCCTGCTTCGCCTCCCTCCAGTCGGGGATACTCCTGCTGGTCTACGCGGCGACGAAGGACCTGCGCGCCGACCTCGCCGAGTCCCTGCTCCTGCCCGGCCTCTGCGTCATCACCGGCGCCCTCGGCTCCACCCTGCGCGGCCTGCTGCTGCGCTTCGGCGCCGCCACCCACGCCCTGACCGCCGTGCAGTCCCGGCTGGCCGTGACGGAGGCGGTGGCCGCCGAACGGGCCCGCCTGGCCCGCGAGATGCACGACTCGGTGGCGAAGACCCTGCACGGAGTGGCCCTGGCCGCGGAGGCCCTGGCCGCCACCGCCCGCACGGACGGGATGGACCCGGCCCTGGTCCGGCAGCAGGCGGAACTGGTGGCCCGCTCGGCCCGCCGTGCCGCGTCCGAGTCCCGCGAACTCCTCACCGACCTGCGCGCCCGGACCGCCCCCGACGCCACCGACGTCCTGGGCGAACTGGCCACCCGCACCAACGACTTCAGCAGCCGTACCGGCCTCCCGGCCACCTACCACCCCACGGGCGAGCCGGCCAAGGACCCGCCCGCACTCCCGCCCGCCGTGGCCCGCCAGCTTCTGACCATCGCCGCCGAGGCCATGGAGAACGCCCACCGGCACGCGGCCCCGACCCACGTCGACGTCCACGCGGGCGTCCACGGCGACCTGCTGCGCATCAGCGTCTACGACGACGGCCGCGGTCTGCCCCCCGACACGACCCTCGAACGGCTGCGCAGGGAAGGCCATTTCGGTCTGCTCGGCATGGTCGAACGGGCCGCGGCGGTCGGCGCCCGCATCCACATCGGCCGCGGCGGTCATCCCCGGGGCACCGAGGTCAGCCTGGAACTGGAACTGGCGGCGGCCCCGGCCCGAGAGGAGGCCCCGAGATGACGGACCGACCACCCCGCACCCCCGTGAAGCCCCTGCGGGTCGTCGTGGCGGACGACAACCCCGTGGTTCGCGCGGGCCTCACGGCCCTGCTCTCCGGTCGCGAGGACATCACGGTCGTCGCGCAGGCCGCCGACGGCCACGAAGCCTGCGAGGCGGCCGACCGCCACCGCCCCGACGTGGTCCTCCTGGACGTCCGTATGCCCGGCGTGGACGGCCTCTCGGCCCTCCCGTACCTGGTCCGGATCGCCCCGGTGCTGATGCTGACGTACACCAGGGAGTCGGGGACGGTCCGGGAGGCCCTGCTCAGAGGCGCGGGCGGCTATCTGGTCCACGGCGAGTTCACCGTGGACCAACTCGTCTCGGCAGTACGGGACATCAGGGACGGAAGGGCCCATTTCACGGCGACCGCGGCGGACGCCCTGCTGGCTCAGCTGCGGGAGGTGGGTGCGACTGCACATGCCGACGAGGCATCCCGACCTTTGTCGCGTACAACTTCTCCACAAAACCTTTCGCACATGCAATCAGATGTGGGACAGTCGTCATCGACGTCGGCACTGTCGTCGCCGGCCCAACTCAGCACGAGGGAGGGGGAGATCATGGACCTCATCGCGTCGGGCATGAGCAACCAGCAGATCGCCGCCACGTGCTTCATCAGCGAGAAGACCGTCAAGAACCACATCAACCGGATCTTCGCCAAGCTGCACAGCACGAGCCGGGCGGAGGCCACCGCCAAGTGGCTCGGAGCGACCCGATGACCGGGCGGGGGAGCAGCCGGCTGGGCCCGGATTGGGCCCGGAATTGGGTCCCGGGACCCTTCTCGGAGTCAGGTGTTCCGGCGTACGTTCCCTGCGACGCGACACCTGGAGGGGCACACCATGAGCGACCTCATGCTGAAGACGGCCGTCGCGGCCAAGATCCGCGTGAACGGCTGGAAGAACACGACGGCGGAGGCGATGCGACGCCGGAGCGGCGACGCGGGTCAGACCGCGGTCGAGTATCTGGGCATCATCGCGGTGGTGGTGGCGATCGTGCTGGCTATTACGGGTACGAACATCGGCCAGACGATCCTCAACAAGATTCAGGCGAAGATCAACGAAATCACCTGAGGCCGCTGCGTAAGTTCAGTGATACAGGGCAGGCCTTCCCCATCTACATCACGGTGGTGGCGGGCCTGCTCTTTCTTGCGCTCGCTTATCTGGCGGTAGGCCAAGCGGCGGCGAACAGAAGCGGTGCCCAGACCGCTGCCGATGCGGCAGCCCTCGCTGCGGCTCAGGACACCAGAGATCAGCTTGCGGGGCAATGGCTCACAGATGTACTCGATCCTACGAGGTGGCAGGACATCTTCGACGGCAAGACGAGCGTCGATCCTTCGTGCTGGCGGGCTTACCAATTGGCCGCGCAGAACGAGGCCCACGTGACTGGTTGCGGTAGCGATGGCCCTCTCGATTACAAGGTCGACGTTCAGACGGACAAGCCTGTTGGGGACTCTGTCGTCCCGGGCACGGAAGGCACCTTCTCGGAGGCATCTGCTACTGCGGTGATCGAGCCGCTCTGTGCGTTCGACCTCCTAGGCGAGGATGCGGGGGAGAACGAACTGCCACAGCTCATCTGCAAAGACCGGGACTGGCATCTGGACCCGGACGACAGCACGACACTGCCTGAAGCCCAGGACCTGTTCGACGTCCACCTGGCCGACTGACAGCGAACAACGAGTGGATAAGGAAGCAGAGCGATGAGCGTTCGGTTCACTGCGAGGGCATGCAGGTGTGTGGTCGCGCTGACCGTTGCAGGGGGACTGGCTATGGGAATGGTCGGCTGCAGCGGCAGTGGCAACGATGACAAGAAGCCTGAGTCTTCTAGTTCCGGTTCCAAGAGCGGTGGATCTGAGCCGAGTGCTCAGGAGGGACAGTCGGAGGCACCTATGGCTGAGCTCAAAGGGGTGGACGGTCTACTGCTGCAAGTCACCTCTGCCGAAAGGGACTCGGGCGGTTTCATCACGGTTAGCGGAAATCTGAAGAATGATGGTGCTAAAGCGGTGGTCATCCCAGCACAGACCAGTGGTGACGAGACTGAGATCGTGAAGCATGGACCGTCGCTCGGCGGAGCCACCCTGGTCGACGCCAAGAGTAAGAAGCGCTACTACACACTGCGCGACACCGAAGGTCGACCTCTCACGACGACCGGCCTTGGGACCCTCGAGGCAGGTCAGTCTCTACCCGTCTTCATGCAGTTCCCCGCACCGCCAACAAGTACGACGGAAGTCACCTTCCAACTGCCGACCTTCCCCAGCGGCACGATCCAGATCTCCGGCTGAGGCCCACCATGACCCGCCTCGCCCTCGCCGTTTCCGCTCTGATCGCCGCGAACATCTACGCGGCCGGCACCGCCCAGGCCGATGACAGCCCCAGCGTCCCCCCGGGCACCGAGGCCTCCGCCTCCGCCCCCGTCGAGGTCGACCCGAACGATCCCGATCTCAAGCTGCCCGAGGGCGCCACCCTCGCCTCCCCCAAAGTCCTCGACATCAAGTCGGTCGTGGAGGACCAGTCCGGAGACGAGCGCCGGGAGGACACCAACTCGTCCGTGAAGTTCGCCCTCCAGGCGGAGGTGCTGTTCGGCAAGGACAGCGCGAAGCTGAGCCCCGACGCGAAGGCGAGGATCGCCGCGATCGCCGAGGAGATCAAGAAGCAGAACGCGACGAACGTCCGCGTCTTCGGTTTCACCGACAACCTCGGCAGCTCGGCCCACGGTGACGTCCTGTCGAAGCAGCGCGCCAACGCCGTGCAGGTCGTCCTCTCCCAGGACCTGAACGACGCGAGCATCACGTTCGAGGTGCGCGGCTACGGCGAGCAGTATCCGATCTCGTCGAACGCGACGGAGGAGGGCCGGAAGAAGAACCGACGGGTGGAGGTCTCGTTCCCGCGCTCGGAGAGCTGACGCGCGGCCTGGTCACTCCGTGCGGACGGTGACCAGCGAGCCGGCCCGCAGCCCCCACTCGGCCATCGCCCCGGCCTCCGCTTCCAGGACGTGCCTGGAGCGCGGCCGAGGCAGCCCCAGCCGCCCCGGCCGCATCGTCCGGACGGCGATGACGCGCAGGCGGCGGTCGACGTAGGCCACGTCGATGGGGATGCGCATGCCGAAGGTGTGCACGCTGCCCGCGGGGGAGAGCAGCAGGGCCCCGTCGACGGAGTCCCGGCCCAGCAGGCCCTTCGTACGGGCCCGGTACGACGTGGCGATCTCCAGAGCCACGGTCACCGCGTCTCCCTCGCCCCCGCCGTCGGCCTCCCCCTCCGGCCCCCGCCGCACCACCAGTTCGCCCCGCCCGTCCCGCCAGCGTCGCCCCATGCCGGTCACCTCCCCCGTTCCGGCCCGGCGGTAACCGTCCACGGCGCGTGCCGGTAAAGGAGTTGTGGGGCGGGCCGGAGCCCGATAGGAAGTCCGCATGACCGGACTCGGCGCGGTGTTCCGTCCCCAACTCCCTCCCGAGCGGCTGCGTGCGGTGGCCCGCCTCGCGGACGAGACGGGTCTCGAAGAGCTCTGGCTGTGGGAGGACTGCTTCCGCGAGGGCGGGATCTCGACGGCGGCGGCCGCGCTCGCGTGGACCGAGCGCGTGCGGGTCGGGGTCGGTCTGCTGCCCGTGCCGTTGCGCAACGTCGCCGTCACCGCGATGGAGGCGGCCTCGCTGCACCGGATGTTCCCGGGCCGCGCCGTCCTCGCCGTCGGACACGGCGTCCAGGACTGGATGGGGCAGGTCGGGGCCCGCGCGCAGTCCCCGCTGACCTTGCTGCGCGAGCATCTCCAGGCGCTGCGGGCCCTGCTGCGCGGGGAGCGCCTGACGACCGACGGTCGGTACGTGACGCTCGACGACGTGGGCCTCGACTGGCCGCCGCAGGGCGCCCCCGTCGAGGTGCTGGCCGGCGCCACCGGGCCGCGCACCCTGCGGCTGTCCGGCGAGGCCGCCGACGGCACCGTCCTGACCGCCTCCACCGCGCCCGACGGCGTCCGCCGGGCCCGTCGGCTGATCGACGAGGGCCGCGAGGCGGCCGGCCGCGCCGACCCGCATCAGGTCGTCGTCTACCTCCTCACCGCGACCGGCCCCGACGCCGCCGCCCGGCTGCGGGCCGAGCTGGCGTACGAGGGCGTCGCCGACGTTCCCGGCCTCGGTGTCGCAGGGGACGCGACCGCCGTCGCCGAGGCGGTCCGGCGGCTGGCCGACGCGGGCGCCGACACGGTGATCCTCCAGCCGACGGGGGACGAGCCCGACCCCGAGGGCTTCGTACGGTTCACGGCCCAGGAGGTTCGGCCGCTGCTCGGCTGACCGGCGGCCGTACTCACTCCGGCCGGCGATCCCCCGCGGCCCCGTCGATCAGCTCCCGTACGACGTCCATGTGACCCGCGTGTCTCGCCGTCTCCTCGACCATGTGGACGAGGACCCAGCGCAGCGACACCTCGTCCCCGCGCCAGGCCGGCCGGGCGGCCCGGGGCGTCCAGGGACAGCTCGGCGATGGTGCGGTCGGCTGCGGCGCGGGCACGGGCGTAGAAGGAGACGATCTGATCGGTCGTCTCGCCCCGGTCGGCGCGCATGTCCTCGCCCTCGTAGGGGTCGAACCACAGCGGCTCGGTCTCGCGGCCGAAGGTCTCCGCGAACCAGCCGTACTCCACCGATCCGAGATGCTTCACCAGCCCGAGCAGACTGGTCCCCGACGGTGTCATCGGCCGCCGCAGCTGCTCGTCGTCCAGCCCCTCCAGCTTCCGCACCACCGCGTCCCGGTGCCGGTCCAGGCTCTCGTGCAGGGTCTCCTTCTCCCCACCCCGGTACGGCATGCCGGGGACGGCGGGCACGGCGGCGGGGGAAGCATCGTTGGCGTCAGGTTGCGTCATGCCGCCGGAAATTGGTAGCGCGCACTGACACCGCCCTGCCACGATCACCGAATGCGTGACACCGAGGACACCGAGGACACGAAGGGCCCCAGGGGCGCCGAGGACGCTTTCGAGGACCTCCTCGCGGAGGGCGCCGCCGTGCCCACCGACGGCTGGGACTTCTCCTGGTTCGAGGGCCGGGCCACCGAGGAGCGGCCGTCCTGGGGCTACGCGGTGTCGCTGGCGGGGCGCCTGGCGACGGCCACCGCCGCGCTCGACGTGCAGACCGGGGGAGGGGAGGTACTCGACTTCGCTCTCGGCCGTGCCGCGAGGACGCCTGCGCTGACCGCCGCCACCGAGGGGTGGCCGCCCAACACGGCCAAGGCGACCGCCCTGCTCCGCCCGCGCGGCGTCGCGGTCGTCGCCGCCCCGGAGGACGCACCGCTGCCCTTCGCGGACGGCACCTTCGACCTGGTCGTCAGCCGCCACCCCGTACGGCCCCGGTGGGCGGAGATCGCCCGGGTCCTCGCACCCGGCGGCACGTACTTCGCCCAGCACGTGGGGCCCGGCAGCGTCCACGAACTGGTCGACCACTTCCTGGGCCCGCTGCCGGACCCGGCACGGGGCCCTCGCCACCCCGACCGCGAGCGCGCCGAGGCCGAGGCGGCCGGGCTGGAGATCGTCGAGCTGCGGGCGGAGCGGCTGCGCGTGGAGTTCCACGACATCGCCGCCGTCGTCCACTTCCTGCGCAAGGTGATCTGGATGGTTCCCGGCTTCACGGTGGCGGCGTACGAGCCCCGGCTGCGCGCCCTGCACGAACGTATCGAGGCCGAGGGCCCGTTCGTCGCCCACAGCACGCGCCATCTCGTCGACGCCCGCCGGCCCCTGGCCGTCGACACGCCATAGGGGTGCTTCGGGCGCCTATTTCACCGGTTTGGGGGCCGCCCTCCGGAAAGTGGCCAGGAACGGTCGTCGGCCGCGGCCTGCCCGCCTCGCCGTGGTCGCTCGGGCGGGCCACCGCTTCCCACCGGTGCGGGGCGAATCGGGTGATCCGCTCGCGCCCGGACAGATCACCGCCGATTCTCCACAGGGTTTCCACATCGTTATCGGTGCGGCTCGCCTCCACGCCCTGGCCTCACGTAAATTCGGCATAGGCAATTCGCGTGAGCAAAGCTGCGCGGCGGTACCGCGCAGTGGAGGGGGCTGCGCGGTGCCGGGCCCGTCGGGCCGGCCGGTGCTCCGGCGTCAAGCGCGCGTTCGCGGTCGGGGTCGTCCGGCGGGGGGAACCGGGGGCGACACGCCCGGGACTCTGCAGGCACACCAAACCCTCCGAATCTCTCCGCATCTCAGGCGAAACGCCCGGCAATCCGCCCTGTTTCGGCCATGGGTGGGCCCTGAATCCCCCCTTCCGCGACCACTGAGGCGTCGTCGGCCGACTCCGGAGAGTAGTTGTGGCACGCCGATGCGCGCAGCATCACTTACGAAGGGTTATGGTGGAAACCCCCCCTCGGGCCGGTCCGTCTCCCCCCCACGGACCGGCCCGTTTTTTGTGCCCGCGAGCAGCCCGCTCTCCGCCGCCGCGAGCAGCCCGCTCTCCGGCCCCGCGCGCCCACCGGCTTCTCCGCGCCCGCGAGCACCGCGCTCGCCGCCCCGCGGCCCCCCGACGCCCAGGCGGCCACGAGGCAGGGCCAAGGTGCCCCCAGAACCGCGCCCCAGCCGCGCAGCGGTAGGCTTCGCCCGCGGGGACCGCCACCGTACGGAGGGGCTGACAATCACGTGAACCTGCGCGACAGGCTGCGCGGCCTGCTGGTCAGGCTGTACGCACGCCGGGTGGAAGGCCACCTGGACCACGCTCAGGTGCCCAAGCACATCGGCGTGATCATGGACGGCAACCGACGCTGGGCGAAGGCCGCGGGTTCCACCACCGCGCAGGGCCACCGGGCCGGTGCACACAAGATCGAGGAGTTCCTCGGCTGGTGCACCGAGACGGATGTCGAAGTCGTCACCCTCTGGCTGCTGTCGACGGACAACTTCGACCGCGCCAAGGAGGAGCTCGTCCCGCTCCTCGGCATCATCGAGGACGTCGTACGCACCCTCGCCGCCGACGGACGCTGGCGCGTGCACCACGTCGGCACCTCCGACCTGCTGCCCTCCGGGATGCAGACCGTGCTGAAGGAGGCCGAGGAGGCCACCGCCCACGTCGACGGGATACTGGTCAACGTCGCCATCGGGTACGGCGGCCGCCAGGAGATCGCCGACGCCGTCCGCTCGATGCTCCTCGACGCCCAGGACAAGGGCGTCTCGATGGAGGAACTCGCCGAGTCCGTCGACGTCGACATGATCGGCCGCCATCTCTACACCGGCGCCCAGCCCGACCCCGACCTCGTGATCCGCACCAGTGGCGAGCAGCGGCTGTCCGGTTTCATGCTGTGGCAGACGGCCCATTCGGAGTACTACTTCTGTGAGGTCTTCTGGCCGGCCTTCCGCAAGGTCGACTTCCTGCGCGCCCTGCGCGACTACGCCGCACGTCACCGCCGCTACGGCGGTTAGGACGGGCCGGGGGACGGTTCAGGACAGTTCGGGACGGGGCCGCCCGGTCACCCGTACGGCCCGCGAGAGGCCCCGGGGGTCCCGCTCGACGCGGACGTAACACGGAGTTCACCGGCGCGCCGTCATATGCCGTGGCATGGCCGTGCGTGTTCGAGGGCATAAGCCAAGCAGGTCGGTGCCCGAACCACGGGTACCGCATCTCAGCGGACGGCTCGGGGCCGTCCGCCCGGGAGGCCCTTTGCACCAGCCCGACCGTGTGTTCCCCGCACGGACGCAGCCGCGGAGGGCCGGTTCTCGGCCCGCCGTGCATCGGCGCCGTCAACCGGCCCAGCTCCTTCTCGTCGCTCCCCGACCTCATCCGAGGGGGTACGTCCTTCCGTGGTGACCAGCACAAAGCGCCGTATGCCAGACCGGCGCACCTATGTTCTCGACACCAGCGTCCTGCTGGCCGACCCGAACGCCCTGACCCGGTTCGACGAGCACGAGGTCGTGCTCCCGATCGTCGTGGTCACGGAGCTGGAGGCCAAGCGGCACCATCCCGAACTCGGTTACTTCGCCCGGCAGGCCCTGCGCCTGCTCG
The DNA here is from genome assembly GCF_042735715.1 of Streptomyces sp. NPDC059582. NCBI lineage: Bacteria > Bacillati > Actinomycetota > Actinomycetes > Kitasatosporales > Streptomycetaceae > Streptomyces > Streptomyces sp. NPDC059582. The sequence goes on from NZ_JBHWCC010000010.1 coordinate 150,989, forward strand.
ACGACTACCGGGTCCGGTACGGCCGTCTTGATTCCCCCATCCCGATCGGGGATCTCGGCGGCACGGTGCGTGTCGAGCTCAACCACTCGGACCCCAGCGTGCTGCCTTCCGGCTACCGCCTGGGGGACAACGACTCCCGCATCCTCGCGGTGGCCCGAAATCTTCAGGCCGAGGGGTTCGACGTCACCGTCGTGTCGAAGGACCTGCCCCTGAGGATCAAGGCGTCGTCCGTGGGGCTCCTCGCCGAGGAGTACCGCGCCGAACTCGCCATCACGGGCTCCTCCGGCTGGACCGGAATGTCCGAACTGACGCTGTCCGGCGAACAGGTGGACGTCCTCTTCGAGGAAGGGCATGTGTACGCGCCGGAGGCCTCCGACCTCCCGGTGCACACCGGCCTGACCATCCAGTCGGAGCGCGGCAAGGCGCTCGGCCGGGTGTCTCCCGAGGGCAATGTCCGCCTGGTGCGCGGGGATCGCGAGGTGTTCGGCATCAAGGGGCGCAGCGCCGAGCAGCGGATCGCGCTCGACGTGCTCCTCGACCCGGACATCGGGATCGTGTCGATGGGCGGGCGGGCCGGCACCGGCAAGTCGGCGCTGGCGCTGTGCGCGGGTCTGGAGGCGGTCCTGGAGCGCCGACAGCACCAGAAGGTGATGGTGTTCCGTCCGCTGTACGCGGTGGGCGGTCAGGAGCTGGGCTATCTGCCCGGCTCCGAGTCCGAGAAGATGAGCCCCTGGGCCCAGGCGGTCTTCGACACCCTCTCCGCGGTCACCAGCCGTGAGGTCATCGAGGAGATCACCGCGCGCGGGATGCTGGAGGTCCTCCCGCTCACCCACATCCGCGGGCGCTCGCTCCACGACGCGTTCGTGATCGTGGACGAGGCGCAGTCGCTCGAACGGAACGTCCTGCTGACCGTTCTGTCCCGAATCGGCGCGAACTCCCGGGTGGTTCTGACCCATGACGTGGCCCAGCGGGACAATCTGCGGGTCGGTCGCTACGACGGTGTGGTCGCCGTCGTGGAGAAGCTGAAGGGGCACCCGCTCTTCGCGCACGTGACGCTGACCCGGTCCGAGAGGTCCCAGATCGCGGCGCTTGTGACCGAAATGCTGGAGGACGTACAGATCTGAGAAACCGTTTCCCGGTTGTCCAATCGGGTCCGGTTACTCGTTGGTTGGCGCCGCCCGAGAAGGCAATGAGCCTAGTCGGGCGGCGCCTTCGCGTGTGGTCGTTTCGCGAAATCCCCGGGGCCAAACGAGATGTGAGCTTTCACACGCAACTCGGAATTGCCTCCCGGCGTCGGGTTACGGCAGAGTCTCACTCCTGTCAGGCCCCGCATACGACACATCTGTACCCCCAGCGGTACGGGACCGCAGTAGCACCAGTGCCAACTCCATAGCGTCGTCGTATGCCGCCCGCTCTTCACGCGGCGCTCCCGAGCAGGGAGTTGCCCATCGGGCCCGTGCCTCCCGTGACCACGTAGTGGGGAGGCCAGCGTTCAGGGCACGATTGCGTCCGCCAGGGTCACCGAAGCGGGCGATGCTGGAAGGAAACCGTGTGAGCCGGATCTCGGTCCGGGGATTCGCAGTGGCTTCGGCCACCGCGGTCACCGCCGTCGGAAGCGTCGTCGGCGTCGCCTCGGGCAGCAGCGCGCAGCCCATCGACGCAGAGGCGACGGCAAGCGACTCGACGCTCCTCGCGGACATACCCGCGGGTCAGCAGGCCCAGGTGCAGACCGCGTCCCTGACGCAGCAGGCCGACGCCCAGGCCATCGCCGCCGACGCGAGCGCCAAGAAGGACGCCGAGGAGGCGGCCCGTAAGGCTGCCGCCGAGAGCGCCGTCGCGAAGAAGGAAGCAGCCGAGAAGGCGGCCAAGAAGCGCGCCGAGGAGAAGGAGGCGGCGAGCCGCAGCACGCGTGACGCCTCCAGCTTCAGCGTGCAGAGCTCCTACAGCGTCGGGCAGATCCAGGCGATGGCGCGCCAGATGGTGCCGAGCGCCCAGTTCCAGTGCTTCAGCAACATCGTGGACCACGAGTCCAGCTGGAACTACCACGCCGTCAACGCCTCCTCCGGCGCCTACGGCCTCTTCCAGGCGCTGCCCGCCTCCAAGTACTCCTCCGCGGGCTCGGACTGGCAGACGAACCCGGCCACCCAGATCAAGTGGGGCCTCAGCTACATGGACGGCCGCTACGGCAGCCCCTGCGAGGCGTGGTCCTTCTGGCAGGCGAACCACTGGTACTAGACCGGCCCCGGCCGTCGGTGCTCAACCTTGCGAAGCCCCTCCCCGTCCTAGGGGGAGGGGCTTTCGCCATGTACGGTCGGATGCGACGACTCCAGGGGGGAGTGGTGAGGAGAATCGGGGGAAGAGAGCGGATCATGTCGCGAGTTCCAGGGTGGCTCAGTCGGCTCGGCTCCGGACTGAGCGAGATGGGTGAGCGTCTCGACAAGCGCAGGGCCGAGTTCGAGCGGGAGCAGGCGGACTCCGAACCGCCGCCCGCGCCGGCGCCGTCGGCTCCGCCGCCCCCACCGGCCGAGCACGCGCACGAGCCCGCGTCCGCCGGTCATCAGACCGTCGCGGTCGCCGTCCGCCCCGACCCCGTGCAGGCGGTTCCATGGGGTGTTCGGGTCGCGGCCGAGGCGAGTTGGCGGCTGCTGGTCCTCGCGGGGACCGTCTGGGTGCTGATGAGGGTCATCAGCGCGGTCCAACTCGTGGTGCTCGCCTTCGTGGCGGCACTGCTCATCACCGCCCTGCTCCAGCCGACGGTCGCCCGGCTGCGGCGCCTCGGCGTGCCGCGCGGCCTGGCCACCGCCCTCACGGCGATCCTCGGCTTCGTCGTCATGGGGTTGATCGGGTGGTTCGTGACCTGGCAGGTCGTGGAGAACATCGACAACCTCTCCACCCAGGTCCAGGACGGCATCGACGAACTGCGCAAGTGGCTGCTGAACAGCCCCTTCCACGTCACGGACAAACAGATCAACAAGATCGCCAAGAACCTGCGCGAGGCGATCGGCGCCAACACGGACCAGATCACCTCGGCGGGCCTGGAAGGCGTCACGGTCGTGGTCGAGGCCCTGACCGGCATCCTCCTGACCGTCTTCTCGACCCTCTTCCTGCTCTACGACGGCCGGCGCATCTGGGAGTGGTCGCTGAAGCTGGTTCCCGCCGCGGCCCGTCCCGGGGTCGCCGGCGCCGGACCGCGCGCCTGGCGCACGCTCACCGCCTACGTCCGCGGCACGGTGATAGTCGCGTTGATCGACGCGACCTTCATCGGCCTGGGCATCTACTTCCTCGACGTCCCGATGGCCGTCCCGCTGGCCGTCTTCATCTTCCTCTTCTCCTTCATCCCGCTGGTCGGCGCGGTGGCCTCGGGTGCGCTGGCGGTCGTCGTCGCCCTGGTCACCCAGGGCGTCTTCACCGCGCTCATGACCCTTGTGGTGGTCCTCGCGGTCCAGCAGATCGAGGGCCACATCCTCCAGCCGTTCATCCTCGGCCGCGCGGTCCGGGTCCATCCCCTCGCGGTGGTCCTCTCCGTCGCCGCGGGCGGCATGGTCGCCGGGATCGGCGGTGCGGTGGTGGCGGTGCCGCTGGTGGCGGTGACGAACACGGTCGTCGGCTACCTGCGCTCGTACTCCGAGAGTTCGGCCCCGCGCACGTCCCCCGCCCCGCGGGGCGCGACAGCCGTGGAACCGTCCCCGGTGGACACAGACACACCGAAGGCATAGGCGCCCGTCCCGTCCCCCGCTCCTCAGGCGCCGGAGGGACCGGAATCAGCCGGTCCGGCGTTCGAGGCCGAGGCGGGGGCCTGGGGGCGGGCAGCCCCCAGGGACGGGAGGGGGCGGCCTGGGGGCGGACACGCCGAGGCCCCGCCCACCCCTCACGGGGGTGAACGGGGCCCGAAGCGAACCGATGGGCGGAGCTACTCCGCCAGCACCGCCTCCGCGTCCAGCGTGACGCCGACCGCCTGGATCACCGAGGCGATCTTGAAGGCCTCCTGGACGACCTCACGCTCGACGCCCGCCTTGCGGAGCACCTGCTCGTGCGAGTCGAGGCACATGCCACAGCCGTTGATCGCCGAGACCGCGAAGGACCAGAGCTCGAAGTCGACCTTGTCGACACCGGGGTTGCCGATGACGTTCATCCGCAGACCCGCGCGCAGGGTGCCGTACTCGTGGTCCGACAGCAGGTGCCGGGTGCGGTAGAAGACGTTGTTCATCGCCATCACCGCGGCCGCGGCCTTGGCCGCCGTGTACGCCTCCGGCGACAGGGCCGCCTTGGCCTCCGGCTCCAGCTCACGCAGCACGATCGGCGACCGCGAGGCGATCGCGGTCGCCAGGACCGTGCCCCACAACTGCTGTGCGGGCAGGTCGGAGTTGCCGATGACCGAACCCAGGTTGAGCTTCAGGTCCTTGGCGTAGTCCGGGACGCGGGACTTGAGGGAGTCGAGGGACAACTCACTCACCGGCCAGCAGCGCGACCGGGTCCAGCGTCTGCTCGCCCTTGGTCCAGTTGCACGGGCACAGCTCGTCCGTCTGGAGCGCGTCCAGGACCCGCAGGACCTCCTTGGGGTTACGGCCGACGGAACCGGCGGTCACCATGGAGAACTGGATCTCGTTGTTCTGGTCGACGATGAAGACGGCGCGCTTGGCGAAGCCGTCCTCGCCCTCGATGCCCAGGTCACGCATGAGCTCGTGCTTGGAGTCGGCCATCATCGGGAACGGCAGGTCACGCAGGTCGTCGTGGTCCTTGCGCCAGGCGTGGTGCACGAACTCGGAGTCACCGGAGAAGCCGAGCACCTGGGCGTCACGGTCGGCGAACTCGTCGTTCAGCTTGCCGAAGGCCGCGATCTCGGTCGGGCACACGAAGGTGAAGTCCTTGGGCCACGCGAAAACGATCTTCCACTTGCCCTCGTAGGTCTTGTGGTCGATCGTCCCGAACTCCTTGCCCTTCTCCAGCGAGACGCAGGCGGTCAGTTCGAACTCGGGGAACTTGTCACCGACAGTGAGCACACGCTCTCCTTGCAACGAAGAAACACCTCTTCCGGGGGTGTTTCCCATGGGTTGGACGCTGGTGATGTTGGCACAGAGTGCATTGATTAGGGAAATTGATACACTCGGTTGTGTTGATCGGAGGCGGTTATTAGTGACTTTTGGTAATGGGAGCAAGAGGAGGCAGCCCAGCCTCGCCCAGCTGAGGGCCTTCGCCGCCGTGGCCGAGCATCTCCACTTCCGCGACGCCGCCGCGGCGATCGGCATGAGCCAGCCCGCGCTCTCCGGTGCCGTCGCCGCACTGGAGGAGACGCTCGGCGTGACGCTGCTGGAGCGCACGACGCGCAAGGTGCTGCTGTCCCCGGCCGGCGCCCGGCTCGCCGTACGCGCGAAGGCCGTCCTGGAGGAGGTCGGCGCGCTGCTGGAGGAGGCGGAAGCGGTCCGCGCGCCCTTCACCGGCGTCCTGCGCCTCGGGGTCATCCCCACCGTCGCGCCCTACCTCCTGCCCACCGTCCTGCGTCTTGTCCACGACCGCTATCCGCACCTCGACCTCCAGGTCCACGAGGAGCAGACCGCGAACCTGCTCGACGGCCTCACCGGCGGACGGCTCGACCTGCTGCTGCTCGCGGTGCCGCTCGGCATGCCGGGTGTGGTGGAACTCCCGCTCTTCGACGAGGACTTCGTGCTCGTCACGCCCCTCGACCACCGGCTCGGCGGCCAAGAGGGAATCCCCCGCGAGGCGCTGCGGGAGCTGAACCTGCTGCTCCTCGACGAGGGCCACTGTCTGCGCGACCAGGCTCTGGACATCTGCCGCGAGGCCGGGCGCGAGGACGCCCCGGTGACCACGACCGCCGCCGGTCTGTCCACGCTCGTCCAGCTCGTGGCCGGCGGTCTCGGCTGCACCCTGCTGCCACGCACCGCCGTCAGGGTGGAGACGACCCGCAGCACCGAGCTGCGCACCGGCTCCTTCGCCGACCCCGCCCCGAGCCGGCGGATCGCCCTCGCCATGCGCGCCGGGGCCGCGCGCGGCGCCGAGTACCGGGAACTGGCGTGCGCGCTGCGGGAGTCGCTGCGCCCGCTGCCGGTGCGGCTGCTCGACGAAGGCGTCTGAAAGCCTCGCCCAATCGTTCAAATGCGCACCGGACAATGCTCTTTGAACGGCTCGACACTTCAACTTCCGTCACCTGAAGACAGGTGGGGAGACCCCGTCCGGAATATGCGCCCCGGCTGATACACATACCCCCTCAGCGCTATGCGTCAGTCGTATGTGCGAAATCCCAAGGGGAGTGATGTCGGGTATTCGGGAGGGCACTCGGGATTCCCTCGGCCGGGTCGGCTACGACCTGTTGTCGCGTGCGTTGCTGGACTGCGGACGGGAGTGGTTCACGGGGGAACTGAGGGTGGCCGGATCCCCTGGCGGCACCTTTCACCTGCGCAACGGACTCGTCGTCTCGGTCGAGAGCCCCGGCGCCCCGGGCCCCGGCGCGCTGCTGCTGCGCTCCGGCCGGGTCACCGGCGAGCAGTGGGGCGCGCTGCTGCGGGAGTCGGGCGGCTCGCGCTGGCCGGCCGGCGGCCTGATCGCCCACGGGTACGCCGGAGCCGCCCAGCTCAGGGTGGTCTGCATGATGGCGTTGCAGGACGCGGCCTTCGCGGTCGTCGCGGGCCAGGTCGACGGCTGTGAACCGGTCGACGGGGCCGAGCCGCCCGCCGCCCCGGTCGCCGTGGGGGAGGCGTCCGCCCGGCTGCTTCAGGACGCGACCCGCAAACTGGCGGCTCTCGCCGCACTGCCGTATCCCGTGCGCCCGGAGCGGGAGCGGCCGGTACCCGCGCTGGTCTCCCGCGCCGGAGTCCGGCTCACCGCACTGCAGAGCGAGCTGCTCGTTCATGCCGACGGCCGCCGTACCGCCCGGGACCTGGCGTTCCGTACCGGGCGTGGGGTCTACACCGTCTCCGTCGAACTCGCCCGGATGCTCGGCGAAGGGCTGCTGGAGTGCGCCGACTCACCCGTGCCCATTCCGGTCCGGCTGCCGCCCGACGTCCAGAGCGTGCATCCCCGGGAGGCGCCCCCGCCGCCCGAACCACCCCCGCGCCCCACCGTGCTGCCCCGCAGGAAATCCCACCGCGAAACAGACCCCATGTCCCCCCACACGAAAAAGAAGAACAAATGCGATCGGAATTAGGGGAGTTGCATACATGGATCACAAGGCTCTGGCGCAGGAAATGCGCGGCCTGCGTGAGCAGGTGACCGGTATCACCGACACCGCGGTGGCCGCGGCGGACGGGCTGCTCATCGCGGCCGACACCGCCGACTCCATCGATCCGGAGGGCCTCGCCGCCCTCGCCGCGGCCGGCCTCGGACTCGCCCGCCGCACCGCCGAGGCGACCGACCGCGGTGCCCTGCACCGGACGGTCACCTACGGCAGCCACGGCTGCGCCGCCTTCTACGCCGTCGGCGACACCGCGCTGATGGTCGTACTCGGCGACGAGGGCATGGACGTGGACCGCCTGCACACGGCGACCCAGCCGGCCCTGAGCAGGATCGGCTCGATCCTCACCGCGCAGGACACCAAAGCTTCCGAGGGAGTGTGAAGGGATGGCGACGAAGCGTATGTCCCCAGGTTTCTCCGATCAGGTGATGGGCCTGGTCAAATCCTTGCGTACGGATGCCCCCGAGTGCGTCGCCTCCGGCGCGGTCGACATGTCCACGGGCATGCTGCTGTCGTACGAGACGGTCGACAACCATCCGCCCGAGGTGCTGGATCTGCTCGCGGGCGCGACCCTCGACCTGTTCCAGGGCCGTACGGTCGTGATGATCGAGGACGTCTTCAAAGAGCGGCGCGGCGTCGCGAGCGACAACCACTTCTTCCAGGAGATCCTCGTCAACAGCGAGAACCTCACTCACCTGTTCGTGCGGATGAACGAGCAACAGGACGTCGTCGCCGTGGTGGTGTGCCGCAAGTCGGTGAACGTCGGCATGCTGTTCGCCCAGGTCCGCCGGGTGGTGCGGGAGTACAGCCTCTGAGCGCGCGCGGGCCCCGCCCCGCCGACCCGGCCCGATCCGTGGGGATCGGGCCGGGTCCGGCAGGGGCGGGGCCCGTACGCGCGTCTCGTGCGGCTACTCCGTGCGCAGACCGTCCGGCCGCATCAGCCGCAGCAGCGGGGGCAGGCTGAGCAGCGTCACCACCAGGACCACCGCGGCGCCGACACCGACCATCGACAGGACACTCGCCCAGTCGACGCTCACCGCGGTGTTCGTCATCCGCAGCAGCACCGCGCCCAGTGCCAGGCCCACCGCCGAGGCCAGCAGCAGGCCGAGCGCGATCGGGATCGCCGTCTGCCACAGCACCGACAGGCTCAGCGTGCGCCGCCGGGTGCCGAAGGCGACCAGCGCCGAGAGCAGCTTCCGGCGTTCGCGCAACTGCTCCAGCTGGGAGACCAGCAGACTCGCGCCGATCAGGGCCAGCACGCACACGGCACCCACGAACAGACCGGTGCGGATGGAGGTGTACTTGCGGGACTGCTCGGTGGACGCCCAGGTCATCGGCTGGACGAGCGGGTCGATCCGCGCCGCCGCGTTGCGTACGTACTCGCGCGCGTCCGGGACGGCGGGGTCCAGGGAGAGGTAGATCCGTCCGCCGACGGCCGCCGCGCCCTGCGGAGGCAGCGCCGCCGGGGTGAGCAGGAAGCCGACGCGTTCGAGACCGGACGGGTCCTCCCGCGTTCGCGCCTGCTTCAGCCCCTCCGGGACCTGCCAGGCGACGGCCGCGCTCTCGCTGGTGTCACCGCTGTAGGCCGGGTCGAGGAACAGCGTGCGTCCGGCCTTGGCCAGCTTCGGCGTCTCGGTGTCCGATTCGGCGCCCCGCAGCTGGAAGACGTCGCCGTCCCGGCACGAGGGCAGCGTCGCCACCTCGCGCAGGGCCGCGCAGTCGCCCACCGTCACCGTGGAGGTCACCTCGGGATCCTTGCGCCGGTCGCCGAAGGACCCCTCGGACAGGGCCGTCACCTTCCGGACGCCCCGGGTGGCTCCCATGTCCCGGGAGACCTGGGCGAGCGGGACACCGTCCGGCACGTCCACCTGCATCTGCGCCCGGGTCACGTCGACAGTCGTCGCCTTGGTGAAGTCCGACTCCACTCCGGCGAAGAGCATCTGAAGGGCGATCGCGCCGGCCACGGCCACGGCGATGCCGTTGACCATGCGGGCCGCGGTACCGCTGCTCAGCTGGAGCCTGCGCACGGCCAGCTGCCAGGCGACACCGCCCGAGTTGAGCCGGGCGACGACCGCCTCCACCACCCAGGGCAGCAGCGCGGTCACGCCGACGAGCAGCAGCAGGACACCGCCGGTGACCAGGTAGCCGTTGAAGTCCCCGTTCGTGTGGCCCTGTCCGACCATCGGGTAGAGCAGGGCGAGCCCCGCGACCGGCAACAGCAGCCGCCACCACAGCCGGCGCCGCGCGGGCTTGGCCGTGCGCACCACACCGAGCGGCTCGATGACCACACCGCGCAGCGCGAACAGGGTCACCAGCACGGCTGCCGCGGGTACGGCGAGCACCACCAGCGCGGCGAGCGCGGGGGAGGGGTCGAGATAGCTCGGGAACACGCTGACGCGGAACACCTCGGCGTTGCCCGCGACCTGGCGCCCGATCAGGAAGAAGACGGTGCCGAAGACGAGTCCGAGGGCGGCGCCCGCGAGCGCCTCGCCGGCCGCGGTCCGCCGCACCATCCGGGCGTCGGAGCCGATCAGCCGCAGGGCCGCGAGCCGCCGGTCGCGCCGCTCGCCGCCGAACCGTACCGCCGCGGCGATGAAGACGGCGACCGGCATCAGCAGGACCACGAACACGACGAGGACGAGCAGCAGCAGGACCGGGTCGGTGGCCTCGGACGGCGAGGGGTTCGGGTCGCCGAAGGCGCTGATACGGGCCACGTTCGGCGGGTCGATCTTCGCGGCGAGGCCGTCGGCGCCCGCGTAGTAGGCCAGCTCGTGCGAGCCGACGAGTCCGTCCTCCGCGATGGTCCCGCTGATCCGGTACGGCAGCCGCTTCCGCAGCAGTTCGCCGTCCTTGGAGTCGAGCAGCCGCTTCAGCGCGGGGGAGACGACCATGTCGCCCGGCGCCGGGAACTTCTCCAGGCCCGGCGGCAGCGGTGCCCGCGGCCCCTCGGGCTGCATCGTCCGGCCGCGGACGTCCAGATCGTGGTAGGTGGTGTCGGTGTCCGAGATGACGAGGGTGTCGTCGGCCGCGGGCTTCGGGGTGAAGTCGTAGGTGTAGTCCAGCCGGGCCTGCTCGCGCTCGTGCCGCACGTCCAGAGCGCTGGGCAGGGCGGTGGTGAGCAGCAGCAGTGCCACTCCCAGGCCCACGCCGACCGCCGTGAGCAGGGCGCGGACCCATCCCTCGCGTCCGCCCGTGAAGGCGAAGCGGACGCCCATGGCCAGATCCCTGGACCACTGCCGCACGCTCATACGACGCGCTCCATGTCCCGTGACTTGCCGTCCCGTACGACGATCTCGCGGTCGGAGTAGGCGGCCACCCGTGCCTCGTGGGTGACCAGGACGACGGCCGCGTTGGTTGTGCGGGCCGCGTCGGTGAGCAGTTCCATCACGCGCTCGCCGTTGAGGGAGTCGAGGGCGCCGGTGGGTTCGTCGGCGAACAGCACGCGGGGGCTGGTGACCAGCGCCCGGGCCACGGCGACCCGCTGTCCCTGGCCGCCGGACACCTCGCCGGGCCGCTTGCCCTTGAGGTCGTCGACCTCCAGCCGCTCCATCCAGCCCAGGGCGGTCTTCTCGGCCGCCTTGCGGGAGGTGCCGTTCAGCCGCAGCGGCAGGGCGACGTTCTCGACGCAGGTGAGCTCGGGCACGAGCTGGCCGAACTGGAAGACGAACCCGAACTCGGAGCGGCGCAGCGCGCTGCGCTGGGCGTCGCTCATGGTCGCCATCTCGCGCCCGTCGTAGCGGATCGACCCGGAGTCGGGCGTGACGATCCCGGCGAGGCAGTGCAGCAGCGTCGACTTGCCGGAGCCGGAGGGGCCCATCACCGCGACGACCTCGCCGGGGTGGATGGAGAACTCGGCGCCGTCGAGCGCGTTGGTGGGCCCGTACGCCTTGCGCAGGTCGTGGGCGTGGAGCAGGGAGCCGGCGGGCGCGGTCACTCGGTCACCGCCTCGGCGAGCTTGTCGAGACGCGCGGCGGTCAGTTCGAGCCAGCGCAGGTCGGCCTCGAGGTGGAACAGCGCGTGATCGCAGATGAGCTGGTCGGCGAGGTCGCCCCGGCGCTTGCGGTCGGTGAGGATGCGCATGCCGCGCAGGTGCTCGGAGCGCTGGGTGTCGAGGATGTCGGCGGCGTCGCGGCGGGTGAGCAGCGCGAGGACGACCTTCGTGTACAGCGTCGACTGGAGGTACGGCTCGGGCTTCTCCGGCGTCGCGAGCCACTGCTCGACGTCGGTGATCCCGGCGTCGGTGATGGCGTACCGCTTGCGCTCGGGGCCGCCGCCTGCCTCGATCCCGTCGACTTCGACGAGTCCGTTCTTCAGCAGCCGGGACATCGTCGAGTAGACCTGGCCGTAGTGCAGCGGCCGGTCGTGACCGAACTTCTCGTCGAAGGCCCGCTTGAGGTCGTAACCGTGGCGGGGCCCGGACTCCAGGAGCCCTAGAAGAGTGTGACCAATGGACATGCCGGTGACTCTACACACCGTGTATACGCGCCATGTATACGCGCTGTGTGTAGATCATGGCGGCGGGTACGGGAGCCCAGGTGGGAGGCCATTGTCACGGTTCTGTCACCGCGGAGGGCGCGCTCAGACGGAGGGGGGATTCGGGGCGGAGCCTCCGGGCGGGCGGCCGCGGCGCGGGAGCGGTCCCGCCTCGCCGGGCAGCCGCCCGGCCTCCGCCAGCGCCCTGCGCAGCAGGAACTCGATCTGGGCGTTGGCCGAGCGCAGCTCGTCCCCGGCCCACCGGGCGAGCGCCTCGTACACCGACGGGTCCAGCCGCAGCAGCACCTGCTTGCGCTGCTGCGGCCGACGCTGGGGGGAGGGTCCCCCGGAGGAGTCCGTCACTGGTAGAGGGTCCCGGTGTTCAGGACCGGCTGCGGTGCCCGGTCCCCGCACAGCACCACCATCAGGTTCGACACCATCGCGGCCTTGCGCTCCTCGTCCAGCTCCACGATGCCTTGTTCGGCGATCCGGGCGAGGGCCGCCTCGACCATGCCGACCGCGCCGTCCACGATCTGCCGCCGCGCCGCGACGACCGCTCCGGCCTGCTGGCGCTGGAGCATCGCGGAGGCGATCTCGGGAGCGTAGGCGAGGTGGGTGAAGCGCGACTCGATGATCTGCACGCCGGCCGCCTGCACGCGCGCGTGCAGTTCGACGGCGAGCTTCTCGGTGATCTCCTCGGCGTTGCCGCGCAGCGAGAGCCCGCCCTCGTCGTGGGCGTCGTACGGGTACTCGATGGCGATGTGCCGCACGGCCGCCTCGGTCTGGGTGGCCACGAACTCGAGGTAGTTGTCCACCTCGAACGTCGCCTGCGCCGTGTCCTGGACCTTCCAGACCACCACGGCGGCGAGCTCGATCGGGTTGCCGTAGGCGTCGTTGACCTTCAGGACGGCGGTCTCGTGGTTGCGCACCCGCGTCGAGATCTTGCTGCGCGAGGTGAAGGGGTTCACCCAGCGCAGGCCGTCCTCGCGGATCGTGCCCCGGTACCGGCCGAAGAGCTGCACCACGCGCGCCTCGCCCGGCGCCACCATGTTCAGGCCGCACATGGCGAGGAACGCGGAGAGGCCGATCACGATGCCGGCGACGATCAGCGCGGCCCGGGCGCCGTCACCGGTCACCGTCGCGCCGCCCGCGATCAGGGCGGCCGCGGCCGCCAGTCCGGCGAGTCCGAGCAGCAGCGAGAGGCCGCCGCCGATGCTGTGCGCGGCGAACTCCCGCACCTGTGGGGCGGGCATCTCGGGAACGTCGGCGTCGGCCGACAGCTCGTGTGCGGACATGAAGGGTCCCCCGTTTCTGGACTTCCGTAAGCTTAGACCTAGCTAAGTGATATCAGATTACCCCACCGCGGCAACCATGACCCCTATTCGCACGTCGGTTCTGTTGAGCGGGGTGCTGATTGTCACGTCCGTAAAAGACCGGATCGGCATCCCTTTGTCATAGAGAGCGGTGTTAGCTTTCTGAGCTGACCTGCCCCCGGGCACTGGTGTGACAGCCGAGAACGAAGCGGAGCGAGCAGACTCATGGGACGAGCGGACGAGAGACGAGCGCGGCAACGGAACGGCCGCCGCGCTGCGCCCAGGGACCGCTCGTCGCAGGCGGCGGTCGAGGAGGGGCCGACGGTCGTCGGTCAGGGCCGCGCGGCGGCCCGCCGGGGCGCCAAGGGCGGCAAGGGTGCGAAGGGCGCCGCCAAGGGCGCGAAGAAGAGCTTCCTGCGCCGGATGTTCACCTGGAAGAAGATCCTCGGCACGTTCCTCGGCCTGTGCCTGCTCGGCATAGGCGCCTTCATCGCGCTGTACATGGTGATCGAGATACCGGCCGGGAACGCCGACGCCAAGCTCGAGAGCAACGTCTACAAGTACAGCGACGGCTCGGTCATGACCCGCGACGGCGACGTCAACCGGGAGATCGTGGACCTCGCGCACGTCCCCAAGGACGTCCAGCGGACCTTCGTCGCCGCCGAGAACAAGAGCTTCTACAAGGACTCCGGCGTCGACCTCAGGGGCACCGCGCGCGGCGTGCTCAACACGCTCTCCGGCAAGGGCGCGCAGGGTGGTTCGACGATCACCCAGCAGTACGTGAAGAACTACTACCTGACCCAGGACCAGACCGTCTCGCGCAAGCTGAAGGAACTGGTCATCTCGCTGAAGCTGGACCGCGAGAAGTCCAAGGACTACATCCTCGCCGGATACATCAACACCAGCTACTACGGCCGCAACGCCTACGGCATCCAGGCCGCCGCGCAGGCGTACTACCGCGTCGACGCCGACAAGCTCACCGTCCCGCAGGGCGCGTACCTCGCCGCGCTGCTCCAGGCGCCCAGCCAGTACGACTGGGCGGCGGCCACCGACACCGGCAAGAAGCTGGTCCAGCAGCGCTGGAACTACGTCCTGGACAACATGGTCGAGGAGAACTGGCTGAACAAGACCGAGCGCGACGCCATGGTGTTCCCCAAGCCCATGGAACCCAGGCCGGCGCCCGGTCTGGGCGGCCAGAAGGGCTACCTGGTGAAGGCGGCCAACGCCGCCCTGGAGAAGCAGCTGGTCTCCCAGGGCGTCGCCGACAACGCCAAGCAGGCCGAGGACATGGTCGGCCGCGGCGGCTGGACCATCACCCTCAACATCGACAGGAAGAAGCAGGCGGCGCTGGAGAAGTCGGTCAAGGACCAGCTCACCGGCAAGCTGGACAAGAAGAAGCGCACGGTCGACGGCAACGTCCAGGCCGGTGCCGCCTCGGTCGACCCCAAGACGGGCGCGGTCGTCGCGATGTACGGCGGTGTGGACTACTACAAGCACTACTACAACAACGCCACGCGCACCGACTACCAGCCCGCCTCCACCTTCAAGCCGGTCATCCTCGCGGCGGCCCTGGACCAGGGCGCCACGACGCAGGACGGCAAGCCGATCACGGCCGACACGATCTACGACGGCACCAGCAAGCGGCCCGTCAAGGGCAGCGACATCGGCTTCGCCCCGGAGAACGAGGACGACCAGAACTACGGCAACATCACCGTGCAGACGGCGATGAACAAGTCGGTCAACTCCGCCTTCGCGCAGCTCGGCGTCGACGTGGGCATGGCCAAGGTGCTCAAGGTCGCCGACGACCTGGGCATGGACACCAAGGACCTGAGGGCGGTGCCCGCGCAGACCCTGGGCACCATGGGCGCGAGCCCGCTCCAGATGGCCGGCGTCTACGCGACCCTCGACAACCATGGCAAGAAGGTCACCCCGGCCCTGGTGAAGTCCGTCGAGCACATCTCCCGCAAGGTCACCCTGCCGGACCCGATCGGCAAGCAGGTCATCAGCCGCGAGGCCGCCGACACGGTCACCTCGGTGCTCACCGGCGTGGTCGACGACGGTACGGCCAGGACGTCCGTGCGGGACAACCCCCTGCGCGACGGCCAGAAGGTCGCGGGCAAGACGGGTACGTCCGACAACAACAAGTCGGCCTGGTTCACCGGCTACACACCGAGTCTGGTCACCTCCGTCGGCCTGTTCGGCGAGAACGCCAAGAACGGCTCCCAGGTGACCCTGACGGGCGCGACCGGACTGATCCCGGGCGTCGGCCGGATCAACGGTGGCGGCTACCCGGCGCAGATCTGGGCGGCGTACACCTTCGGGGTGCAGTCCGAGGTCACCAAGTTCGACCTGGAGACCGACCAGGGCGCGGCGGTCCGGCCGACCTCGACGCCCACCCCCTCGAAGACGGTGTCGCAGACCCCGACCGAGTCGCCGACGACCGAGGAACCCACCGAGACCCCGACGACGCAGACGCCGACGCAGACGCCCACGCAGACCCCGACGACGCAGACGCCGACGCAGACGCCCACGCAGACCCCGACGCAGACGCCGACGGACGACACCGGCGATCCGTTCGGTCTCAACGGCCAGTGACCGCGGGAGAGGGGCGCCCGGGATCCACCGGGCGCCCCTCTCCTGGTGCGGCGGCCGTCAGCCGCCGTTGACGTTGTCGGCGATCCGGTCGCCGACCGCCTTGTCGATGTTCCGCCAGTACTGCACGGCGCGCTCCAGCACCGGCCGGGACACGCCGCCCTTCAGGTGACCGCTGACGTTCGACACCAGCCGGTCCCGGGCCGCGTCGTCCAGCACCTGGCGGACCATCGTGCCCGCCTGGCCCCAGTCGTCGTCCTCCCGGTGCAGCTTGTACGCCTCGCGCACCAGCTCGCCCGCGGTCTGCCAGCTCGCCGGGTCGCCGAAGCGCCCGTAGTCGGCCGCGGGACCGCCGTAGGAGTTCGGCGCGTACGGCCGGGCCGCCTTCGACGGCTCGTACCGCATGGGCCCGTCCTTGGCGTACGAGTTCACCGGCGCGTGCGGCCGGTTCGGCGGCAGCTGGGCGTAGTTCGGGCCGATCCGGTACCGGTGGGTGTCCGGGTACGAGAACAGCCGGCCCAGCAGCATCTTGTCCGGCGACGGCCCGATGCCGGGCACCAGGTTCGACGGCTCGAAGGCGGACTGCTCGATGTGGATGAAGTAGTCCTCGGGGTTGCGGTCGAGGACCATCCGGCCGACGTCGATCAGCGGGTAGTCGCCGTGCGGCCACACCTTGGTCAGGTCGAAGGGGTTGAAGCGGTAGTCCGCCGCGTCCTCGAACGGCATGATCTGGACTTTCAGGCTCCAGCTCGGCGCGTTCCCCGAGTCGATCGCCTCGAACAGGTCCCGGCGGTGCTTGTCCGCGTCCGAACCGGCCAGCTCGTCGGCCTCCTCCTGGGTGAGGAAGTCGATGCCCTGGTCGGTCTTGAAGTGGTACTTCACCCAGAACCGCTCACCGGCACCGTTGATCCACATGTAGGTGTGGGAGCTGTAGCCGTTCATGTTGCGGTACGTCTTCGGGATGCCCCGGTCGCCCATCAGCCAGGTCACCTGGTGAGCCGACTCCGGCGAGAGGGTCCAGAAGTCCCACTGCATGTCGTTGTTGCGCAGCCCGGTCACCGGGTGGCGCTTCTGCGAGCGGATGAAGTCCTGGAACTTGATCGTGTCCCGGACGAAGAAGATCGGGGTGTTGTTCCCCACCATGTCGTAGTTGCCGTGCTCGGTGTAGAACTTGAGCGCGAAACCGCGGGGGTCGCGCCAGGTGTCGGGGGAGCCCTGCTCACCCGCGACGGTCGAGAACCGGGCCAGCATCTCGGTCCGCTTGCCGGGCTGGAAGAGATCGGCCTTGGTGAACTGGCTGACATCGTTGGTGACTTCGAAGAACCCGTACGCGCCACTGCCCTTGGCGTGCACCACCCGCTCGGGGACCCGCTCCCGGTTGAACTGGGCCATCTTCTCGATGAGGTAGTGGTCCTGGAGCAGGATCGGGCCATCGGGGCCGACGGTGAGCGAGTGTTCGTCGCTCTCCACCGGGATCCCGACGTTGTTCGTGGTGTACGGAGCCTTCTGGGATTCCTGGGTCACGAGCGTCCTCCCGTCGAAAGAGGGTGGTCAGGTCGCTTCGCTCACCCCAGCAGTCAACGCCGCCGACGAGGTGTCGGCAACTTCTGGACCCGGTCCAGTCTCGGTACGGTTCCGGACGGCTGCCGGAGGGGCGCCCCGCTTGGGGTACCCCTCAGCCGCGGTTCAATTCGAACCAGACCACCTTTCCCGTGCTCAGCCTGGTCGCTCCCCACCGTCTGGCCAGTTTGTTCACCAGATACAGCCCGCGTCCGCCCTCGTCGGTGGCCCGCGCCTGCCGCAGCCGCGGCAGCTGCGGCACATCGTCGCCGACCTCGCAGCGCAGTACGTCGGTGCGCAGCAGACGGAGCGTGACGGGTCGCGACGCGTAGCGCACGGCGTTGGTCACGACCTCGCTGACGAGCAGCTCCACGGAGTCGCTCATGTCCTCCATGCCCCAGCGCGAGAGCGCGCGCCGGGCCAGCCGACGGGCCCGGCCGGGGGCCGCGTCCTCCGGCTCCAGGAACCAGTACGCCACGTCGCTCGGCGCGATCCCGTCGAAGCGGGCGGCGAGCAGCGCGATGTCGTCGTCCCGGTCGCCCGGGCCGAGCATGTCGAGCACCTCGTCGCACAGCGCTTCCAGGGGCGGCGGATGGTCGGGTCCGGTGAGCTGCGCGGTCGCGGCGAGCTTCTCGCGCAGCTGCTCTATGCCGGTCCACACGTCCCGCAGCCGCGACTCCACCAGCCCGTCGGTGTACAGCAGCAGGGTCGCGCCGGCCGGCGCGTCCAGCTCCACCGCCTCGAAATCGACCCCGCCCACCCCGATGGGCGCGCCCGCGGGCACCCGCAGCACCTCGGCCCGGCCGCCCAGGTGCAGCAGCACCGGCGGCGGATGCCCGGCGTTGGCGATGGTGATCCGGTGCGAGACCGGGTCGTAGACGGCGTAGAGACAGGTCGCCATGCGGTCCGTGCCCAGCCGCTGGGCCTGCTCGTCGAGGTGGTGCAGCACCTCCTGCGGCGGCAGGTCCAGCCCCGCCAGGGTCTGCGCGGTCGTCCGCAGCTGGCCCATGATGGCCGCCGACGTCATGGAGTGCCCCATCACGTCACCGACGACCAGGGCGACCCGGCTCCCGGGCAGCGGAATCGCGTCGTACCAGTCGCCGCCGACCCGCGCGGTCTCCGCGGCGGGCAGATACCGGGACGCAAGCCGCACACCCGTGGGCCGCGGCAGCGTCTCCGGCAGCATGGTGCGCTGGAGCTCGTCCGCGATGTACGCCTCCCGCCCGTACAGCACCGCCTTGTCGATGCCGAGCGCGCTGTGCGTGGCCAGCTGGGCGGCGACCAGCAGGTCGTCCGCCTCGAAGGCGATGCGCTCGGGACGGCGCAGGAAGACCGCGGCGCCGATCACCCGGCGCCGCCCGCGCAGCGGGGCCAGGATCGCCCGCTGCCCGCTCGGCACGACCAGCTCGCCGCCGTCGCCCAGCAGCTCCGGGAGGGCGGCACGGGCCGCCGGGGCGTCGGCGAACACCGGACGCACCCCGCGCAGCACCTCGGCGAGCGCGCCGCCGGGCCGGACCTCGCACAGCTCGGCGGTGACGGCCGACAGCTCGGTGAGCTCCGCGGGCTGCTCCGGCTGCGGCGCCGGCGCGAACCCGTTCTCGGTGTCCCGCTCCTCCGGGATCCGGTCGGTGCGGCGCAGCCGCAGCACGACGGGCCCGGTGGGCCGCTCGTCGCCGACAGGCAGCGGATCGCGCAGATAGACGAGGATCGCGTCGCTGAAGGTCGGCACGGTGGCCCGGCACAGCCCCATCACGATCTCGTCCAGGTCGATACCCCGGGCGATCCGCCGGGTCGCGGCCCCGACGAAGCGCAGCCGGTCCCCGTCCCGCCGCATCGGAGTGGGCCGCCCGGGCACCACCCCCTGCCCCGTACGCCGCTCCTGGCGGCCCCCGGCGCCCCGCTCGGCGGCACCCGGCCCGGCGCCGCCCGGCTGGGCCGGGATGGCCTCGGGCACGGGACGCGGGCGGTGGGTGCCGGTCTCGGTGACGGCGGGCTGCGAGTGCTCGGGATCGCCGCCGGCCGGATCCTTCCCCTTGCCGCTCTGACCGCTCTGTCCGGCCTGTCCGGCCTTGCCGAACGGAGCCGAGGCACCCGAGGCCGTCGTCCCGGGCGTCTCGCCGGTACGGGCCTGCGCGGCCTGGGCGGGCTGAGGCGGTAAAGGGGTGGCGCCGGGCGGGCGGGCCGGCGCCGGGGTACGCAGGAGCGCCCCGCGGGGGTCCGTGGGGTCGACGCCCGGCTGCGGGCGTTCGTAGGAGGTGGGGTGCTCCGTCACGCGTGTCGAATCCGTCCGTCCGGGGCTGCGCGCCGCGCGCGCAGTTCGTCCCGCCGAAAAGCCGATACCCGGAATACCTGTCCCAGGAACGGAATTCCCGCGTGACCAGCCGTTGTTCCTGTGCCGCGGGCGGTCCGGGCCGACCCCGTACCGGCGTGGCCGGAGGTTGTGCCCATACCGCCGGGGCCCTGGGCGATGCCCGGACCGGTGTCGCGCTCGTACCCCTCGCTCACGTCCTGCCGCCCCTCGGTGACGTTCGGTCAGACCTGGTGCCTGCTCCGGGAGTTGCCGCTGTGCGCCCTTGCGGAGGACGATCCTACGTTTCTTGCCCGGGGGCGCATCAAGGGTCTCATGAGGACACGTGCGCGGGCGTACGGTCCCAGTCCTCCGGCAGCAACGGTACGGCCCAGGACGGATCCGGGCGCCAGTGCTGCCAGCCTTGGGAGTACGGCGCACCCCAGGCCCGGATCGCCTCCACCGCGTCCCGCCCCGCCGCCCGCACCCGCTCGGCGACCTCGGCGTCCATCAGCCCGTCCCGCTGAGCCTGCGCGAACTCGTCCTCGTCGCGCCAGTGCCAACTGCGGTCCGGGTGAACGGAGATGTCCAGAAAGTGATCCTCGGAGTCGACCCCGCCCGCCCAACGGGCCAGCGGGACCTCCAGGTTCACGTACCAGTTCTTGAACTGCCAGCCCGGGTCCCAGAACAGCCACACCGACCAGGGCTCGCCGGGCCGGGCCAGCTTCAGCACCCCCGTGCCGAACCAGCGGTCGCGCTGGACGGTGCGCGGTTTGGTGTAGCGCGAGCCGAGCGGCTCGACGTGCACGGGCGTGCCGTCGGCGAGCACCGGCTTCACGCACTCGGTACCGGGCGCCAGCCACACGGCGAGCACCTCCTCGTCGTCCCGCGCGACGGTGACGGGCCGCGCGATGTGGAAGCGCTCGCCGGCGTTCTCCCGGTAGCGCCACAGGATCTGACTCCCGGGCGCCCAGAAGGCCGTCGAACCACCGTTCCCCACGCGTCTCACCGCTTCACCGTCTGCCATGCAGAGATATTAGGTGTCATGGCCATATGACGCTGCCGTGGACGGCACGGTTCACGCTCGGGGCGCAAAGCGTTCGCGATGGGTTACGGACGCGTCATACGCAGGACATCCAGCGCCTCGTCGAGCTGCTGGACCGTCAGGTCACCACGCTCCACGTACCCGCTCTCCAGGACGACCTGCCGGATCGTCTTGCGGTCGGCCAGCGCCTTCTTGGCGACCTTGGCGGCCTCCTCGTAGCCGATGTATTTGTTCAGCGGAGTGACGACGGACGGTGACGACTCGGCGTACTCGCGGGCCCGCTCCCGGTGGGCGACGATCCCGTCGACGGTCCGGTCGGCGAGCAGCCGCGACACGTTGGCGAGCAGCCGGACGGACTCCAGGACGTTCTTCGCGATCACCGGCAGCATCACGTTGAGCTCGAAGTTGCCCGCGGCTCCGGCGGTCGCGATCGTCGCGTCGTTCCCGACGACCTGCGCCGCGACCATCAGCACGGCCTCCGGGATCACGGGGTTGACCTTGCCGGGCATGATCGAGGAGCCCGGCTGGAGGTCGGGCAGGGAGATCTCGGAGAGTCCGGTCCGCGGCCCGGAGGCCATCCACCGCAGATCGTTCGAGATCTTGGTCAGCGAGACCGCGATGGTCCTGAGCTGGCCACTGGTCTCGACGATCCCGTCCCGCGCCCCCTGCGCCTCGAAGTGGTCGCGCGCCTCGGTGAGCGGCAGCCCGGTCGCGCGGGCCACCTCCTCGATGACCGCGGCGGAGAACCCGGGCGGGGTGTTGATCCCGGTGCCGACGGCGGTGCCGCCCAGCGGCAGCTCGGCGAGCCGCGGCAAGGAGGCCCGAAGCCGCTCCACCCCGTACCGCACCTGGGCGGCGTACCCGCCGAACTCCTGGCCCAGTGTCACGGGCGTGGCGTCCATCAGATGCGTCCGCCCCGACTTCACGACGTCGTCGAACTCCTCGGCCTTGCGGCCGAGGGCGGCGGCCAGGCGCTCCAGGGCCGGGATCAGGTCGTGGGTGACGGCACCGGTGGCGGCGATGTGGATCGACGAGGGGAAGACGTCGTTGGACGACTGCGAGGCGTTGACGTGGTCGTTCGGGTGCACGTCCCGCCCGAGCCGCTCCGTCGCCAGGGTCGCGATGACCTCGTTGGTGTTCATGTTCGACGAGGTCCCCGACCCGGTCTGGAACACGTCGACGGGAAAGTGCTCGTCCCACTTCCCCGCGGCGACCTCGGCGGCCGCCTCCTGGACGGCCTCGGCGATGTCCTTGTCCAGCACCCCGAGCCGAGCGTTGACCTTGGCCGCGGCCCCCTTGATGCGGGCGAGGGCCTCGATGTGGGCCCGTTCGATGCGCTGTCCGGAGACCGGGAAGTTCTCCACGGCACGCTGCGTCTGGGCCCGCCACTTGGCGTCCGCCGGTACGCGGACCTCGCCCATGGAGTCGTGCTCGATGCGGTAGTCGCTCATGCCTGGTACAGCGATCGGGGCGGCGCGGTTGTTCCGGCCGGGGGCCGAACGGGTTGCGGGGCGCTGCGGTGGTGCCGGCCCATGGCCGGAAGGGGCGCGGGGTGCTGCGGCTGTTCCGGTCCGGGGCTGAAGGGTGCGCGGCGTGCTGCCGTGGTGCCGGCCCGGGATCGAACGCGGCGCGGGCGTCGCGGCGGGGCACGGGGCGCGTGATCCATGCCTCTGTGATCCACGTCTCGAGGAAGCCCGTGCAGCAGATGACGGCGGGTTCACGTCGTGGAAGGGTGACAGGAAGGGAGGAGCGGGTGGGAACGGACTTCCAGGAATTCGTGACGGCTCGGTCCGCCGCGCTGTTCCCGGGCGCGCTCGTGCTCACGGGCGGCCGTGAGGCGGCCGAGGACCTGGTCCAGGAGACCCTCCCCGGCGACTGACCCGTTGCCGAGGCGGACGCCCGCCCCCGCGTCAATCAGGGGCGGGCGTCCGTCACAGGATCAGACCAGACCGGGGCCGCGCACCGGAATCGTCGTGAACGTCGGCGCCGGCGCCGGATCCTGGAAGAAGTCGTTGCCCTTGTCGTCCACGACGACGAACGCCGGGAAGTCCTCGACCTCGATCTTCCAGACCGCCTCCATGCCGAGCTCCTCGTACTCGACGACCTCGACCTTCTTGATGCAGTCCTGGGCGAGCCGGGCGGCGGGCCCGCCGATCGAGCCGAGGTAGAAGCCGCCGTGCGCCTCGCACGCGTTGGTGACCTGCGCGGACCGGTTGCCCTTGGCCAGCATCACCTTGGAGCCGCCCGCGGCCTGGAACTGCTCGACGTAGGAGTCCATGCGGCCGGCGGTCGTCGGACCGAACGAACCCGACGCGTAGCCCTCGGGGGTCTTCGCCGGACCGGCGTAGTACACCGGGTGGTCCTTGAGGTACTGCGGCATCTCCTCGCCCGCGTCGAGCCGCTCCTTGATCTTGGCGTGCGCGATGTCACGCGCGACGACCAGCGGCCCGGAGAGCGAGAGGCGCGTCTTCACCGGGTACTTCGAAAGCTCGGCGAGGATGTCGTCCATCGGCTGGTTCAGGTCGATCTCGACGACGTCCCCGTCGGACTCCAGGTGCTCGTCCGTCGTCTCGGGCAGGAACCGCGCCGGGTCCGTCTCCAGCTGCTCCAGGAAGACGCCCTCGGCGGTGATCTTCGCGACCGCCTGCCGGTCGGCGGAGCAGGACACGGCGATCGCGACCGGGCAGGACGCCCCGTGCCGCGGCAGCCGCACCACCCGCACGTCGTGGCAGAAGTACTTGCCGCCGAACTGGGCGCCGATCCCGATCCGCTGCGTCAGCTCGAAGACCTTCTCCTCCAGCTCCTTGTCCCGGAAGCCGTGCCCGAGCTCGGAGCCCTCGGCCGGGATCTCGTCCAGGTAGTGAGCGGAGGCGTACTTCGCGGTCTTCAGGGCGTACTCGGCGCTCGTGCCGCCGACCACGATCGCCAGGTGGTACGGCGGGCAGGCGGCCGTACCGAGCGAACGGATCTTCTCCTCCAGGAACTTCATCATGGAGCCCTCGTTGAGGACCGCCTTCGTCTCCTGGTAGAGGAACGACTTGTTGGCCGAGCCGCCGCCCTTCGCCATGAACAGGAACTTGTACGCGCCGCCGTCGGTGGCGTACAGCTCGATCTGCGCCGGCAGGTTGGACCCGGTGTTCTTCTCGTCCCACATGGTGAGCGGAGCCATCTGCGAGTAACGCAGGTTCAGGTTCTGGTAGGCGTCGTAGATGCCGCGCGAGAGGGCCGACTCGTCGCCGCCCTCGGTGAGGACGTTCTGCCCGCGTTTGCCCATGACGATCGCCGTGCCCGTGTCCTGGCACATCGGCAGCACGCCCGCCGCCGCGATGTTGGCGTTCTTCAGCAGGTCCAGGGCGACGAACTTGTCGTTGCTGGACGCCTCGGGGTCGTCGATGATGCGGCGCAGCTGGGCCAGGTGGGCCGGGCGCAGGTAGTGCTGGATGTCGTGGACGGCCTCCTCGGCGAGCTTGCGCAGCGCCTCCGGCTCCACCTTGAGGAACGTCCGCCCGTCGGCCTCGAAGGTGGACACACCTTCGGAGGTCACCAGCCGGTACGGGGTGGTGTCCTCTCCCATCGGGAGCAGATCGGTGTACGCGAACTCAGGCATCTCGCCCATTCCTCACTCGACAGACAGCGGCCGGCCTCCATTGGCAAGCGTTCACCAGCGTAGAACCTGCCGTGGGCGCCGAGGTTGTGAGGTAAGGCTCAGTTCGGGGGTGTCGCGATCTATCGTGTTTCGCTACGCTGACTCCGTGGACCTTCAGAAGCAGACCGCGCCGCGCGCCGCCGAACCCCGGGTCGCCGAACTGCGCGCCTCGGACGCCGACCGTGACCGCATCGCCGACATCCTGCGGGACGCCCTCGCCGAGGGCCGCCTGACCGCCGAGGAGCACGCCGAGCGCGTCGAGGGCGTGCTCGCCGCCAAGACGGTCGGCGAACTGGAGGTCTTCATACGGGACCTGCCGGCCGCCCACCACCGGGCCGCCCCGGCCTACGCCGCCGCCCCCAGCCGCCCGACCGCGGGTGCGATACCGGCCGACCCCGACGAGAACGTGGTCGCGGTCTTCAGCAGCGCCGTCCGCAAGGGCCGTTGGCGCGCCGGACGCCGTATCCACGCCTACGCGATCTTCGGCAGCGTCGAGATCGACCTCAGCGAGGCGCTCTTCGAGTACCAGCAGGTCGTCATCAAGGCGCTCTCGGTCTTCGGCAACGTCGAGGTCCGCGTCCCGGAGAACGTCTCGCTGCGCGGCACCGGCGGCGGCGTGCTGGGGAACTTCGAGGTGGACACGCTGGACGCGGCCGACCCGGACGCCCCCGTCGTCTATCTCGACGGCTGGGCCGTGCTGGGCAACATCGAGGGCAGGCCCAGGCGCGGCCGGCTCGTCGGGGACATCCTCGACCGTGTCCAGCGCAAGCTCGACAAGGGTTTGCGCAGGCACCTGGACCGTTGACGGTTGTGAACGCGGACGGCTCGCGGCACGGCTGCCGGGGCGCGGCGGGGTCGACGAGGGCGCACACGACCCCCCGAAACTCTGCGGTTCGGAACTCAGTGCATAGGCGCGCGCACAGCGGGTAGGCCTTGCTGCATCGTCTCTCGCTCGCGAAGCCGTCGTCAGGAGTAGACCGTGCTGCAACCGCCGCATTCGTCCCTGCAGGTAGCTGCCGTACCGGCCCAGCGGGTGCCGGTGCGGGACAGGGACCAAGACGCACCCTGGCACACCGAGGCGGTGTGCCGGCGCGACGAGGCCGGCCTGTTCTTCGCACCGTCCAAGGAACCCACCGCCGCCCGGCTCTCCCGCGAGGAGGCGGCCAAGCGCGTCTGCGCGCGCTGCCCGGTGATGGTCGAGTGTCGTGAGCACGCGCTGCTCCAGCCCGAGCCGTACGGCGTCTGGGGCGGGCTCACCGCCGCCGAGCGCCGCGTGGTGCTGGCCCGGCGCCGCCGCCGCGAGCTCGAACTGCAGAAAGCCCGCACGGCGAACCGCATAGCCGCGGCCGGCTAGCGCCTGCCCCGGGACAGCTCCCGGGGCCACGCCGACCCGTACGTGAAGGGGGCGCTCCCTCCGCACCGGGAGCGCCCCCTTCACGTACGACAGCGGCCGTCGGTGTACGACGTCGGAGTACGACGTCGGTGTACGACCGCTCGGCGGTGGTCGGCCGACCGCCTACTTGGCCCGGTCGAAGTCGACCGCGCTGTACGCGCGCAGCTTGCTCAGCCGGTGCTCGGAGTCGATCCGGCGGACCGTGCCGGACTTCGAGCGCATGACGATCGAGTCGGTGGTGGCGGTCTCGGAGCGGTAGCGCACGCCGCGCAGCAGCTCGCCGTCGGTGATGCCGGTGGCGACGAAGAAGACGTTCTCGCCGGAGACCAGGTCGGCCGTGGTCAGGACCCGGTCGAGGTCGTGCCCGGCGTCGATCGCCCGCTGCCGCTCCGTGTCGTCCTTCGGCCACAGCTTGCCCTGGATGGTGCCGCCGAGGCACTTCACCGCGCAGGCGGAGATGATGCCCTCGGGGGTGCCGCCGACGCCCAGGAGCAGGTCGATGCCTGTGCCCTCGCGCAGCGCCAGGATCGAGCCGGCCACATCGCCGTCGGAGATCAGCTTGATGCGCGCGCCGGTCTCGCGGATCTCCTTGATGAGGCCGTCGTGCCGCGGCCGGTCCAGGACGACGACGGTGACGTCCTCGGGCGAGGACCGCTTGGCCTTGGCTACCCGGCGGATGTTCACCGACACGGGCGCGTCGATGTCGACGAAGTCGGCGGCCTCGGGGCCCGTGACCAGCTTGTCCATGTAGAAGACGGCGGACGGGTCGAACATCGAACCGCGGTCGGCGGCGGCGAGGACCGCGATCGCGTTCGTCATGCCCTTGGCGGTGAGCGTGGTGCCGTCGATCGGGTCGACGGCGATGTCGCACTCGGGGCCGGTGCCGTCGCCGACGCGCTCCCCGTTGAACAGCATCGGCGCCTCGTCCTTCTCGCCCTCACCGATGACGACGACGCCGTTCATCGACACGGTGGAGACGAGGGTGCGCATGGCGCGGACCGCGGCGCCGTCGGCGCCGTTCTTGTCGCCGCGTCCGACCCAGCGGCCCGCGGCCATCGCCGCGGCCTCGGTCACCCGGACGAGCTCCAGGGCGAGGTTGCGGTCGGGGGCCTCGGAGGGAACTTCGAGTTCGGACGGCAGCTGATGATTCTCGGTCATCGGAGCGCACCTTTCTGATACGACGACGGCCGGACGAGGGTGTTGGTCCCGACTCTATCGCCAGGTGAACAAAATGAGCAGGGGCCCCCACGGATGAGCGCTCCGGGTACCTGCGACGATAGGGGGCGTGGCAGGTACGAACGGCAAGCAGAAGACGGTCCGGGACATGATCCTTTCCCTGGGCCTGATCATGATCGCGGCGGGCGTCATCTACGTCTTCGTCCCGCACGACGACAAGGCTCCCGACATCAAGCGGGTCGACTACCGCGTCGAGCTGCTCACGGCGCGCCGCGCGGCCTCGTACCCGGTGGCGGCGCCCGAGGGCCTGCCCGGGGGCTGGAAGGCGACCTCCGTGCGCTTCCAGGGTGACAAGTTCGATGCCTGGCACCTCGGCTTCCAGGACCCCGACGGTGAGTACGTGGCGATCGAGCAGTCGACTCAGAAGCGCGCCGCGTTCGTCGACGAGGCGAGCCAGGGCGCGAAGGAGACGAAGGCCACCGAGGAGATCGGCGGCCGGACGTGGACCCGCTGCACCGGTGGCCGTTACGACGCCCTCGTGCTCCGGGACGCCGACGGCTCCACGACGGTCGTGGCGGGCACGGCGTCGTTCGACCGGCTGGCGAAGATGGCCGAAGCGCTGAAGATGGCGTGAGCGCCGGGCCCGGCCCGCGCGGACGCGAGGTACCGGGCCGCGGCCCGCGCTGGCACCGGCTCTGGGGAACTCGACCCGAGGCCGCGGCCCGCGCCGACGCATGACAGAGGCCCCCGGCGGTGTGCCGGGGGCCTCTGTCGTGTCCGTGGGCCGGATCAGACGGTGGTGACGACCTCGTCGTAGGCCAGACGCGGGGAGCGCGGGAACCAGGCGTCGGGGCCCGGCTTGCCGATGTTGACGACCATCAGCGGGGTGTGGTCGTCGTCGAGGAACTCCTTGCGGACGCCCTCGAAGTCCAGACCGGTCATCGGGCCGGCGGCCAGACCGGCGGCGCGGATGCCGATGATGAAGTAGGCGGCCTGGAGGGCGGCGTTGAGCCCGGCGTTGGACTCACGCACCGAGCGCTCGGCGAAGAAGGCGTCCTTGGCCTGGGGGAAGTGCGGGAAGAGCTCCGGCAGTTCCTCGTGGAACTCGTTGTCGGCCGAGAGGATCGCGACCAGCGGGGCGGCGGCGGTCTTCTTCTGGTTGCCCTCGGCCAGGTGCTGCACGAGGCGCTCGCGGGCCTCGGGGGAGCGGACCAGGGTGATGCGCAGCGGCGACTGGTTCATGGAGGTCGGGCCGAACTTGACCAGGTCGTAGATCGCCTGGACCTGCTCGTCGGTCACCGGCTCGTCGGTGAAGGTGTTCGCGGTGCGGGCCTCGCGGAACAGCAGGTCCTGGGCGGCGGGGTCGAGAACGAGAGACATCTAGAACCTTCTCGGGATGTGCGTTCGGCCCTGCGGTGCAGGACCGGCTGTCGGAATCGACCATACGGGCCTGAAGTTCAACATTCAACAAAATCCGGAGTGTGGTGATCCGCTTCACAGGCGTCCATCTCCGCGTTCTCCCGGACAGCCGCCTGTTCGGCCCGTCCGCCGCGCCGCCTGTCTCCGCCCGTCCGCTCCGCCGCCTACTCGGCCTACTCGGCCTACTCCCCTTCCTCCCCTTCCGCCCGCTCGGCCCCCTCGGCCAGCGCCGCGTCCAGCCGTGCCCGCGCGCCCTCCAGCCACCGCCGGCACACCTTGGCCAGCTCCTCGCCCCGCTCCCAGAGCGCGAGGGACTCCTCCAGCGTCGTGCCGCCCGCCTCCAGCCGTCGTACGACGTCGATCAGCTCGTCGCGAGCCTGCTCGTACCCGAGCGCCTCATCCACCTTGCCGGTCATTCACTCACTCCTGGACATCGACTCGTACGTTGAACTCGCCCTCGGCGACCCGCGCCCGCAGCGCCTCGTCCGCCGCCACCTCGCCCGGGCCGCGGACGACATGCCCGTCGGCCTTCTGCAGGACGGCGTAGCCCCGCTGCAGCGTCGCCGCCGGGGAGAGGGCCACCACGCGCGCGTGGGTGTGCGTCAGCTCGGACTCGGCCCGGTCGAGGAGATGGCCGAGGGTCCGCCGGCCCCGGTCGAGCAGGGACGTCACCTGCTCGGCCCGCTCGTCGATCATCCGGTGCGGATTCTCTATCGAGGGCCGGGAGAGCGCCTGGGCGAGCCCGCGCTCCTCCCGCGCCACGAACGCCTGCACGCACCGGCGTGCCCGGTCGCGCAGCATCCGCACCCGCTCGTACTCCTCGCCGACGTCCGGTACGACCTTCTTCGCCGCGTCCGTCGGGGTCGAGGCCCGCAGGTCGGCCACGTAGTCGAGGAGCGGGGTGTCGGGCTCGTGCCCGATCGCCGACACCACCGGCGTACGACAGGCGGCGACCGTGCGCACGAGCTGCTCGTCGGAGAACGGCAGCAGGTCCTCCACGCTGCCGCCGCCGCGCGCGATGATGATCACGTCCACGGCGTCGGTCGCGTCGAGCTCCTTCACGGCCTGCACGACCTGCGCGACGGCGTGCACACCCTGCACGGGCACGTTGCGCACCTCGAAGCGGACGGCGGGCCAGCGGTGCCGGGCGTTCTCCAGCACGTCCCGCTCCGCGGCGGAGGCGCGGCCGCAGACCAGCCCGATGAGCTGCGGCAGGAACGGCAGCGCCTTCTTGCGCTCGGGCGCGAACAGCCCCTCCGCGGTGAGGGACTTCTTCAGCTGCTCCAGCCGGGCCAGCAGCTCGCCGACGCCCACGGGCCTGATCTCGGCGGCCCGCAGCGACAGCTGCCCCCGCGGCGCGTACCACTCCGGCTTCGCGAGGACGACGACCCGGGCGCCCTCGCCGACGACGTCGGCGACCGCGTCGAACACCTGTCGGTAACAGGTCACGCTGACGGAGATGTCGTGCGAGGGGTCGCGCAGCGTCAGGAAGACGACGCCCGCCCCCGGCCGTCGCGACAACTGGGTGATCTGCCCCTCCACCCACACCGCGCCGAGCCGGTCGATCCAGCCCCCGATGAGCCGCGAGATCTCGCCGACGGGCAGCGGGGCGTCCGCGGACGTGTTCACAGCCATGCGCCGAGCGTATCGGCCGCCACCGACATCCCGGCCCGTCCCGCGACCCCTCACCCGGCGAGACCCGCACCCCGCTCCCGACCCCGCTCCGGCTCCCACTGTGCGACCAGCACCACCGGCCCGACGCGAGCAGGACCACGACCTGTTCGCGGTCCGGGGGAAGGGCGGGGCGGTGAGCTGGCGGCGGCAGGTGCCGGTGCCGGTGGTGGTGCCGGGGGTGGGGTGGCCGGCACGGCACGGACCGCCGCCCCGGAGTCGGACATCAGTGCCTCCGTGCTTCCGCCCCGCCCGGCCCTACCCAGCTCACCGCCGAGCTCACCGGCGGAACCGGGGGGACGCGATCTTCGACCCGCCGAACGCGGCCTTACGATGGGTGCCATGACTGCTTCGCCTGGCCGCCGTGTCCTGCTCGCCGCCCCCCGGGGCTACTGCGCGGGTGTGGACCGCGCCGTGATCGCCGTCGAGAAAGCCCTGGAACAGTACGGGGCTCCGATCTACGTCCGGCACGAGATCGTGCACAACAAGTACGTCGTCCAGACCCTGGAGCGGAAGGGCGCGATCTTCGTCGAGCGGACGGAGGAGGTGCCCGAGGGGAACATCGTCATGTTCTCCGCGCACGGTGTCGCCCCCGTCGTCCACGAGGAGGCCCAGCGCGGCCGCCTGGCCACCATCGACGCGACCTGCCCGCTGGTCACCAAGGTCCACAAGGAAGCCGTCCGCTTCGCCAACGAGGACTTCGACATCCTCCTGATCGGGCACGAGGGCCACGAGGAGGTCATCGGCACCTCCGGCGAGGCGCCCGACCACATCCAGCTCGTCGACGGCCCGGCGGACGTCGCCAAGGTCGAGGTCCGCGACCCGTCCCGGGTCGTCTGGCTCTCGCAGACCACCCTCTCCGTCGACGAGACCATGGAGACCGTCGACGCGCTGAAGGAGAAGTTCCCGCAGCTCATCTCCCCGCCCAGCGACGACATCTGCTACGCCACGCAGAACCGTCAGCTCGCCGTGAAGCAGATGGGCGCCGAGGCGGAGCTGGTGATCGTGGTCGGCTCGCGCAACTCCTCCAACTCCGTGCGGCTCGTCGAGGTGGCCAAGCTCGCCGGTTCGCGCGCGGCGTACCTGGTGGACTTCGCCAGCGAGATCGACGAGGCCTGGCTGGAGGGCGTGACCACGGTCGGCGTCACCTCGGGCGCGTCGGTGCCGGAGGTGCTGGTCGAAGAGGTCCTGGAGTGGCTGTCCGAGCGTGGCTACGCGGACGTGGAGCTCGTCAAGGCGGCCGAGGAGTCCATCACCTTCTCGCTGCCCAAGGAGCTGCGCCGCGACCTGCGCGGCGAGGCGGCCGGCCTGGTCGCCGAGCGCGGCGGAGTCGGCACACCTGCCGATTCCACGGAGTGACCGTCAGTCCCACGTCGTAACGTAGAGCCATGCAGATCTTCGGCGTGGACATCGGTGGATCCGGGATCAAGGGCGCTCCCGTGGACCTGGACAAGGGCGAGCTGACTCAGGAGCGTTGCAAGGTGCTCACTCCGCACCCGGCGACTCCCGACGGAGTGGCCGACGGGGTGAAGGAGGTGGTCGACCACTTCGGATGGAAGGGCCCGGTCGGGCTCACCTTCCCGGGTGTGGTCACGGGCGGGGCCACCATTCGTACGGCGGCCAATGTCGACAAGAGCTGGATCGACACGGACGCGCGCGCGTTGTTCGGCGAACGGCTGGGCGGGCTCCCGGTGACCGTGGTGAACGACGCGGACGCGGCGGGCGTCGCCGAGATGCGGTTCGGCGCCGGCCAGGGCCGCGGGGGCACGGTCATCCTGCTGACCTTCGGCACCGGCATCGGCAGCGCCCTCTTCGTCGACGGCGTCCTCGTCCCCAACACCGAGCTCGGCCACCTCGAGCTCAACGGCCACGACGCGGAGAAGCGCGCCTCGAGCAAGGCCAAGGACGACAACGAGCTGACGTGGGAGCACTGGGCCCACCGCGTCCAGAAGTACCTCGCGCATGTCGAGATGCTGTTCTCGCCCGAGCTGTTCGTCATCGGCGGCGGCGTCAGCCGCAAGGCGGACAAGTTCCTGCACCTCATCGAGGGCATCAGGGCGGAGATCGTCCCGGCCCAGCTGCAGAACAACGCGGGGATCGTGGGCGCGGCGATGCACGCCCTGGATCAGGACTGAGGGTGCCTGAGGGGCCTGGTCACCGTGCCCGCCGCTGTCGCCGGCGCTGATTCAGCAGGCGGATCTTCCGCACGGTCGCGATCAGCCCGGCGACGAGCGTTCCGGCGTACAGCCAGCCGGCCTGGGTGGCGAGCGCCGTGACCAGCCCCATCAGCCGGCTGGCGATCCCGCCGTTGCCGTCGGCCACCGGCAGCAGCCCGACCGTGAAGGCGATCGGCGCGATGACCGGGGCGCTCACCACGTCGCCCCTGCGCACCCACAGCGCGGTCAGCGCGCACACCGGCAGGAACAGCACGCTGTACACCGTCAGCGACCCGTCGAACAGCAGCTGGTCGAGACAGCCGAGCAGGAACAGCACCGCCCCGCAGAACAGCCCGCCGCCCAGCCCGGTCAGCCGGGGGGCGGGGAGCCGCCGCGCGACCTTCCCGACCGGGGGAGCGGGCCGCCGTACGGTGACCGGACGGTGCTGCACGGGCGCGCTCCCGCGCGCGGGAGCGCCCACCCGTGCGGGACGTGCGGCCGGGCCGGGAGCGGACGGCCGGGCGGGCCGCGCCGCGCCCGAACCGCCGCGCCCGCCCTGCGGAGGCAGGGACGAGGGCGTGCCGCGTCGCGGTCCGTGCTGCTGGGGTCGCGTCCTGTGTTGCTCCACTGGACCAACTTAGGTCGTTTTATGTGTCGAATGGCTCCTCAGACACGCCGTTGAGCCGAGCTTGGCCAAGCGTTCGACAGGTCGCCGGGGCGGGGCGCGGCACGCCGTAGACTGGTGGATCGGCCCCCTGGTCTCCAGTCCTCTCACGTCCTCTCACGTACGGGAAGTCGCAACGTGTCGCTCACGATCGGAATCGTCGGTCTGCCGAATGTCGGCAAGTCGACCCTGTTCAACGCCCTGACCAAGAACGACGTGCTGGCGGCCAACTACCCGTTCGCCACGATCGAGCCCAACGTGGGCGTGGTCGGCGTCCCGGACGCCCGCCTCACCAAGTTGGCCGAGATCTTCGCCTCGCAGCGCGTCCTTCCCGCGACCGTCGACTTCGTCGACATCGCCGGCATCGTGCGGGGCGCCTCCGAGGGCGAGGGCCTGGGCAACAAGTTCCTGGCGAACATCCGTGAGTCCGACGCGATCTGCCAGGTCATCCGCGCCTTCAAGGACGAGAACGTCGTCCACGTCGACGGCAAGGTCTCGCCCAAGGACGACATCGAGACGATCAACACCGAGCTGATCCTCGCCGACCTCCAGACCATCGAGAAGGTCCTGCCGCGCCTCCAGAAGGAGTCGCGCATCAAGAAGGACATCGCCCCCAAGGTCGCGGCGGTCGAGGCGGCCAAGGAGATCCTGGAGAAGGGCGACACCCTCTTCTCGGCGGGTATCGTCCAGGGCTCCGGCAACGAGGAGCTGCTGCACGACCTGCACCTGCTCACCACCAAGCCGTTCCTCTACGTCTTCAACGTCGACGAGGACGAGCTGGTGGACGACGACTTCAAGGCCGAGCAGCGAGCCCTGGTCGCCCCCGCCGAGGCGATCTTCCTCAACGCCAAGCTGGAGCAGGACCTCGCCGAGCTCGACGAGGAGGACGCGCTGGAGCTCCTGGAGTCGGTCGGCGCGGAGGAGCCGGGTCTGGCGACCCTCGCCCGCGTCGGCTTCAACACCCTCGGCCTCCAGACCTACCTCACGGCCGGCCCCAAGGAGTCCCGCGCCTGGACGATCAAGAAGGGCGCCACGGCCCCCGAGGCGGCCGGCGTGATCCACACGGACTTCCAGAAGGGCTTCATCAAGGCCGAGGTCATCTCCTTCGAGGACCTGGTCGAAACAGGCTCGGTCGCCGAGGCCCGCGCCAAGGGTAAGGCCCGTATGGAGGGCAAGGAGTACGTCATGCAGGACGGGGACGTGGTGGAGTTCCGCTTCAACGTGTGAGCGGGTGAAGTGACACCACGTCGTGCGACGTGGCAAAGATGCAGGTCAGAAGGGGTCGGACGCGCGAGAGTCCGGCCCCTTCGTCCACCCCGTGCCGGATCGGTGCCGGATCGTCCGACCCGACGCCGGAAGTGCTCAGGTGGCGTGGAGCCATGTCTCGCGGGACCTTGCGCAGCTCGCCTTGGGCCTCGGGCCGGTCCTCTTCACGCATCATTTCCCCACCGCCGGCCTGTCGGTGGGCGGTGGGAGGATGCTGCGACGGCGAGAGCGGGGGAGGGCGGGGCGCGTGGGGCGTGGCGAGCGGGACGTGGTCGCGAGGGGTGCGCGACTGCACGAGGCGGCGCGGGCGGTGGTCGGTGACCATGGCAGGGCGGTCGAAGGCGTACGGGCCGCACTGAAGCCGATCCAGGACGCGGCGGTGCAGCGGGAGCTCGACGCCATCCCGGTCAGCAGACTCCAGGACGTCACCGAGGGACGGCTTCGCCTGGGGAATGTCGAAAAGAGCGGGCTGCGCACGGTGGGCCATGTGCTCGAAGCGGGTCCCTACCGGTTGCGGCAGATTCCGGGCGTCGGGCAGCGCACCGTCGACCTGATGCTCGCCGCCGCCCGCCAGCTCGCCACGGCCGTCCACGAGAGCGTGGCCGTCCACCTGGACGTGGACCGGCCGGAACCGGGCACCACCGCGCTCGTCATCGCTCTGCATGTGCTGGTGGAGGCCGGTCCGGACGCCCGGCGCGCGGTGGACAGGGCCGTCGGCCTGTCGGAAGGGCTCGGTCCGTTGCTGGCCGACGCGAAGCCCGTCGCCGGGCGGTTCCGGATGCTTCTGGCGGGCCGGGAGAAGCGGGCTCGCGCGCTCGCGGCGGTCACCGAGATCAGGTCTTCGCTCGACGAGGCGGAGCAGGCGGACCTCCCCGGGCTGCTCGCCCAGGCGTCGGTGGACCTGTTGCGGGGGCCTGCGGACGACATCGCGGCCTGGGTGGACTTCGAACTCCGATCCGCCGAGTACTACAGCCTGCTCGCCGAGATCTCCGGGCGGCCGCCCGACACGGCCGCCGCTGAGGGCTTCCTGCCGGACGAGATCGCGGAACGGGTGCGGGCCCAACACCTCGACGACTCCCGCCGGCGGGTCTCGCTGCGCGGATACCAGGCGTTCGGCGCCCGGTTCGCCCTCGCGCAGCGCAAGGTGATACTCGGCGACGAGATGGGCCTCGGCAAGACCATCCAGGCGATCGCCGTGCTGGCGCACCTGGCCGCCGAGGGACAGAGCCACTTCATGGTCGTCTGCCCGGCGAGCGTCCTGGTGAACTGGACTCGGGAGATCGAGGCCCGCAGCGCCCTGCGGGTAGCGGTGCTCCACGGCCCCGATCGGCAGGACGCGTTCGCCGACTGGAAGGGGCGGGGCGGGGTCGCGGTGACCACGTTCGACGCGCTGCGCGGATTTCCGGCGCCGGGCGGAGGGGAGGTCGGGCTGCTCGTCGTGGACGAAGCGCACTGCGTGAAGAACCCGAAGGCCAGGCGGTCTCAGACGGTCGCCCTCTGGGCGGAGCACTGCGCGCGCGCCCTTTTCATGACCGGTACCCCGATGGAGAACCGGGTCGTCGAGTTCCGCAACCTGGTCGGGATGCTTGACGGCGATGTCGCGGAATCCCTGGGCGAGCGGGACGCGCTGGCCGGATCGGTCGCCTTCCGCAGGACCGTCGCCCCGGTCTATCTGCGACGCAACCAGGAAGACGTTCTGACGGAACTCCCGAGTCTCCAGCAGACCGACGAATGGGAGGAGCTCAGCGCATCGGACGAGGAGGCCTACCGCGAAGCCGTGCACGCCGGCAACTTCATGGCGATGCGCAGAGCCGCGTACATGCGCCCGGAGAAGTCGGCCAAGCTGGACCGGCTCCGGGAGATCGTTCGGGAAGCCGCCGAGAACGGGCAGAAGACGGTGGTCTTCTCCAACTTCAGGGACGTGCTGGGCGTGGTGAAGGAAGCGCTCGCCGCCGAACCCGCCGACGGCCTCGCGGTGTTCGGTCCGCTCAGTGGAAGCGTTCCGGCCGGGCGGCGACAGCAGATCGTCGACGACTTCGCCGGTGTCCCGGGCCCCGCTGTGCTCCTGGCCCAGATCCAGGCGGCGGGCATCGGCCTGAACATGCAGGCGGCCTCCGTCGTCATCGTCTGCGAACCCCAGATCAAGCCGACCATCGAGCACCAGGCGGTGGCCCGGGCCCACCGCATGGGCCAGGTGAGGTCGGTTCGTGTGCATCGCCTCCTCGCCACCGGGGGAGTGGACGAACGCATGGTGACGATGCTGGAGGAGAAGACCCGCCTGTTCGATGCCTATGCGCGTCGCAGTGCCGTGGCCGAAGCCACCCCGGACGCGGTCGACGTGTCGGACATCGATCTGGCCCGCCGGATCGTCGAGGAGGAACAGGCCCGCCTGGGGATGACGGACGGAGGCGGATGACCCCCGAAAGCGCCTCGGGACCGGGCTCCGGCAGCCGGGGCGACGGGAGCGGCGGGGCCGACGCGGCCGACGGCCGGGGACACCTGTCCGGTGCCCCGGCCCGTCAGCCGGTGAGTGACTTCAGCGCACCGGCGGTGCCGTGCTGTCGGCCGTCGGGCCGACGGCGTCCGCGCGGGCCGAGCTGCGCAGGGTGCCGACCGTCTTCAGGAGGCGGTCGGCCGGTTCCCGCAGGGTGGGGTGGGCCAGGACCGTGTTCCGCAGGCCGCGTACCGGTCTGCGCCACAGCCGGTGCGCCGCCGCCACCGGATGACGGGGGCGGGTCGCGAACCCCTCGCCGACCCGCAGTTCGCGGGTCTTGAGCCAGTCCTTGTACTCCTTCTCGCCGCGGCCCATGTCCATCAGGGTCACGCCGTGCCGGGCCGCGGCCTCGGCCATGCGCAGGTGCATGATCAACCCGGGGGAGTAGTAGCGGAACTCGGGGTCGTACGCCGTGAACCAGGCCGCGAAGACCGTGCGCGAGCGCGGTCCGAAGTGCGCGGCGACCGGCCGGTCACCGGCGTACACCACGGACAGCACGCCGGTGAAGTACTCCTCGCGGACCTCGAACAGGTCGTCCACCAGGGCGACGATCCACGGTCGCGCGAACCGGTCCATCCGCCCCGTCCTGCGGTACTGGGCGGACTTCCACCGCATCAGCGTGCGCAGCACGGCCGGATCGCGCTCGTCGAAGACGAACCGCATCTCGCCCACGTTGCGCCCCAGGCGGCGTTCCTTCTTCAGCGTGGTCTTGGCCAGCCCGGGGTAGGCCCCGCGCAACCACTCCGCGTACTCGCCGTCGGCGGGCTTCAGGTCCAGCACCGGTGAGGCGAACGTCCCCGTGACATACCTGCCGAACGGTTTCTGCTCGGCCACCAGATGGTCGAACTCGAAGACGGACAACCCGCAGGCCCGCAGCAGTTCCTGGGGGTCCCAGGTGACGCCGGGGCGGTGCACCAGGGCCTGGAGGTCCGACAGGCCGAGCCCGATGGCCCGGCCGACGCCGAAGGAGTTGCGCTCGTACGGAAAGAAGCCGACGGGTTCGCCGCCCTCGTGCAGGACCGCCACGTACGTGTCACCGCGGTGTCTGCCGACGCCGGTCGCGAACTCCGGCGCCAGAAAGGGGTTCGCGTATTCGGGCGACTCGTCCATCGCCCGGTGCCAGGCGTGACGGAGCGAGTCGCTCAGTTCGTCGGGTCTGTGGATCGTGATGTCTGTTGGACCACCGTGCAAGGACCGCATGGGCGACCGCTCCCCCAGTTCCCCCCATGACGCGCTGATCGCGTCCTGTCACTGCATCGCGTAACTGCCGCTCCACGCCGCCGTTCCACGCCGGATGCGAGCTCGTCCGCTGCGCGGAGCTCAAACGTCGCGAAACAGTACGCACGCTGTCAAGGTGTCTGCCGCAACGGAACCCGTCCGCCGTCGCGAATGAGACCGACGAGGCCGGTGTGCGCACCGGTCCGCCGGGGCCCGGACGGCCCGCTCGCGGACCGGCGTTCCGTCCCCGGTCGCGGCCTGCATACCATGCGCGCAAGTCGTACGTCAGTTCTTGTCACTTCCGCATCACAGGACGTCCGTGTCCGAGGACGTCCGCATCCGACATTTCCCGCATCCGGCAACCCCGCATCCCGAACCGCGGCGGCCGCGTCCGCGTCGCCCCGCCGTCAGAACCAGGAGCACGGCACCCGTGTCCATACCCCCGCCCCCTGGGACCCCCGACCCCCAGCAGCCCCAGGGCCCGTACCAGGCTCCGCCGTCGGCGCCGTACGGTCAGCCCGCGCCGTACGGTCAGTCCGCGCCGTACGGGCCCTACGGGCCGCCTCCGTACCAGACCTGGGGGCAGGGCTACAGCCCGTTCAACCGGCCCGCGCCCGTCAACGGCCTCGCCATCGCCTCCCTCGTCCTCGGCATCTTCTGCTTCCTGCCGGCCATGGGGCTGGTGCTGGGGGTGATCGCGCTGGTGCAGATCAGGAAGCGCGGCGGGCGCGGCCGGGGACTGGCCGTCGGCGGCGCCGTGCTGTCCTCGATCGGACTCGTGCTGTGGACGCTCATGCTCACCACGGGCGCGGCCTCCGAGTTCTGGGAGGGGGTCAAGGAAGGCGCCCGCGACGGCACGTCGCTGTCGGTCAGCGCCGGTGAGTGCTTCGACGCGCCGGACGGCGCCCTGGAGGGCTACACCTACGACGTCGACAAGGTGCCCTGCGAGGGCGAGCACGACGGCGAGGTGTTCGCCGTGTTCGAGCTGCGCAGCGGCACCGACTACCCCGATGACAGCTACCCCGGCGACACCCATGTCACGGACATCGCCGACGACAAGTGCTACAAGCTCCGGGACGATTACGCGATGGACGCCTGGGCCGTGCCCGAGGACGTCGACGTGTACTACTTCACCCCGACCGAGGACAGTTGGAGCATCGGCGACCGCGAGATCACCTGCGCCTTCGGCAACACCGACGAGCACGCCACGCTGACCGGCTCGCTGCGCAACGACGCCACGATGCTCGACGCGGACCAGTTGGCCTTCCTGAAGGCGAGCCGCGCCCTCGACGCGACGCTGGCGGAGGAGCCCGTGGACTACGCCGAGGAGGACCTGGAGGCCAACACGGACTGGGCCGGCGACGTCGACGCCGCGCTCGGCGAGCAGGCCGGGGCGCTGCGCGGGCGCACCTGGCCGTCCCCCGCCGCGAAGCCCGTCGCCGCCTTCGTGAAGGACATGGAGGCCGCCCGCAAGGAGTGGGCGAAGGCCGCGTCCGCCGACGACGCGGACGCGTTCTACGAGCACTACGACAAGGGGTACGCGGTCGTCGACGGGGACAGCGCGGTCACCGCGCGCGAGGCTCTGGGGCTGGCCACCACCCCGCCGTCGGTCGACGACTACGGCGACGGCTCCGGCGACAGCAAGGGCAGCGGTGACCTCGATGTGTGATCACGTCCGTAGCGGGGAGAAAGTGCCTGGGTAAAGCCTTCCGCGGGCGCGCGTCATCACATCGAGTGATTCTCTGGCCTTTGCTTGCATAGGACAACCCACGGTTGCCAGGCTGTCGCTGTCTGTACAACCTGATGGGAGCGGCCAGTGACTTTCGGTGAGCAGCCGGCGTACCTGCGCGTCGCGGGTGATCTCCGCAAGAAGATCACCGACGGTTCGCTGCCACCGCACACCCGGCTCCCCTCGCAGGCGAGGATCCGCGAGGAGTACGGCGTCTCGGACACCGTGGCGCTGGAGGCGCGCAAGGTGCTGATGGCCGAGGGGCTGGTCGAGGGCCGCTCCGGTTCGGGGACGTATGTGCGCGAGCGGCCGGTGCCGCGCCGGATCGCCCGCTCCGGCTTCCGCCCGGCCGGCGGCGCCACGCCCTTCCGTCAGGAGCAGGCCGACCTCGACACGCGCGGCACCTGGGAGTCCAACAGCGCCCAGGCGGAGGCGAGCGGCGCGGTCGCCGAGCGGCTCGGCATCAAGCCCGGCGACCGCGTGATGTGCACGCGGTACGTGTTCCGGGAGGCCGGTGAGGCGATGATGCTCTCCACCTCCTGGGAGCCGCTCGCCGTGACCGGCCGCACGCCGGTGATGCTGCCCGAGGAGGGCCCGCTCGGCGGCATGGGCGTGGTCGAGCGGATGCGCGCCATCGACGTCATCGTGGACAACGTCACCGAGGAGGTCGGCGCCCGCCCCGGTCTCGCCGAGGAACTCCTCGCGCTGGGCGGGGTGCCCGGCCATGTCGTCCTCGTCGTCCAGCGCACGTACTACGCCTCGGGGCGCCCGGTGGAGACGGCGGACGTGGTCGTCCCGGCCGACCGCTACCGGGTCGCGTACCACCTCCCCGTGAAGTAGCGCACGACCCCGGGGCAGTTGGCCCCGTGCGGTCCTCAACCGGGGGCGGCGGGCCAGCCGTTGGTTTCCGGTCGTTCTCGCA
Organism: Streptomyces sp. NPDC059582; assembly: GCF_042735715.1. Classification (NCBI taxonomy): domain Bacteria; kingdom Bacillati; phylum Actinomycetota; class Actinomycetes; order Kitasatosporales; family Streptomycetaceae; genus Streptomyces; species Streptomyces sp. NPDC059582. The sequence goes on from NZ_JBHWCC010000010.1 coordinate 191,199, forward strand.
GGTCGCCCAGGGTGTGCCCGGCGTGCCGCGGACCGGTTTCACCCCAGCGTCCGCACGGCGCGTTCGTCGACGTGCGCCCCCTGTGTCCTGGCTGGTTGCGTATCTCTTTGTGAAAAGCCGTATTCGCTGCGTAAAGGTTAGGCGTAGGGTCGGGCATATGCGGATTGCGGTTTCGTTAGCGGGCGGGGCGCGGGTGGGATGTGGAGGGGTGCGATGAACGACGGCAGCACGATCGCTCTTCCCTGGCTCGTCATACGGCAGGACGACAACGGCAATCGCTATCGCGTGGGGCGGTATGCGACCCGGGCCGAGGCGCAGAAGATCGCCGACAGCCTCGATCACCGCGGCCACAAGCAGCTCTACTGGGTCGAGCGGATCGGGCAGCACGGGGACGTCACCCGCAACTGACCCCCACCCCGCTCCCGTAGGCTCCGGGCATGACGGATCGGATCGTGGTGGTGGGAGCCGCCCTGCTCGACGACGGCCGCCTGCTGGCCGCGCGCCGTAGCGCGCCCCCCGAACTGGCCGGGCGCTGGGAGCTGCCCGGCGGCAAGGTCGAGCCGGGCGAGACGCCCGACGCGGCCCTCGTGCGCGAACTGCGCGAGGAACTCGGCGTCGAGGCCGAGGCCGTCGAGCGCGTTCCGGGGGAGTGGCCCCTGCGGTCGCCGTACGTCCTGCACGTGTGGACCGCGCGGCTGCGCGCCGGCTCCGCCGCTCCGCGGCCCCTCCAGGACCATGACGCGCTGCGCTGGCTCGCTCCCGCCGAGATCTGGGACGTGAACTGGCTGGACCAGGACGTGCCCGCCGTGCGGGAGGCGCTCGCGCGTCTCGGCGCCGGCGCGGGCTGAAATCCCCGTACGCCGTTAGTGCCACAGTGCGCCCGGGAGAGCGGTACTGTGCCCCGGATATCGGGTATGTGCCCATTAACCCCACGAAACCGGACATGGGTGACGTCGCTGGCCTGGGAAGTGATCGGCGTGATCGACACCGAAGGCGAACGCGCCGAGTGGACCTTTCCCGCCGACCCCGGCGCCGTACGCGCCGCACGCAGGGTCGTCCGGGAACGGCTGCGCGGCTGGGACCTCGACTGCGTCGGTGACATCACGGCGCTGCTGGTCAGTGAGCTGGTGACCAACTCCCTGAGCCATGCCGCGGGGCCCATCGGTGTCCGTCTCGTCCGCCCCGCCGGCCTGCACAAGGTGCTGCTGGTGGAGGTCTCCGACCCGCTGCCCGACCCGCCCCGCGAACGCGTCGCCCGCCCGGAGGACGAGAGCGGCCGCGGTCTTCAACTGGTGGCGTCCTCCTCGCGCCGCTGGGGCACCCGCCCCGGCGACGCGGGCAAGACGGTGTGGTTCGAACTCGCGGTACCGGAGTAAAAGCCGGTTCACCCGAGTGGTACCTGAGTGGTTCCTGAGTGGTTCTTGGGTGATTCCTGGGTGGTTTCGACGGATACGTTCCCTCCGGCGCGGCCTGTACGGACATCCCCGTCCTGTCGACCGGCCGGTTCCCGTCGGTGATGATCCCCGGCGGGCGTGGTTCGACGGCGTGTTCCCTGGTTAGAAGACTGGAAGTGTTGTCACGGGAGGGTCTGAAAAGAACCTGGACCGTGCTGTGATCGTGAACACCGTGTCGTGCGGCACCGTAGTGCTGGATACTGCGGGCAGCCGCCCCTGGTGACCGGTGCCGGGCGCGGTGAGCTGGAGGGGACGGTTCGCGTGAGCGAGATACCAGCGAAGGCCACGGAGTCGGAGGACCCGTCGGGCGGCGCGAGGGCTGAGGCCGCGGCTGCCGCTGCCCATGGCGAGGCGCCGTCCGGGGATGCCCTGTGGCAGGTCAGCCCGCCCGGCTCGATGTACGACTACATCCGGGTCGCGTCCTTCTCCATCGGCTCCGACGGGTTCGTGGACCAGTGGAGCCTGCGTGCCGAGCAGATATTCGGCGTCCCCGCCGAGCGCGCCGTCGGCATGGATCCCATCGAGGCCTTCATCGACCCCGACCTGCGGGCGCGCGGGCAGCGCAAGATGGCCGAGATCCTCGACGGCCGGGAGTGGACCGGGGTGGTCCCCTTCCGGATGCCGGAGACCGCCACCGGCGGGCGGGGCGAGGAGGGGCTCGCCGAGGTCTATGTGATGCCGACGCGGACCGCGGAGGGCGACAAGGCGGCCGTCTGTATCGTCGTCGACGTCCGCACGCTCCGCAGCATCGAGACCGACCTCGCCGCCTCGCAGGCGATATTCGGCCAATCTCCGTTCGGCTTCCTGCTGATCGACGCCGAGCTGCGGGTGCGCCGCGCCAACGAGCGGTTCGCGTCCACCTTCGGCGGCACCCCCGACGACCACCGCGGCCACGGCGTCCACGACTATCTGCCGCGCGGCGAGGCCGAACGGGTCTCCGCGACCCTGCGGCGCGTCCTGGAGACCGGCGACTCCATCACGGACATGCACGTCACGGGCCATGTGCCGGGCTCCGACGAGCGACGGCACTGGTCCATCAACCTCTACCGCGTGCACAGCGGCAGCGGCCGCCCGATCGGCATCGCCTGGCTCGGCACCGACATCACCGCCCGCCGCGCAGCCGCCCGCGAGGCCGCCGCCGCCCGACGCAATCTCGCCCTTCTCAACGAGGCCGGGGCCCGCATAGGCAACTCCCTCGACCTGGAGACCACCGCCCGCGAACTCCTCGACGTCGTCGTACCCGGCTTCTGCGACCTCGCCACCGTCGACCTCTACCAGGGGCTGCTGGCCGGCGACGAGACGCCGCCCGGCCTCGCCGACGGCAGCGCCGAGCTGCGCCGGGTGGCCTTCGCCAGTGCCGTCTCCGACGCCCCCTTCGCGGGCACCGCCAACCCCGTCGCGGTCGGCGCCGTCCACCACTACCCCTTCAACTCCCCGTGCGCGGACGCCCTGCGCACCGCCCGTCCGCAGCACATCCCGGGCGAGGAGGGCGGCCTGGTGCAGTCCACGCTCGCCGTTCCGATGGTCGCCCACGACACGGTCGTGGGACTGGTCCAGTTCGCCCGTACGAAGGGCAGCGAGCCGTTCGGGGAGCGGGACCGGGACCTGGCCGTGGAGTTGGCGGCGCGGGCCGCCGTCTGCATCGACAACGCCCGCCTGTACCGCCGTGAGCACGAACGGGCGCTGATACTGCAACGGTCCCTGCTCCCGCCCGGCGACCCGGTCGCCTCCGGCCTCGACATCGCCTGCCGCTACCTCCCGGGCATCGCCTCCACGGGCCGACCCAGCGAGGTCGGCGGCGACTGGTTCGACGTCATCGAACTCCCCGGCCACCGCACGGCGCTGGTGGTGGGCGACGTGATGGGCCGCGGACTGCGCGCGGCGGTGGCGATGGGCGAACTCCGCACCGCCGTACGCACCCTGGCCCTCCTCGACCTGGAACCCGCCGAGGTGCTCTCGGCGTTGGACGAGATCGCGCGCGGTCTGGGCACCCCCGGCGGTGTCCAGCAGGCCACCCGCGCCGCTCGCCGCCCCCGCGAGGCCGACCTCTCCGAGGTGTACCTCGCGACCTGCATCTACGCGGTCTACGACTCCGTGACCCGCCGCTGCACCTTCGCCAACGCGGGCCATCTGCCGCCCGTCCTGGTCGAACCGGGCGAGGCCGCCCTGATGCTCGACGTGCCGCCCGGCATGCCGCTCGGCGTCGGCGGGGAGCCCTTCGAGGAGGTGGAGGTCGAACTGCCCGAGGGTGCCCTGCTGGCGCTCTACACGGATGGACTGGTCGAATCCCGCGACCACCCCCTCGACGAGGGCCTCCAGGCGTTCGTGGGGGCGCTCACGGACCCCACCCGGCCACTCGAGGACGTCTGCGACCACGTCCTGCACACCCTCGACACCCACCACGGCGAGGACGACATCGCGCTGCTGATGGCCCGCGTCCAGGGCCTGCCCGCCGATTCCGTCGGCGACTGGACGCTGCCGCGCGAGCCGCGCAGCGTCGGCCGGGCCCGCGAGTACGCTCGCGCCCAGCTGCTCAGCTGGGACCTGGAGCCCCTGGTCGACACCACGGAACTCCTCGTCAGCGAGCTGGTCACCAACGCGCTGCGCTACGGCGAGGGCGAGATCAGGCTCCGCCTCCTCCTCGACCGCACCCTGGTGTGCGAGGTCTGGGACTCCGGCCTGGTCCAGCCCCGGCGCCGGCGCGCCCGCGACACCGACGAGGGCGGCCGCGGCCTCCAGCTCGTCGGCCTGCTCTCCGCCGCGTGGGGCTCCCGCCGTACCCCCCGCGGGAAGACGGTGTGGTTCGAACTCCCGCTCCCCGACGGGGAGACCGGCCTCATGGATCCGGCGGAGGCGTTGCTGAGCCTGTTCTGACGCCGGGCCGCCCGGCGGTCAGGCGGGCGCGGTCCCCCTGCGACCGCGGGTGCGGGGGCCGCCGAAGCTCGACGGTGTGCCGTCGGGCGCGGCGCCGCCCAGCAGGACACCACCGAGGACCGCCCCGGCGAGGCCGCTCTGGTGCGCGACGACCCTGTCGTGCGGGTTGCCGTGGGTGCGTACGTCCTGCTCGGCGAGGTGGCGGGCCTGCCGGGCCAGGTCGTCGGCCGCCAGGAGATCGGCGGTGGCCGGGTCGTCGGCGGCGAAAGGGTCCGTGGCGGCCGGGCCGCCGGTCGCCGGGCGGTGAGTCGTGGCCGGGTCGCCGGCCGGCAGCGGGTCCGCGGTGGTCGGGCCGTGGGCGGCCGACAGGTTGGAGGTGGTCGGGCCGTGGGCGGCCGGCAGGTCCGCCGCGGTCTGGTCGGTGTTCGCGCGGGCGCGGGCATCGGACGTAGGGAAGGGCGCGACGGTCGGGGTGGTGTCGGTCGCGATGAGGTCCGCCGTGGCCGGGGCGTCGGTCGTGCCCGTCGCGAGGAGGCCCGTGGCGGTCGGGGCGCCGGACGTCGACCGGTCCGCCGCGGCCAGCCGGCGCCGTGCCGCCGCCAGCCGGGTGCGGGCCTCGGCGCCGACCGCACCCCGGTGCGTGGCGACGAAGCCGCCCGCCCCGGCCGTGGCGTCCCGCGCGACGAGCGACGCGGCGGCCGCCAGCACTCCGCCCCGCCCGGCCCCCAGCGGCGTGGTCGCCCGCACGACCCGGCGCAGCAGGTCCAGCGGGTCGTACGGCCGCCGTGCGGTGACCTCCTGGCGTATGGAGTCCAGTACGGCGTCCGCGTGCAGCAGCCGCGACCTCAGCTTGCCGACGGCCGCCCCGGGGTCCGGCACCGCCCCCGTCGTCCGTGCCCGCACCGGCGCGATGGCGGCCTCGGCCCCCGTGAGCGCGGCCGGGAGCCACTGTGCGGCCGTCGCCAGATCGGTCGCGAGGCGGTGCACCTCGTCCACGAACACCGCCGCCTGCGCCACCGCGCCCTCGGCGGCCCGCAGATGCACGGCCGCGCGTCCGGGCTCGCCGCGGTCGGCCGTCTGACGGGCCCGGTTGAGGCGGGTGGTGGCGAACACCAGCCGGTCCTTGGCCTGTTCGACATATCCCGTGATCCCGGCGGTCGCGTTCGGCCCGTACCGGACGGCCAGCTCGGCGAGCGTCACCTCCGCCGCCCCGGTACGGCCCGCCAGCTCCCGGAACCGCGCCTCCGCGAGCTCCAGCGCCGCGCCGGTCCCGAGCTCGGGGCCGCGCAGCCGGTCGAATGCGGACGCCTCCGCGTCCAGCCGCCGCCCGGCCTCCGCACACCGTCCGGCGATCCCGGTGAGCGCGTGCCGCCGGGCCGCCTCCTCCGCCGGTACGCCCTCGTCGTAACGCTGCCGCATGGCGAAGGCGGCGGCCAGCTCGGCCTCCGCCTCCCGTACCGCCCGCGCGTACGGTTGCGCCGGTTCCGTCCCGGAAAGGACCGTCGCGAGGGCGAGTTCCTCGCGGCTGGTGCGCACGCAGTCGTCCGCCTCGACGAGCAACGCCCTTGCCCGCTCGTCCAGTTCGGCCAGCGGTGTCAGGGAGGTACCGGCCGGGGCCCCGCCGGGGGTCGTCCGGGTGCGGGCCCGCCGGGTGCGTCGTACATAGCCGTATCCCGCGACCACGCCCGCCGCGCCCACCGCGGCGAGCGGCAGGACGAGATCGACGGCGGACGCCCCGTCGTCCTGCGGCGCGGCGGCGGCACAGGCGGTGGCCCCGGGGGCGGTGATCGCAACCGGAGCGTCGTTCCCCGTCGTCATCCCTGGCAACACCAGCCACACGAGCCCGATCACACCGCCCAGCGCGGTGTGCGCCACCCGCACGGATATGTGCGAGGTCGCACTCCGCGGCCGGCCCCGGAACAAGGATGACGTCACATTTGGGAGCGTATGGCCGCGAATGCGGGCACGCGAGCGGTGTGCGTCCGAGACGGGGCAGGTGAGGCGGGCAGAGCCAGGAGGGGGAGACGGGTATGCAACGCGCCGAGCACGAGGAGGCGGAGCGGAAGGCCGCGAGGGACACGGGGACGGACGCGGGGACTGACAGGAGGACGGGCACGGGGACGGACAGGCGCAGGGCCACGGAGGCGGACGGGAAGACGGACGGGAAGACGGACGGGAAGAGGGACACGGAGCCCGGGCCGGGGGCCGAGGACGACTCGCGGCTCGCCCGGCGGACCGCACCGGAGACCGCACCGAAGACCGAGACCCGGACCGAGACCGGGACCGGGACCGCACCGGACACCGAGACCGAGACCGAGACCGGGACCGGGACCGTACCGGACACCGGGACCGAGACCGGGACCGAGACCGGGACCGAGACCGGTACCGCACCGGACACCGGTACCGCACCGGACACCGAGGCCGGGACCGGAGCCGAGACCAAGCCCGACGGGGGCCCGGCCCAGGGCCCGGCCCAGGACCCGGCCCAGGACCCGGCCCAGGACCCGGTCCCGGCCGGTGGGCGCCGCCGCCGTCGCCTCCGCCGGGGCGCGCGCGTCGCGCTCGGGCTCGTCCTGCTCCTGCTGCTGCCCCTGCTCGCCGCCGAGACCGCCCTGCGCGTGAACTACGCCGGCGACCCCGCCGACGGCACGTACAGCCGCGACCGCGACGCGATCTGGCTCGGCCACGCCTGGGTCGACGGACGCAAGCGCGACGCCGACGTCACGGCCCTGGCCCGCCGCCTGGACGGCACCGGCATCCGCGACCTCTACGTCCACGCGGGACCCCTGGAACATGACGGCACGCTCCCCAAGTCGGCCTACGCGAAGGCGGGTTGGCTGATAGGTACCGTGCACCGCGAGATCCCCGGCATCCGCGTACAGGCCTGGCTGGGCGACAAGCTGGCCACCGAGGAGCCCGACGGCATGCGCCTGGAGCGCTCCGCGACCCGCGCCGCGATCGTCGGGTCCACCCGCGGGATCCTCGCCGCCGGCTTCGACGGCGTCCACTTCGACCTGGAGCCGCTGCACTCCGGCGACGGCCACTACCTCGACCTCCTCGACTCCCTGCACACGGTCACCGCCGTCGCCGGGGTCCCGCTCTCCGTCGCCTCCCACCAGATCGACCCGCTGCCGGGCTTCCACTCCTTCTGGGGCACGGTCGCCGGGCATCCGAAGTGGTGGTCGCAGGAGTTCTTCGGACAGGTCGCCCGCCGCGTCGACCAGATCGCCGTCATGTCGTACGACACCATGCAGCCGACGCAGAGCACCTACGGCGGCTACGTCGCCCAGCAGACCTCCCTCGCCCTGGAGGTCACCCCGCCCACCACCGACCTGTTGATGGGCCTGCCGTTCTTCCACGAGGACCGCTTCGGCCACCGCGCGTCCGCCGAGACCGTCCCCGCCGCCGTCCGGGGTGTCCGCCTGGGCCTGTCCCGCACGGACGCGGACCGCGCCCGCTTCGGCGTCGCCCTGTACGTGGACTTCGCGGCGACGGAGGATGACTGGTCGGCCTACCGAAAGGACTGGGTGGACAGCGAATGACCGGCACCCGCACGTTTCTGACCCGCCCCGATCTCGCACCCCTCGCCCGCGCCGCGCTCGGCCCGCAACGCACCCTCACCGCCGTCGCGCGGCTGCGGGGCGGCACCAAGAAGGGCGTCTACCGCCTCACCCTCGACGACGCCACGACGGCGATCGCCTACGTCTGGTCCCCGGGCGAGGACTACTGGGGCGAGCCGGGCGCCGACCCCCGTGACCCCTTCTCGCACGCCTCCGGCCTCGACCTCTTCACCGCGTCCCACGACCGCCTGACCGGGCTCGGCGTCCGCACCCCGCGACTGCTCCTGGCCGACGCCGACCGCCGCTTCCTCGGGGCGGACGCGGCTGTCGTCGAGGACCTCCCCGGCGACAGCCTGGAAGACGCGCTGCGGCGCGACCCGAAGGCGGCGGCCCCCGTCCTGGACCGCCTCGCCGAGGCGCTGGCGGCGATGCGCGGCTGCGCGGCCCCGGCCCAGGCGCCGGCCCCGGGCTTCGGGAAGGTCGCCCTCGTGGACGCCGGAGGCATGTCCCGGGGCGGCTCGTGCGAGGGGCGTGTCGCCGAGCGCGCGCTGGCGGACATCGCGGAGATCGCCGTACGGGACCCGTCGGCCGCGGCCGCCCGCGAGGCGTTCGAGGACGCGGTCCGCACCTTGGCCGACGACATCGCGCCCCGCGCCCGCCACACCCTGATCCACGGCGAACTCGGCCCGGACCACGTCCTGGTGACACCCGACGGCGAACCCGCCCTCATCGACATCGAGGGCCTGATGTACTTCGACGCCGAGTGGGAACACGTCTTCCTCGCCCTGCGCTTCGGCCCGCACTACGACGCCCTGCGCACCCCTGACCTCGACGAACCCCGTCTGCGCCTGTACCGTCTGGCCCTGCATCTCAGCCTGGTCGCCGGGCCGCTGCGCCTGCTCGACGGGGACTTCCCGGAGCCGGGCCCGATGCGGGCGATCGCCGAACACAACCTGGCGCGCGCTCTCTCACTGGTGGAACGATGAACGAGGACATGCACACATTCCTGGTAGTGGCGGGCGTCGTGGTCGTGTTGCTCAGCGTGGTCTCCGGCGTCGCGACCCTCACGACCGGCTGGGTGCCGCCCTGGGCCAGGCGCCGCGTCGTGCGGCCGAAGCTGTCGGGGTACGGCACCCTGCTGGGCGCGGTCGGAATCGGCGTGTTCCTCTTCCTGGGCCCGCTCGCCGATTCCTTCGGCGTCCTCCCGGTCCTCGGCCTGGTGGTGTTCCTGATCGGATCCGGCCTCCAGATGGCGTCCCAGCACCCCGGCCGCATCGCCCCGGCGAACGCTACGAAGGACGCCTCCTGATCTTCGACCCCAGCCACACCAGCGGGTCGTACTTGCGGTCGACCGCCCGCTCCTTCAGCGGGATCAGCGCGTTGTCCGTGATCTTGATGCCCTCGGGGCACACCTCCGTGCAGCACTTGGTGATGTTGCAGTAGCCGAGGCCGTGTTCGTCCTGGGCCGTGCGTTTGCGGTCCAGGCCGGTGTCGTCGGCCGCGTCCAGCGGGTGCATGTCCAGCTCCGCCACCCGCATCAGGAAGCGCGGCCCGGCGAACGCCGTCTTGTTCTCCTCGTGGTCGCGCACGACATGGCAGGTGTCCTGGCACAGGAAGCACTCGATGCACTTGCGGAACTCCTGCGAGCGGTCCACGTCCTCCTGCTGCATGCGGTACTCGCCGGGGCCGAGTCCGGCCGGCGGGACGAAGGCGGGAACCTCCCTGGCCTTCTGGTAGTTGAAGCCGACATCGGTCACCAGGTCCCGGATGACGGGGAACGCGCGCAGCGGCGTGACGGTGATCGTCTCGTCCCGGGTGAACACCGACATCCGGGTCATGCACATCAGCCGGGGCCGCCCGTTGATCTCCGCCGAGCACGAGCCGCACTTGCCCGCCTTGCAGTTCCAGCGGACGGCGAGGTCGGGGGCCTGGGTGGCCTGGAGGCGGTGGATGATGTCGAGGACGACCTCGCCGTCGTTCACCTCGATCGCGAAGTCCTCCAGGCCGCCGCCCTTGATGTCCCCGCGCCACACCTTGAAGCGGGCCTCGTAGCTGCTCACTCGTACAGCTCCTCTTCGGCGAGGTACTTGACCAGCTCCTCCTTGTCGAAGAGGGCGAGCAGGTCCGGGCGGATGGGTTTCGTGGTCTCGCGGGTGAGGTCGATCTGGCCGCTGACCGGATCGGTCGCCGCCAGACCTCCCGTCGGATCGGCCAGCCGGCAGAGCAGGTTGACGCGGCGCCACCCGCGGTCCATCGTCGGATGGTCCTCGCGGGTGTGCCCGCCGCGGGACTCCGTGCGCTCCAGCGCGGCCCGCGCCACGCACTCGCTGACCAGCAGCATGTTCCGCAGGTCCAGGGCGAGGTGCCAGCCGGGGTTGAACTGGCGGTGGCCCTCCACGCCGGCCCGCCGGGCCCGTACCCGAAGGTCGGCCAGCTTCTCCAGGGCCTGTTCCATCTCCGCCTCGCGGCGGATGATGCCGACCAGGTCGTTCATGGTCTGCTGGAGTTCCTGGTGCAGGGTGTACGGGTTCTCCGGCGGATGTCCGTCCCGCTCGCCCGGCTCCGGTCCCTCCGCCGAGAACGGCCGCAGCGCCTCCGCCGCCGCCGTGTCGACCTGGACGTCGTCCACCGGCGGCCGCCCGTCGGCGAGCGCGCTCGCGTACTCGGCCGCGTGCCGGCCCGCCCGTCGCCCGAACACCAGCAGGTCGGAGAGCGAGTTGCCGCCGAGCCGGTTGGAGCCGTGCATACCGCCCGCGACCTCCCCGGCCGCGTACAGGCCCGGCACCCCGCGGGCGGCAGCCGTCTCGGAGTCGACCGCGATGCCGCCCATCACGTAGTGACAGGTGGGTCCGACCTCCATCGCCTCGGCCGTGATGTCGACGTCGGCCAGCTCCTTGAACTGGTGGTACATGGACGGCAGCCGGCGCCGGATGACCTCGGCGGGCATCCGCGTCGACACATCGAGGAAGACACCGCCGTGCGGGGAGCCGCGGCCCGCCTTCACCTCGGAGTTGATGGCGCGGGCGACCTCGTCACGGGGGAGCAGTTCGGGTGGGCGCCGGTTGTGGTCCGGGTCCTCGTACCAGCGGTCGCCCTCGTCCTCCGACTGCGCGTACTTCTCCTTGAAGACGTCGGGGATGTAGTCGAACATGAACCGTTTGCCCTCGGAGTTCCTGAGCACCCCGCCGTCGCCGCGCACCGACTCGGTGACGAGGATGCCCTTCACCGACGGCGGCCAGACCATGCCGGTCGGGTGGAACTGCACGAACTCCATGTTCAGCAGCGGAGCCCCGGCCAGCAAGGCGAGCGCGTGCCCGTCCCCGGTGTACTCCCACGAGTTCGACGTCACCTTGAAGGACTTGCCGATGCCGCCGGTCGCGATCACGACCGCGGGGGCCTGGAGGACGAAGAAGCGGCCGGACTCGCGCTCGTAGGCGAACACCCCGCCCACCCGGCCCTCGGCGTCCTTCAGGACCCGGGTGACCGTGCACTCCTGGAAGACCTTGAGGCGGCTCTCGTAGTCGCCCGTCTCGCGGTGGTCCTCCTGCTGGAGGGCGACGATCTTCTGCTGGAGGGTCCGGATCAGCTCCAGGCCCGTACGGTCGCCGACGTGGGCCAGGCGCGGGTACTCGTGGCCGCCGAAGTTGCGCTGGGAGATCCGGCCGTCCTTCGTACGGTCGAACAGGGCGCCCCAGGTCTCCAGCTCCCACACCCGGTCCGGTGCCTCCTGCGCGTGCAGCTCGGCCATCCGCCACTGGTTGAGGAACTTCCCGCCGCGCATGGTGTCGCGGAAGTGGACCTGCCAGTTGTCGTGCTCGTTGGCGTTGGCCATCGCCGCCGCGATGCCGCCCTCGGCCATCACCGTGTGCGCCTTGCCGAACAGCGACTTGCAGATGACGGCCGTACGGGCGCCGCGCTCACGCGCCTCGATGGCGGCGCGCAGCCCGGCGCCACCGGCCCCGACCACGACGACGTCCCACTCCTGCCGGTCGACCACGGACATCAATAGGCCCCACTCGTTAGAAGAAGCGCGGATCGTCGAACACGCCGGACGCGACGAGGTACACGTAGAAGTCGGCGAGCGCCACGCTCACCAGCGACGCCCACGCCAGCAGCATGTGCCGGGCGTTCAGCCGCCCCACGAACTGCCACATCCGATAGCGCACGGGATGTCGGGAGAAGTGTTTGAGTTTGCCGCCGACGATGTGCCGGCAGGAGTGGCAGGACAGGGTGTACGCCCAGATCAGCGTGATGTTGGCCAGGAAGACCAGGGTGCCCAGGCCCATGTGGCCCCACCGGTAGTGCTCGTCGCGGAAGGACAGCACGGTGTCGTAGGTCAGGATCCCGGCCACGACGATCGCGGCGTAGAAGAAGTACCGGTGGATGTTCTGCAGGATCAGCGGGAAGCGGGTCTCGCCCGTGTACGTCCGGTGCGGCTCGGCGACCGCGCAGGCCGGGGGAGACGCCCAGAAGCCCCGGTAGTAGGCCTTGCGGTAGTAGTAGCAGGTGAGGCGGAAGCCGAGCGGGAAGATCAGGATGATGATCGCGGGCGAGACGGCCCACCAGCTGCCGAAGAGGTCGGCGTTGGGGCCCGCGCGCATGGTGCGGCAGTTCTCCGCCAGGCACGGCGAGTAGAACGGCGAGACGTAGGGCGCCGCGTAGTAGTGCGCGTTCGCGAAGGCCCGCCAGGTCGAGTAGGCGATGAAGGCGAGCAGCCCGGCGGCGGTGGCGGCAGGCGCCAGCCACCACCGGTCGGTCCGCAGGTGCGGGGCGTCGATCGCGGCGCGCGTCGCGGACCGTACGCCGCCGCTGTTCGGATGAGGTTCCGTACCAGTGGCCAACTCAGGACTCCCGGTCGGGTTCAGGGGGCGTGTCGGTCACGGGCGCCGAGTCCCTCGTCGTCCGAGTCCGTCCACAGGGAGATGTCGTAGGGGGTGTCGGAGATGGTGACGAGCTCGGGTGTGCGGGGCGCCGTGCCGGAGGCCGCCGCGCGCAGCAGCGCGACGCTCTCACGCAGGTGATCGGCGTCCGCACGGACGCGGCGCATGTCGAGGCCGCCGCTGCCGAGCTGTTGCTCCAGGCGGCCCACCGACCGGTACAGGTCGTCGAGACAGCGCTGGACCGATGTCAGGTCGTCGTGCACGGACATGACATGACCTCCACTTCCACGGGCCGGATGGCCTTGGGTGGCGACGTTCATGCGCCTGCGAGTGTTGCGCGTCACACCGTCCGGTGTGAAGGCGTGTGCAGCGATTGGCGGATTGCATGCCTCCCGTGCGCACTCGTGTGCGCTCCGTGTGCGCCGGGGATCGCGCGTTGCGCCGCACGGGTGGGCTTCCGGGCCGCGGCCGCCGTGTCGCCCCGGGCTGCTGAACCCTTTCCTCTTCAGTGGGTCCATAGATCTGATCAACTCCAAAATACCGCCAAACGTGATCAGACCCCCACTCGTGTCACCGGTGGGAGCGGCTCCCCGGAGGTACCCAGAGATGTCCTACGACGGCCTCGGACCACGCGCGGTCATGCGCTCGGTCGCCTTCCTCACCGCGGGCGCGCTCGCGGTGCCCCTGCTCGCCGCGTGCAGTTCCGAGGAGGAGGCGAGCAAGCCGCTGGCCGGACAGGACGTCGCGCCGGCCGCGCGCCCCCTGGTGGCCGACAGCGGCACCCTGCACTGGGCCGTGGACTCCGTGCCCGAGACGCTCAACGCCTTCCAGTCGGACGCGGACGCGACCACCACCCGGGTCGCCCAGGCCGTCCTGCCGTCGATGTTCCGGCTGGACGTGAACGGGCGCGCGCAGCGCAACCCGGACTACCTGGAGTCCGCCAAGGTCGTCGAGACCGAGCCCAAGCAGACCGTGCTGTACCGGCTCAACCAGCAGGCCGTGTGGAGCGACGGCCGCGAGATCGGCGCCGCCGACTTCGCCGCCCAGTGGCGCGCCCTGTCCGGCAAGGACACCGCGTACTGGACCGCCCGCAACGCCGGCTACGACCGCATCGAGAAGATCGAACGCGGCGACAACGACCTGGAGGTCCGGGTCACCTTCGCGCGGCCGTACGCGGACTGGCGGGCGTTGTTCTCGCCCCTGTACCCGAAGGACGTCATGGGCACCCCGGACGCCTTCAACGACGCGGCCCGGCGCAGCCTGAAGGTGACCGCCGGGCCGTTCGCCGTCCAGGCGGTCGACCACAAGGCCAAGCAGGTCACCCTGGTGCGTAACGCGCGTTGGTGGGGCCATGCGGCCAAGCTGTCCGAGATCGTGCTGACCGCCGTGCCGCGCGAGAAGCGGGCCGACGCCCTGGCCGACGGCACGGTGGACCTGGCCGAGATCACCTCCGCCGACGCCCGGCGCATCGCGGTCGCCGCCCAGGACCCGGGGGCCGGCGCCCCGCTCCAGGGCCCCGCCTCCGGCCGGACCGCGGCCAAGGCGCTGCGCTCCTGGGCCCTGCTGCACGGCTCCGACGCGGCCGTCGCCGACGACGAGCTGGACGCCCGCAAGAAGCTGACCAAGGCCATCGCGAAGTGGCAGGCCCAGCGGGACGGGCTGCGCGACGTCGAGATCCGCAGCTCCCTGGAGCCGGCCTACACCCAGCTCGCCCTCAACGGCGCCGACGGCCCTCTCGCCGACGAACGCGTCCGCCGGGCCGTCGCACGCGCGATCGACCGCCGGGAGCTGGCCAAGCTGGTCCTCAAGCCGCTGGGCCTGCCCACCGCGCTGGTCGGCAGCCACCTCGCCCTGTCCGGCCAGGACGCCTACAGCGACAGCAGCGGCGCGCTCGGCGGCCAGGACACCGCGGAGGCCCAGGCGCTGCTCGCGGACGCCGGCTGGGTGTCCGGCGGCCCGATCGTGGAGCAGAAGAAGGCAGAGAAGGCGGCCGGGGCCGAGGGGAAGAAAGCCGAGGACGAGTCGGAGGGCGGCGACGACGGCGAGTACATCGTCGGCGAGGACAACAAGGCGCACCAGGGGGCCGGCCGGGAGCAGCGGCGGGACCACCAGCAGCAGCACGACGCCGGTGACGAGGGTCCCCGACACCTCGCGCAGGACGGCAAGCAGTACACCGACAAGCACCTGCGGCAGGGCGGTGCGCCCGGCGCGTACGCCCCGATGGGCACCGCCGCCCCGGCGGGCGCCGCGGCCGGGCCGCTGGCCAAGGACGGCAAGCCGCTCACGCTCCGCTTCGTGCTCCCCTCCGGATCCGGCTCCGAGTCGCTGCGCAACGTCGGGGACCACATCTCCCGCATGCTGGAGCGCGTCGGCATCCACACGGAGATCACCAAGGTCCCCGACGAGAGCTACTTCAAGGACCACATCGCCTCCGGCCAGTACGACCTGGCCCTGTACTCCTGGCCCGCCACCGCCTTCCCGGCCACCGACGCCCGCCCCATCTTCGCCAAGCCGGTCCCGGCCGCCGACGGCTCGCTGACCGTCGAGCAGAACTACACCCGGGTCGGCACCGACCAGGTGGACCAGCTCTTCGACCAGGCGATCGCGACGCTGGACGAGGACGAGGGGCGCGCGCTGATCCAGAAGGCGGACTCCCGGATCTGGGCGACGGCCGGATCGATCCCGCTGTACCAGCGCCCCCAGCTCACGGCGGTGCGCAAGAACATCGTGAACGCCGGTGCCTTCGGCTTCCAGACCCCCGTCTACGAGGACATGGGCTTCCTGAAGAAGGGGGCGACCCCGCCGACGGCGGGCGCCTCCGGGAACTAGTGCCGCAGCAGGCGACGCTTGCCCCGCCGCGACGCCCGGCACGCGCTCTCGCCGCACCGGCCGAAAGCCCACGTACGACCAGTACGAGGACTTCCGGCCGGCCCGCCGGGAGCACGCACCGGACGCCGCTCCTTCACGGGCGAACGTTGCCTGCCACGGCACTGGTGCCGTGGCCTGCTGCGGCACCAGGACGGGTGCTGCGGGGCGGCGGCCGGTCCAGGAC
>NZ_JBHWCC010000011.1:0-179642 GCF_042735715.1 Streptomyces sp. NPDC059582
TTCCCGAGAAGGGCGCCCCCATCGCCGTACCGCGTCCGCCTAGTCGGCGTCCTCGCTGTCGATGCCCAGGCCGGGCAGCAGGCCCGGGAGCAGCGGCGGGAGGGTGACGTCCGGCTCGCCGGTCGACGGGCTCGTCGACGGTGACGCGCTGCCGGTGTCCTTGGGCGGGTCGAGCAGGCCGCCGGTGCTGCCGCCGAGCAGTCCGTCGCCCTCGCCGCCGGTGCCGGCCGACTTGCTGGGGCTGCCGGTGTGAGAGTGCCCGGTGCCGGTGGTGCCGTCGCCGGCGCTGGGCGTGCTCGACCGGTCGGAACCGGACGAGCCGGTGGATGCCGGGCCCGAGCCCTGCCGTTCGCCTCCGCCGGTGCGGGCCGGGGGCTGTGGGAGCAGGGACTGGAGCGGGGCGACCTCCTCGTCTATGGCGTCGAACATCGAAGAGACCTGGTCACTGACATCGCCGAGCTGGAGCGGGAGCTGCTCGCGCAGCGTGCCCCAGGCCTCACGGTGGGAGCGGGAGAAGGTGGAGAGTGCCTGGATGGGTCCCAGGGACTCCGGGTCGCGCTCGTAGGCCGCGTGCAGCAGCCGGTGGCCCTCGGTCGCGTCGTGCTGCATGCCGGACAGGGCGCGCCGGACCTCGCCGAGGGACTCGTGGTCGAGGTGTCCGCCGCGGCCGCGATCCATCAGCCGACGGGCCTCGCTCAGCCTGGTCGAGGCCTGGTCGAGATAGGAACGGCCGCGTTCGTCGTCCCCGTCGGACAGGTGGTTGAGCTTGAAGTCCTCGATGCCGCGTTTGAGGCCGTAGAGCGAGTCGCCGGGCAGCGCGTCGGAGCTGGCGGCGGCGACACCGCCGAAGGCTCCGGCCGCGACGCCGACGCTCAGTCCGCCCGCGGTGAGGCCCTTGGCCAGCCGGGAGCGTGGCCGGAACTTGCTCAGTGTGGTCGCCCGGTGGGCGCCCCGGGACCGGGAACGCTGCTCGGGCACCGAAGTGTCCGTCGCCCCTGCGCCCAGTGTGCCCTCCTGGAGCATGGCCTCCATCGCGGCCACCAGTTGGGCCCGCTGGACGACCTTGACCTCGGGGTCGAGCTCCGGTTTGGGCAGCGTGCCGAGACCGGTGGCGAGGGTCAGCAGCTGACCCTGCTCGGTCTGTTCCGCAGCAGCCGGGGACGGAGTCGGTCCTTCGGGCTGCTCGGCCGCCGTGCCCAGGTCGGACAGCTCCTCCAGGGCCTGGGCGAAGGCGTTCGCCCGCCGGTGCGCCGATACGTTCGCGATCACTGGCGGCACCTCCTCTCGTCATGACGGTCGGCTCCCCAGGGGGTCCTGAGGGTCGCACGCCCTGACCTCGTCCACGCGATCGGGTGATCGAAGTCGGCCAGGGTGTGACCACAGGGAGCCTGCATCCCGCACAACGAGCGGCGTGGCACTTGGGTTACGGACGACGGATGATCGGATCGTGAAGTCAACGGTCTTTCACTGAACGTGAGTTGGTGATTGCTGACGGTGTGTGTCGGTTCAGCGGGCGTCGTCCGGGAGGAGCCGGGCGAGGGTGCGGACGGCGCGGTACTGGAGGGTCTTGATGGCGCCCTCGTTCTTGCCCATCACGCGGGCGGTCTCGGCGACGGAGAGGCCCTGGAGGAAGCGGAGTGTCACGCACTCCTGCTGCTGGGGGTTGAGCCTGCGCACGGCGTCGAGGAGGGCGGCGTTGGAGAGTGACTCCAGGACGGAGTCCTCGGGGGAGCGCTCGACCTCGTTGGCGTCGAGCATCTCGCCGGTGGTCACCTCGAGCCGGAAGCGGCTCGACTTGAAGTGGTCGGCGACCAGGTTGCGGGCGATGGTGACCAGCCAGGCGCCGAAGTCGCGGCCCTGCCAGGTGAACGTCCCGATGCGGCGCAGGGCGCGCAGGAACGTCTCGCTGGTGAGGTCCTCGGCGGTCGCCTTGCCGCCCACCCGGTAGTAGATGTAGCGGTACACGGTGTCGCTGTACTGGTCGTAGAGCCGGCCGAACGCCTCGGCCTCACCGGCCTGGGCACGCTCGACCAGGTCCATCATGCGGGCGCTGTCGCTGTCGGCGGCGGGGCGGCGTGCGGTGCCGGCACCGGAGCCCGTCGAGCGTCCCCGTCTGCCGACCGCGGCGGTGCCGTCGGCCAGTGCGTAGCACGGGCCGACGGGGATGGCGGCGGCGAAGGCGGGGACGGCGTACGAGGTGGGGACGACGGACGCGGTGGGGACGAAGTCGCGCAACAGATCTTTGACCGTAGCGACCGTTGCGCGCAGCGTAGCCAGGCCCGAGGCGTCAACCCCGACGTGTGGGTACACGGGACTCCCAGAGGCAGAGCTTCCATCACGTGCAGTGCGGGACCGTTCACCCGTCGTAGCGACGGAGGGGTACCGGTTTGCGTCTGAGGAGAATAACGCTTCGTGCAGGCACTGCTACACCCAGTTGCTCAAATCATCGATTACGTCGCTTCTGTAACCGATTGGCGCCTGATCAAGTGCCGCATAGTGAAAGGTTGTTGATCGGAAAGCTTCGGGTTGGGGGTGGGTCCGGGCGTGTTGTGGCCGGGTCCGTAAACCCGGTGACCGAGGGCCGGGCGCGACGCCGGACGGGGGGTGCCTGAACTTCAGGCACCCCCCGTCCATGTCCGCGTGGCGGCTTCCCTATCGGCGCCTGCGGTGCAGGGCGATCGCCGCCGCCGTACCCCCCGCGACCGCGCCCACGCCCGCCGCCGCCGGGATGCCGACCTTGGCCGCCTTGCGGCCGGTGCGGTAGTCGCGCAGGCGCCAGTCGAGGGTCCGGGCGTGTCGGCGGAGCTTGGTGTCGGGGTTGATGGCGTAGGGGTGGCCGACCAGGGAGAGCATCGGGATGTCGTTGTGGGAGTCGCTGTAGGCGGCGCAGCGGGCGAGGTCGAGGCCCTCCGCGGCGGCCAGGGCGCGGACCGCCTCGGCCTTCGCCGGGCCGTGCAGCGGCTCGCCGACCAGCTTGCCGGTGTAGACGCCGTCGACGGACTCCGCGACCGTGCCCAGCGCGCCGGTGAGGCCCAGGCGGCGGGCGATCACCTGGGCGATCTCGACGGGGGCCGCGGTGACCAGCCACACCCGCTGGCCCGCGTCCAGATGGGCCTGGGCGAGGGCGCGGGTGCCGGGCCAGATGCGCTCGGCCATGTACTCGTCGTAGATCTCCTCGCCGATCGACATGAGCTCGGAGACGCGGTGGCCCTTGACGATCGACAGGGCTGAGTCGCGGGCGTCCTGCATGTGCTCCGGGTCCTCGACGCCGGCCAGCCGGAACCACGCCTGCTGCCAGGCGAACTTCGCGAGGTCACGGGTCTCGAAGAACTTCCGTTTGTACAGACCTCGTCCGAAGTGGAAGAGGGCGGCGCCCTGCATCACGGTGTTGTCGAGGTCGAAGAACGCGGCGGCCTTCTCGTCGCCGAGCACCGGGAATTCGGGTTCCTGGTCGGAGACCTCCGACGGTGACGACTTGCGCGCCGCCTCCGCCGAGGCCTCGCCTGCCAACACGCTCCGCGCCGTGGCGGAGCGCCTACGGGGAGTGAGCCATCCGAGAGCGGCCATGGCGTGAGCATAGCCAGTCTGTTCGGTGGTTCCGGAGTCGAGAGGTTTGAAGGGTGTGAACTCTCCGCGACCGAGCAGTTAAAGAACTGACCGCGAGGGCGCGAGAATGGACGGCATGAGTCCCATCTTTCGGCGCAAGTCCCCGCAGGAGCGTGTGGTCACCCTCATCCGCAAGCCGGGGTGTCACCTGTGTGATGACGCACAGCTGGTGATCGAGAAGGTCTGCGGCGATCTGGGCGTGTCCTGGGAGGGGAAGGACATCACCCAGGACGCCCGGCTCCATGAGCAGTACTGGGAGCAGATTCCCGTCGTCCTCGTGGACGGCAGGCAGCACACCTTCTGGCGCGTGGACGAGCAGCGGTTGCGCAAAGCACTGACCGACTAGTCCAAGTGGCGGGGAAAGTCGCTTAGGATCGACGGCGACTTGGTCTCGGGGGCGGGATTCGTGAGGAGAGTGTGCGGTTTTGCCCCCGGTAAAGAAGGAACGGTGGTGTCTGTGCGCCGGTTCCCCACGTCTGCGGCGGGGGTGCGTGACCCCGGTCACGTTGGACGGGCAAATCGGACACCATCTTTGTGCACGCGTTCACAAAGACATAGCCTTCTGTCGACGGGGCGGTCTGGGTACGTGTGACCGCCTACAGCCCCGCTCTACCCGCAGGAGCACCGTGGCAACTGGCCGAACTCACCGACCGGCGACCCGTAGCCGAGGGATTCCCGAGGCCACCGTCGCCAGGCTTCCGCTGTACCTCCGCGCGCTGACCGCACTGTCGGAGCGCTCGGTACCCACGGTCTCCTCCGAGGAGCTCGCGGCCGCGGCGGGGGTCAACTCCGCGAAGCTGCGCAAGGACTTCTCCTACCTGGGCTCGTACGGAACGCGCGGTGTGGGCTACGACGTCGAGTATCTCGTCTACCAGATCTCCCGCGAACTGGGGCTGACCCAGGACTGGCCGGTTGTGATCGTCGGTATCGGTAACCTCGGCGCCGCTCTGGCCAATTACGGCGGGTTCGCCTCCCGTGGTTTCCGGGTCGCGTCGCTCATCGACGCCGATCCGGCAATGGCCGGAAAGCCCGTCGCGGGGATTCCCGTCCAGCACACGGACGAGCTGGAAAAGATCATCAAGGACAACGGCGTGTCGATCGGCGTGATCGCGACGCCCGCCGGTGCCGCCCAGCAGGTCTGCGACCGGCTCGTGGCCGCCGGGGTCACCTCCATCCTGAACTTCGCGCCGACCGTGCTGACCGTGCCGGACGGCGTCGACGTGCGTAAGGTCGACCTCTCCATCGAGCTGCAGATCCTCGCTTTCCACGAGCAGCGCAAGGCCGGTGAGGAGGCCGCGGCCGGCGACGGCGCCGCCCCGGCCGCCGCCGCCCGCAAGGAATCCACCGAACAGGGACCCGACGGGGACGTTCCCGCCGTGATGCCGGCATGAGTCTCCTCGTCGTGGGACTGAGCCACCGCAGCGCTCCGGTCAGCCTGCTGGAGCGGGCCTCGCTGCCGGCGGACGCCCAGGTCAAGCTGCTCCAGGACACGGTCGCCGCCGAGCCGGCCGCCGAGGCCGCCCTGCTCGCCACCTGCAACCGCATCGAGCTGTACGCCGACGTGGACAAGTTCCACGCCGGTGTCGCCGAGCTGTCCACACTGCTCGCCCAGCACAGCGGGGTCGGGCTCGACGAGCTCACCCCGTATCTCTACGTGCACTATGAGGACCGGGCCGTCCACCAGCTGTTCTCGGTGGCCTGCGGGCTGGACTCCATGGTCGTCGGCGAGGGCCAGATCCTCGGGCAGATCAAGGACTCCCTCGCCAAGGCGCAGGAGCTGCACTCCGCCGGACGCCTGGTGAACGACCTGTTCCAGCAGTCCCTGCGGGTCGGCAAGCGCGCCCACTCCGAGACCGGTATCGACCGCGCCGGACAGTCCCTGGTCACCTTCGGCCTGGAACAGCTGGCCGGGGGCGCCGACGTCCGCACCTGGGCCCGGGGCAAGAAGGCCCTGGTGATCGGCGCCGGCTCGATGTCCTCGCTCGCCGCGGCCACGCTCGCGCGTGCCGGGATCGGCGAGATCGTGATCGCCAACCGCACCGCCGACCGTGCCGAGCGCCTCGCCCAGATCCTCACCGAGGGCGACGACACGGACGTGCTGGCCCGCGCGGTACCGATGGACGCGGTGCCGGCCGAGCTGACACGTGCCGATGTCGTCGTGTCCTGCACCGGCGCGACCGGACTGGTCCTCACGGCGGAGGCCGTCGCCGCCGCGGTGCGGGGCCGTGCCGGGCAGCCGGTGGCGGAGCCGGCCGACACCGATGCCGGTACCCACGGTGCCGACGCTCGTACGGACGTACGAATGCTGCCGCCCACCTCCGTCGGCGTCGACGAGAACTGCCCGCTCGACGTGGCCGCCGCGCAGTCCGGCTTCTCCGTGATGGGCGAGGCGGCCGTCGCCGGGATGGACGCGGCGACGCTGGAGCAGCACGCGGCCTGGGTCGACAACGGCACCGTCGACCGCCGCGAGGCCCCGCGCAGCGCGCCCGAGGCCGACGCCGAGCTGATCACCGCGCTCGCCGCGGCCGCCGCCAGCGTCGGCCGCGTTCCCGAGCGCCGCAGGCCCGAGCCGGTCGCCGAGGCGCCGCGCCCCGAGCCGGCCCTTTTCCTGCTCGACCTCGCGATGCCCCGCGACATCGACGCCGCCGTGCACCGGCTGGCCGGGGTGCGCCTGGTGGACATCGAGTCGCTCGCCGAGGCCTCCGCGGACGCGCCGATGGCGGCCGACGTGGACCAGGTCCGGCGTATCGTCTCCGACGAGGTCGCGGCCTTCGGGGCAGCCCAGCGGGCCGCGCACATCACGCCCACCGTGGTCGCCCTGCGCACCATGGCCGCCGATGTCGTCGCGAACGAGATCGCGCGGCTCGACGGGCGGCTGCCCGGCCTCGACGACAAGCAGCGCGGCGAGATCACCCAGACCGTGCGGCGCGTCGTGGACAAGCTGCTGCACGCACCGACCGTACGGGTCAAGCAGCTCGCGGCCGAGCCCGGCGGTGCCGGGTACGCCGACGCGCTGCGGACCCTGTTCGACCTCGACCCCGAGACGGTGGCCTCCGTCTCCCGGGCCGAGGACAGCACCGAGAAGAACGCCAAGAACCGAGGGCCAGCATGAGTCAGAAGGCACTGAGGCTGGGGACCAGGCGAAGCAAACTCGCCATGGCCCAGTCCGGGCAGGTGGCGGACGCCGTGAGCCAGGTGACCGGACGGCCCGTCGAGCTCGTCGAGATCACCACGTACGGCGACACCTCCCGTGAGCACCTCGCGCAGATCGGCGGCACGGGGGTCTTCGTGACCGCCCTGCGGGACGCCGTCATGCGCGGCGAGGTCGACTTCGCGGTCCACTCGCTGAAGGACCTGCCCACCGCGCAGCCCGAGGAGCTGGCGCTGGCCGCCGTCCCGGTGCGGGAGGACCCGCGTGACGTGATCGTCGCCCGGGACGCCCTGAAGTTCACCGACCTGCCCCGCGGGGCCCGGATCGGTACCGGCTCGCCGCGCCGCATGGCGCAGCTGAACGCCTACGCGCGCAGCCACGGACTGGACATCGAGCCGGTGCCGATCCGCGGGAACGTCGACACGCGGATCGGGTTCGTGCGGGACGGTGAGCTGGACGCGGTCGTGCTGGCCGCCGCCGGCCTGAACCGCATCGGCCGCAGCGAGGAAGTGACCGACTTCCTGTCGGTCGACACGGTTTTGCCCGCCCCCGGCCAAGGGGCCCTGGCGATCGAGTGCGCCGCGGACGACGCGGACCTCATCGCGGCGCTCGGCGAGCTCGACGACCCGTTCACGCGGGTCGCCGTGACCGCCGAACGGTCACTGCTCGCCGCCCTGGAGGCCGGCTGCAGCGCCCCTGTGGGCGCGCTGGCCGACCTTCCCCCACTCTCGGCTCCGCTCGAGCGGGGGCGCCCCCAGGCCGACGGGCAGATTGTCAAGGAAATGCGCCTGCGGGGCGTCGTCGGCACGACCGACGGCACCCGGATGGTGCAGCTGTCCACCACCGGTCCCGTGCCCGAGACACACGACGGGGCAATGGCGCTCGGTCGCGAACTCGCCGCCGAGATGCTCGCCCAGGGCGCGGCCGGTCTGATGGGGGAGCAAGCACAGTGAGCCCCACCACCTTTCCCACCGGTCCGGAACACGGGCACGTCACCTTCCTCGGTGCCGGACCCGGGGATCCGGGACTACTGACCCTGCGCGCCGTCGAGGCGCTGGCGAACGCGGACGTCCTCGTCGCCGAGTGCGAGGTGCTCGACGTCGTACGCACGCACGCCAGACCCGGTGTCGCCATCGTGAACACGGAAACGGATTCCTCTTCGGAACCGCTTCCGGGCACAGGCACGCCTCAGCTAACGGTTGTTGACGGCGCGTCAACAACCGCTGGCGGCCCCGCCGTGCGGGATGCCGCACATCTTGTCATGGAGGCCGCGCGGGGCGGCAGGCGGGTCGTACGTGCGGTGTCCGGGGACCCCGGACTTGATACGTACGCCACCGCCGAAATGCTCGCCTGCGCCGCCGCGGGGGTTCCCTTCGAGGTCGTCCCGGGTGTCGCGGCCGTCGTGGGCGTGCCCGCGTACGCCGGGGTGCCGCTGCGGGACGCGCAGGGCGCGGACGTACGGTTCGTCGACGCGCGCTCCGCGTCCGACCGGTGCTGGACCGAGGTCGGGGCGTCGGACGGGACCGTCGTGGTGTCGACGACCCTGGACTCGGTGGCCGCCGCGGCAGGTGAACTGGTGTCCGCGGGCCGCAAGCCCGATACGCCGATGACGGTGACGGTCGGCGGTACGACCACCCGGCAGCGGACCTGGACGGCGACCCTCGGCACGATCGCGCAGACGCTGAAGCAGGCGAAGGTGCTGCCGTCCCCGGACGGCGGCCGGCCGGTGATAGCCGTGGTCGGTGAGCGTTCCGCCCCGGCCCAGCGCGACCAGCTGGCGTGGTTCGAGTCCAAGCCGCTGTTCGGCTGGAAGGTGCTCGTGCCTCGCACCAGGGAGCAGGCGGCGTCGCTCTCCGACCAGTTGCGGTCCTACGGCGCGGTGCCGCACGAGGTCCCGACGATCGCCGTCGAGCCGCCGCGCACGCCCCAGCAGATGGAGCGGGCCGTCAAGGGGCTCGTGACCGGACGGTACGAGTGGATCGCCTTCACCTCGGTGAACGCGGTCAAGGCCGTGCGGGAGAAGTTCGAGGAGTACGGGCTCGACGCACGGGCCTTCGCCGGGATCAAGGTCGCCGCGGTGGGCGAGCAGACCGCGAAGGCGCTGATCGCGTTCGGCGTGAAGCCTGACCTCGTGCCCAGCGGCGAGCAGTCGGCCGCGGGCCTGCTGGAGGACTGGCCGCCCTACGACCCCGTCTTCGACCCGATCGACCGGGTGTTCCTGCCCCGCGCCGACATCGCCACCGAGACGCTCGTCGCCGGGCTCATCGAGCTCGGCTGGGAGGTCGACGACGTCACGGCGTACCGGACCGTGCGGGCGTCGCCGCCGCCGGCGGACACACGGGAGGCGATCAAGGGGGGTGGCTTCGACGCCGTTCTCTTCACGTCGTCCTCCACCGTGCGCAACCTGGTGGGGATCGCCGGGAAGCCGCACAACGTCACCGTGATCGCGTGCATCGGCCCGGCGACGGCCAAGACCGCGGAGGAGCACGGGCTGCGGGTCGACGTCATGGCTCCGGAGCCGTCCGTGCACAAGCTGGCGGAGGCGCTGGCGGACTTCGGTCTGCGGCGGCGGGCTGCCGCGCTGGAGGCGGGGGACCCTGTGACCCGCCCCAGCGAGCGCCGGCCGGGGTCGCGCCGCCGACGCACGACCTGAGCGTAGTGGGGGGGGTGACGGTCCCTGGGGGCCGCCGCCCCCGGACCGCCGCTCCGGCGTGAACGGCCTGGTCCTCGAACGCCGGACGGGCCGGGCGCTGCCGGGGTGGCCGCCGCGCCGACATCGAGTCGGTGGCCGCGCCGACATTGAGTCGGTAAAGGTGGTTCTGGGGCGGGCGTAGCGTGGTGGTATGACGAAGTACGGATCCTTTCCCGGTACGCGTCCGCGTCGGCTGCGCACCACGCCCGCCATGCGACGCATGGTCGCCGAGACCCGACTGCACCCCGCCGACTTCATCCTCCCCGCGTTCGTGCGCGAGGGCGTGAGCGAGCCGGTGCCGATCGTGTCGATGCCCGGTGTCGTCCAACACACCCGCGACAGCCTGAAGAAGGCCGCGCTGGAGGCGGTGGAGGCCGGGATCTCCGGGATCATGCTCTTCGGGGTGCCCGAGGAGTCGAAGAAGGACGCGCTCGGGACGCCGGGGACCGACCCGGACGGGATTCTCCAGGTCGCCCTGCGCGATGTGCGGGCCGAGGTCGGGGACGACCTGCTGGTGATGTCCGACCTGTGCCTGGACGAGACCACCGATCACGGGCACTGCGGTGTCCTCGACGAGCAGGGCCGGGTCGACAACGACGCCACGCTGGAGCGGTACGCCGAGATGGCCCAGGTCCATGCCGACGCGGGCGCCCATGTGGTCGGGCCCAGCGGGATGATGGACGGCCAGATCGGTGTCATCCGTGACGCGCTCGACCAGATCGGGCGCGAGGACGTGGCGATCCTCGCCTACACCGCCAAGTACGCGTCCGCCTTCTACGGTCCCTTCCGGGAGGCCGTCGGCTCGTCCCTGCAGGGCGACCGCAAGACCTACCAGCAGGACCCGGCGAACACCCGTGAGTCCCTGCGGGAGTTGACCCTCGACCTGGAGGAGGGCGCCGACATGGTGATGGTCAAGCCGGCCGGTCCCTATCTCGACATCCTGGCCCGGGTCGCCGACGCCGTGGACGTGCCGGTCGCGGCCTACCAGATCTCCGGCGAGTACGCGATGATCGAGGCCGCCGCCGAGCGGGGCTGGATCGAGCGGGACCGGGCGATCCTGGAGTCGCTGACCGGCATCAAGCGGGCCGGGGCGCGGAACATCCTCACGTACTGGGCCACCGAGGTGGCCCAGAAGCTCCGCCAGGACGCCTTCTAGTAGTTGATCGCGTCGGCCATCTCCCGCTGCCAGTACGTGACCGTCAGCGCGCTGTCGTAGTACACGCCCTTCGCGGGGAGCGACGGCGTCGCGGAGGCGCCGCCGCTGCTGTTGGGCGTCATGCCCTGGAAGGCGATCGTCAGCTTGTGGCCGGTCGTGCCGCCCTGGCCGCTGCCGTCGGCGGCCGAGAGCAGCACGCCCGCGTAGCCGGACTCGCCGGGCGCCAGGGTGGTCACCGCCTGCGGCTGGGTCTCCTCGGCCGCCTGCGGCACCCACTGCATCTCGTCGAAGCGGAGCACGGGGTAGTAGGTCAGGTCGCAGGTCCTGCTGCCGGTGTTCTTGACCGTGATCAGCATGTGGTTGAGGGGGCGGGGGACCGGCTGCGCGGTGACCTTCGTGTTGGAGCCGTTGCAGAGCACGCGGGTGGCGCCGGAGGCGCCGCCCGGCTTCGAGTCTGACCCGGTGGACCCGGTGGACCCGGTGGACCCGGTGGACCCGGTGGACCCGGTGGACCCGGAGGAAGCGGTCGGCTTCTCGGACGAAGGCGTCGGCGTCGGCGACTGCTTCGGTGTCGTGGCCGCCGTCGCCGTGGTCTGCTGCTGCGCGCCCTCGTCCTTCGTCCCCGTTCCGTCCTCGCATGCCGTGAGGGCGAGGGCGGCGAGGGCGAGTCCGGTGGCGGCGAGCAGGCGGGTACGTCGGGTGCGCATGGCTGGTCCTCTTCCGAGAAGGGGTGGCGTGCTTGGATGTCCACAGCCTGTGGGGTGATCCGTCCCGCCCGCCACGACCGGCGGACGATCAGGGATGCTGGAACGCTCACACGGGGTTTGACCTGGGGAAACGATCCCTCCCTGGAACGCGGGGACGGGACACGGGGGACGGAGGAACGGTGTCGGAGGGGACGGCGGGCGAGGAGTTCGCAGAGCTGTTGCGGGAGTTGAAGGAGCGTTCCGGGCTGAGTTACGGGGTGCTCGGCAAGAGACTCCACATGAGTACGTCGACCCTGCACCGCTACTGCAACGGCGATGCTGTACCGACCGACTACGCCCCCGTGGAACGGCTCGCCCGGCTCTGCAAGGCGTCACCCGAAGAACTCGTCGAGCTGCACCGGCGGTGGGTGCTGGCCGACGCGCTGCGGGGGCGGAAGGCGGAGCCGGCGGTCGAGCCGGTAGCGGAACCGGTGGTGGAGTCATCGGCTGAGCCGGCGGTCGAGCCGGCGGTCGAGCCGGTGGCCGGTGCGTCGGCCGCGGTGGTGGGTGAATCGGGGTCGGTCCGTCGTCGGCGTACGCGTACCGCTGTCGTCGCGGGGCTCGTCGTCGCCGTGCTCGGTGCCGTCACGCTGGCCGTGCAGCTCTCCTCCGGCGGCTCCGGCAATTCCGACGACGCGGGCCGGGGCCGCCCGGCGGGAGCCGCGTCGGCGCAGGGCGCAGGCGGTGCGCGCGCCACGCGGACCCCGGACGACGGCGCCTCGACGACGGCCTCCCCGTCCGTGTCCACCTCCGGCTCCGGTAGCGGCTCACCTTCCGCCCACGCCTCGGCCCCGGACTCGGCTTCTGCCGCCGGAGGCAGTGACACCGCCGCCGGCGTCGCGCCGCTGACGGTCGCCGTCAGCCCGTACACCTGGGAGAGCCCCTGCACCCAGCACTATCTGATCGACCGGGCGCCGGGCGGGGTGGCGCCGCCGCCGCTGGAGTCGGACGCGACCGCCTGGGCGGCCGCGCACCGGGCCGTGTCGTCGGGGGAGCAGTTCGTCACGCTGACCGTGCAGGGCACCGGGCGGGAGACGGTGGTCGTGGACAGCCTGACGGTCCGTACGGCCAAGCGGTCGCCCCTCGCGTGGAACGACTACGCCATGGGCTATCCGGGCGTCGGCTGCGGCGGCGGGGTGCCGACCCGGTCCTTCACCGTGGCCCTCGATGCCGCGCGCCCGGCCGTCGTGCCCGAGGCGGGGAACAGGGACTTCCCGTACAAGGTGAGCGAGTCCGATCCGGAGGTCTACTACATCAAGGCCGACGCCTCCGCGTACGACGTGAGCTGGTACCTGGAGCTGGCCTGGTCCAGCGGCGACCGGCACGGCACGCTCCGGATCGACGACCACGGCAGGCAGTTCCGCACGAGCGGCAACAACGGACGGCCCGCCTACGAGTTCCCGCTCGGCGGCTCCGCGTGGGTCGAGGCCGGGACGACCTTGTAGGCGGAGGACGACGAGGGCAGGCTCCCGCCCGGCGGTCCCTCGTCGCGCAGGCCCTCACCGCTCCGGCACGACGAGAGGGCGAGCGCGGCGAGGACGGTCAGCGAGGCGGCGAGAAGACGGACGCGTGCGGACATGGGGGCCTTCCAGGTGGGAGCGGAGGTCTGCCTGAACCGGCTGTGGACACAGCCTGGGCCGTCGCTCCACCTGGACGCCACGCCTACGGCGGTTTTCGGGACGCCGGGACGCGGACCATGCCCGCGACCTGCGAGAACGATGCCTCCCTGGGACGGAGAACGGGACGCTGGCGCCCTCCGTCAAGGCCGGGAGCCGGCTCTCAGTCCCACCAGAAGGACCACGTCTCCGCTCCGACCAGACGCTTCGCGTAGTCGCGCGTGGCCTCATCGCCGTCCTGCGCGATGGTGTCCGGGCAGAACGCGAAGTGCTCCGCCGTCACCGCCTCGGCCTCGGCCTGGGTGGTGGGCGGCGCGGCGACGGACACCACCAGACGGTCGAAACCGAGGGCCACGACCCGTATGCCGAAGCGGTCCTCCCAGGAGCGCAGGACCGCGCAGTAGACGGCGACGTCCTCCTCGTAGTTCAAGGGGCCGGTCCAGCCGATGGCCGCCGGTATGTCCGCGCTGCGACGGGCCGGCACCAGGGCCAGATGCGGTTCCCTGAGCGAAGTCCGCTCCTCGGCCAGGGAGTCGGCGACCTCGGCGGCCCGGGTGTCAGGGTCGGCCGTGCGGGTGAGGGGCGCGGACAGGCCGGGCCACTCGTCCCCCGCCGCCGCGTACTCGTCCCAGAAGTCGGCGAGCACCTCCTCGGCGTCGTGGTCCCCGGGATACGACGTCTCCCCGGGCGTCAACTCCCAGTCCTGCGGCCCGCCCTGGCCGTCGCCGAGGTCCAGCAGAACCGGCAGGAGCCCGGCGCGACCCGCGCGCACGCCCAATGCCGTCCAGTTGCCCGCGGACGCGGTCTGCTCCGCGTACCACAGCAACGGCTCGTGCCACGGACCCTCGTCCGTCGCGTCGATCAGTCTCCCGAGCGGGAGTTGGAGCCCGAGCGAGCGACCGCTCGGGTCGGCCGCCAGCGTGGGCAGCGGGTTGGGAAGTGTCGCCATGCCGCCGACTGTAGGGGCAGGCACTGACAGCGGGGCTAACCGGTGACGAAGGCGGTGAACACCGTCCAGGTGGCGGCGGCGACCGCGAGGGTGGGACCACCGTCCTCGGGGTTCTTGGAGTCACGGATGTGGACGGTGTGGGGGCAGGCGGCGACCTCGACGCACTGGCCGCCCTCGCTGCCGCTGTAGCTGGACTTGCGCCAGGCGTAGGCGACTTCGAGGCACTGGCCGCCCTCGTCGCCGCTGTAGGTCGACTTGAACCACTGAAGCGCTTCGGCGTTCATTGCTCTCCTACCAGGCGGTCGAGCAGGCCCATGGAGTCATGGGTGGTCAGGGCCTGAGTCCGCAGCATCGCATACTTGCGCGCCAGGATGGACACCTCGTCCGGGTCGGAGACCCACTGGCTGCCGCGCTGCGATTCGGTGTACGCGAGGTGCTGGTGATCCGGGGTCTCGAGGAGGGTGAAGGGGCCGTCCAGTCCGGCGTGGTGCGGGCTGCCGAGAGGCAGGAACTGGAGGGCCAGGCCCGGAAGTTCCGCGATCGCGCGCAGGTGACGCAACTGCTCCCCGCGCATCTCCGGTGTACCGATCTCCAGGCGTAGCGCCGCCTCCCACACGATAAAGCTGAGTGTCGGTGGGATCCTGCGGTGCAGGATCTCCTGGCGTTCCACGCGGGCTGCTGTACGGGTCTCCACCTCGTCGTCGTTGTACGACGGGACCCGTTCGCGCAGCACCGTCCGCGCGTACGCCTCGGTCTGGAGGACGCCGGGCACCACCACGATGTCGTACCACGACAGCGCAATGGCCTCCCGCTCGTGCTGGACGTACAGCTCCGCCCACATCGGAAACTGATCGATCTCCGGCAGGTTCGCCACCCCCGCCGCCAACATCCCTTTCGTCCCCAGGACTTCGTCCAGCAGCTCCGCCAGGTCCGGCTTCAGCGGCCGTCGGCCCTGCTCGATCGACGCGACCGTCTCCTCGTCGAGCATCAGCCGCTCCCCGAGTTCCCGTTGCGTCAGGCCCGCCGACCGCCGGGCCGTGCCGAGCTGGACGCCGAGCATCTTCGTGGCCGAGAAGTTCTTCTTCCGCGGAAACTTCCTGGAGTTCATGCTGGTCCGACTCCCCACGCCTGCCCGTACACGACCCCGCGGGAACCCGTACAAAAATTCCGTACGGGTTCACTCAGTGCTCCACGGTAGTGACTCTCCGCGACCATCGTCCCGTGAACGAGACGATCCAACTTCCGCCTCTGCGGGAGAAGTTCTTCCGGCGTGAGCGTCGGTCGGTGCCCGCTGCCAGGCGGTTCGCGTACGAGGTGCTGGAGGGCTGGGGGCTCGCCGGTACCGACGTCGGGGACGACGCGCTGCTGTGCGTGAGCGAGCTGGCGACGAACGCGCTGCTGCACGGGGTGCCGCCCGGGCGCCACTTCCTGGTGTTCCTGCGCTACGACGGGCACGTGCTGCGGGTGGAGGTGCACGACAGCGGGCCGGGCGTGCCGCGTGTCGCGGCCGGACGGGACGGGGGCGGGCGGGACGAGGGCGGGCGGGGGCTCTTGCTCGTCGCGGCGCTGTCCGACAAGTGGGGCGTACGAGAACGGGAGCTCGGCAAGGTGGTGTGGTGCGAGTTCGCGTGGCCGAAGGGGTGACGGGACGCGGGTCAGCGGGAGCGCTCCGCCAGGGTCAAGAG
Organism: Streptomyces sp. NPDC059582; assembly: GCF_042735715.1. Classification (NCBI taxonomy): domain Bacteria; kingdom Bacillati; phylum Actinomycetota; class Actinomycetes; order Kitasatosporales; family Streptomycetaceae; genus Streptomyces; species Streptomyces sp. NPDC059582. The sequence continues at coordinate 15,602 of NZ_JBHWCC010000011.1, forward strand.
GAGGTGGGCGGATTCCGGATGGTAGATGTCGGAGTGGGCGCCGGATGGATGGATGCGGGTACGAATACTGCCCCGGTAGAGCCAGTCCGCGTTGACGTTGACGAGGCGATGGTCCAGGACCTGCTGTGGATAGACGGAGTCGGTCGGGAGCAGCCGGGTGGAGAACTGAGGGATCGGGGCCGCACCGGCGCCGGAGTGGCCGATTCCAGGCGCTTTTTCGGCGCGCAGGTGCCAGTAGCCGGCGGCCCGGTCCCAGCGAGAGTGGGTGAGGGCGATCGGGCCGCGGAGCGGAGCGCCAGGGTGTGCGGCCGTCGGGAACAGGCTGTCGAAGCTGGTGGTGAAAACGTCGCGCGGGGCAGCCATCTGAAAGATCAGCATGCTGTCCACGGTGAAGGGGCGCCGCGGGTCGTGCGGGGTGCTCCAGCCGAGGACTGGCGGGCGCTCCGCTGCTCGCTGTATCGCCTCGCACAGGAAGCGACCGCCGAAGGAGTGGCCGATCAACTGCAGATACTTGCCGCTTCGGCCCGCGAGGACCGCAGGTCCCTTGGGATCACCCCGCTCACCGTCCAGATAGCCCAACAAGTGCCCGATGACATAGGGCGCGTGCCCCTTGCCCTGTGCGCTCATTGCGTGCGCTCGGTCCTTGATCCTCCGGTACCCGCTGAACGATCGTCGGCTGGCCGACGGCCACCGCACGACGACGCACCACGGGCGGTATCCGCCTTTCAGGCCCGGGTAACGGTCGGGCGCAGCCGCGTACAGATCCACTGCCTGGCTCAGCAGCCGTACGGCCCGCCGTGGCGCTGCATCGGGCGGGGTCCGCCAGCCGTGGACGTACACGTGGATGTCGGTCGCCCAGTCGGGAAGGGGCAGCTGCCGTGCCAGCTGTTCGGCGACCCGGCCGACGGGCACCGGCGTTCCGCCACCCGGAACGGTCAGGCGTCCCTGCTCGTCGAGGTCGACTTCGGCGGGTGGGGCCAGCGTCGGTGTCGGCGCGCGCTTTCGGTGCCTGATCATGATGCGAGGTCCAACCGGTTGTTGATACCGCAGTTCAAGGAGTAGGCGAGGGCGAGCGGGTTGTGGAAATCCCGTGCGAAGTGCCGCACCAGCCACTGGCCTATCTCGCCCACGGTGTGTCTGCCGCTCAAATAGCGGTCGAGGAACGCGTGCGCGTACTCGGTCGCGAACACCTGGGGGATCTCGATCTGCGGCGCGAGGACCCCGTCCGCTCCCAAGGCGATCAGTTCCTGTCCTAGGTGCTTCAGTCGTCCCGGAGCCGCCGCCTGAGCCGAGTGGCAGGCGTTCAGCAGCACGAAGGGCTTGAAGCGGGCCTGGGCGCTGTATGCGTAGGAGCGCCGTTTGCGCTGTACCACGGGGCCGTCGATGTTCTCGGTGTCGGAGAGCCGGATGGTCAGACACTGGCTCGATGCACCAGTGCTCACGAAGTGGCCGTGGCACCAGAAATACATGACGTCCTCGTGCAGCACGGAACGCGACAGGGCGTCCAGAAGTTCGCTTCCCTGGGTGCGGACGGTCAGCAGGGAGCGTTCCTCCAGGAGCTTGTGCACCTCGTGCGCCCGGCCCACGTGGTCGAGGGCCGTGTCCTTGTTGAGGCTGGTGGTCGCCAGCTGGCGTCGGCCCAGCGGGGCATGGTCCCAGGGATAACCGGTGTCGGCTTGCTCGACCTGGTGCCGGTGACCGAGGAACGCCTCCCACGGACTCGCGCACCGCGCAGGATCCACGGCGAGCATGGGCCAGGGCAACTGCCACTCCGACTCGAAGCTGATCCGTAAGGGTCGCTCGCCGTTGAGCGTGCTCATCAGGAACTCGCGGAAGCGGCCCAGGGCGTAGTCCGGCCCATCGAGCAGCACATGGAGCAGATCGAAACCCTCGTCAGCCAACCGCGCTACCAACGGGTCGGTCAGCGCGGACAGTTCGGTCAGATCGACGGCCTCCGATAGGAGGTAGGCGCCCACCCGCTGCCCATACCCGGAGTCGGTGCCGGTGGCTGTGACCGTATCGGTGTTCTGGTGGTGGACCACCTGGTCGCGCCAGATGGCCCGCAACCGGTCGGCACGATCCAGCAGTTCCTCGGGGGACACCGCCAGCGTGGCCTGGTGCCACGGTCTCGCACCAGCACCAGCTTCCTGTGCGCCCTGGAGCGTGGCGAGGGCTTTGAGTTCGTCCAGGCCGGACCGGTACAGCTTGACCCGTAGTTCGGCAGGTGGGCCGTCTGCGGGGGCGGTCGGCGTACCGTCCCACTGGGGCGGCACACCCGTGAATCCGTGGGAGGGGTCTCGGAGCACCTCCACGGCGAGGTTTTGCGTCATGCGGGTCAGTCCTCCCCGGAACCGTGCGGAGCGTGCTCGTTCTGGTTTGGCGAGCCCGTTACCCTGACCGTCGTCCGAAGGTCCTGCAACACCAGTCCGGACGCATGGTCGTACAGCGTGAAGCGGATGTCGTGTTCCCCCGGCTCGTGCGCGGTCAGTGTGAAGCGCGCCGGGGCACCGTCGGGGTCGTACTCCGCCAGGGCCGGTTCCACCGAGGCGGCCGTCCGGCAGGACGGGACCACCATGACGAGGGCCGGCGTGGCCCCGGTGGCACCCTCCTCCCGGACCAGGGCGACCTCGACGGGCGCCGGGCGGCCGACCGTCGGCTCGTCGTCCGTCAGCAGCGAAACCCGGGCCCGCCAGGCCGGTCGCGCCGTGCGCAGCCGCCAACGGAGTTCCTCCGTCTCTGGATGATCCGGCCCGAAGACCTGTTCCCAGCGGGCGATCAGTTCCTCGTGGGACGGTGCGGAGTCCGGGTCGCCGGCCTCCAGAGCCGCGAAGGCCAGCGCGGCGAGGCTCTCCAGGGTGAGCGGATGGTCGGGGCCGAACGTGCGGGCCCGGCCCTCGTGCACGGCCTTCAGCAGATCCGCCGCCGTACCGTGATCGCCCGCGTGGGAGAGGTGGTCGGCGAGCTGGACGGCGAGGGTGGGACGGAAGGCGCCAGTACTGCGGGCGAAGATCTCGACGATCACGCCCAGGCGCACGATTTCGTCCGGATCCTCGGCGCCCGCGTGAGCTGCCTTCCGATGGACGAGGGCGATGGCTTCGGGTGTCTCGGGCAGGGGCAGGTTCCGGGCCGTCAGCAGGGCTTGGGAACCGAGGAGCTCAGTCATGACCTCCAGGGCTTTTCGAGGCCGGCCCGCCTGCGACTGGGCGTGGGCCAGGAACGGCAGATGGCGCAGCGTCTGACGATGGCGGGCGCCGAAGAGGCGCTTGCAGTCCTCGACCAAGTCCAGGGCCAGGCGCACCGCGGTGTCGGCGGGCCCGGTGTCCGCCGTAGTCCAGGCCAGATCACCGCGGGCCCAGAGTGTCATCCAGTGCGCCTCGGGCAGAGCCGTCTCGCAGCGCTTGAGGAGGTCTTCGAGGACCAGCACCGCTTGTCGCGGATCGCCCCCCTCCCGGTAGGCGGACGCCAGGGCGAGACGGCAGCGCAGGGAGGCGGGGTGGTCCGGGCCGTGCTCCCGGTCGCTGTCCTCGACCAAGGCCAGGAGTTCCCGCACGGCTCGCACCCGGTCGCCGACCAGACGCAGGGACCAGGACACTCGCCTGCGCGCGCTGAAGGTGGCGCCATGATCGGCGCCCTGCACCCGGAGGCGGTCCGCCACGAGCGCCTCACGCATGGGCAGGGTCCGGGCGAGATGGCCCGCCTGCTCGTGCGCCTCGGCGAGTCGCCCGCGTTCGGTGAGGGTCTTGACGTCGTCCGGTCCCAGCAGGCGGGTGACGTCCTCCACCAGTCGGGTGGCGGCTTCCACCGCTCGCGTGGCTGTCGCGGGGCTCAGCAGGGCTTCGACGACCTCCCCGCGCAGCGCGAGGGTGTCGGCATGGTCGGCGCCGAGCACCCGTTCGTGGTCGCGCAGCAACACGTCCAGGTCGCGCAGGGCTCCGACGCGGTCGTCCGCCCAGTCGCGCCAGCGGACCACGTTGCGCCGCTTCTGGAGGACCTGGCGATGGTCGGCGCCCTGAACGCGCGTGCTGTCGTCCACCAGCGCCAGGCCGACGGCGATGGCCTCTTCGTAGTCGTGGCGCTCGGAGAGAGCGAACGTCAGCAGGGACCTCGCCGCGAGGGTCTCACTGTGTTCCGGACCGTGGACCCGTGCGCAGTCCTCCACCAGCGCCTCGTATCCGACCATGGCTCGCTGGTAATCGCCGGACTGCCGCCACGCGTTCGCGAGCTGCATACGGGCGTTCAGCAGGGAGAGGTGGTCCCGGTCATACCTCCGGGCGTAGTCGGTCAGCAGCTGATCGCCCAGTTCCGCGGCGCGGACGTGGTCACCGGCCGCGTTGAGTCCCGCCACCACGTCGTAGCGCAGGGAAAGCACGGAGGGATGATCGGGACCGTCGATGCGACGACGTTCGTCGAGTGCGGAGTGCAGCGTGCGCAGCGACGAACGGTGCCGGCCGGCCGTCCGCTGGGCCATTGCCAGATTCCGCCACGAGTTCAGGGTGCTCGGATGGGTGGCCCCCGACTTTCGGGTCCGGGTCGCGATGGCCTCTTCGTACAGCGTGACGGCCCGGTCGTGCTGACCGTCCGCCGAACAGGCGTAAGCCAGGTTCTCCAGCGTGATCAGAGTCTCCGGCGCGTCAGCGCCCATCAGCAGGCGCCGCTCCCGGAGAAGGTCGGTGAATCCGTCGATCGCGCCTTTGTGGTCGCCGTCACCCAGTTGGGCCAGCACTAGACGGTTGCGCTCGTCGAGCGTGCCTGCAGCCTGAGGGCCCAGGATGCGGGTGCGGTCCTCGACCAGTTCCTGGTAGGCCGTGATCGCCCGCTTGGAATCTCCCGCAGATCGCAACACCCACGCTCGCCAGCTCCTGGCGTTCAGTGTGTCCGGATGGTCCGGTCCCTGAATCCGGGAGCGGTCGGTGATCAGCGCGTCGAGCAGTGCGCCGGCCTGGTCATACCGGCCGGCCGCACGGTGGGAGATCGCTGTCCACAGCCGTACCGCGAGGGTCTTGGGGTGGTCGGGTCCGTGGATCCGTTCGTAGTCCGCGGCCAAGAGCTTGTAGAGCTCCACGGCCTGTGTGTGCCGTCCCTCCTCGGCGTACACCCGGGCGAGGTCGAGTCGGACACCGAGGACCTGGGGGTTCTCGGGGCCCAGGAGACGCTGCATGTCCCGGTGCAGCGTCTCGAACTGCTGGACCGCGCGGGTGTGGCTGCCGTTCTGCTGGAGGGTGTGAGCCAGTGCCGCGCGGGTGGCGAAGACCCGGGGATGCTCGGCACCCAGGATTTTGCAGCGATCCCGCAGGACGGCCTCGAGTAGCTCGATCGTGGCCGGGAAGTCGGAGGCCGCGCGATGGGCGTAGGCCAGTTCGGCTCGAGCGGCGAGTGTCGCCGGGTGCTGGGCGCCCTGCACCCGCGTCCGGTCCGTGACCAGCGCCCGACGCTCGCCGATGGACCGCGCGTGATCCCCCGCCAGCTGCCATGTGTAGGCCAGCGAGCCCCGAGCACGCAGGGTGTCGGGATGGTCCTTGTCTCTGACCCGGGTGCAGTCGGCGACCACCGACTCGAACCCTTCGGCCGCTCGTGCGTAGTCCGACCGGTTGCGGTGCGACTCCGCGATGCCGCTGCGGTATTCGAGGGTGGCGGGATGGTCCGGCCCCTGAGCCCGTGCGCTGTCTCGTGCGAGTGCTTCGAACTCCCGCAGCGCCGCGTCCGGGCCCTGCGCGCCGGACAACGCCCAGCCCAGGTCCTGGCGGCTGCGCAGGGTGTCCGGATGATCCGCTCCCTGCACCCGTGTCCGATCGGCGACCACCTCCCGGAACAGGGCGAGCGCCGTGCGCGGGTCGCCCGCGGTCCGGTGGGCGGAGGCCAGCCAGCCGCGGCTCGTCAGCGTGTCAGGGTGGTCCGGACCGTGCTCGCGCCGCCGGTCCGCGACAGCCTGCTCATACAGGGTTAGCGCGGTGCGGTGGTCGCCGGCGCTCAGGTGCGCGTATGCCAGGTTGGTCCGACTGGCGAGCGTGTCCGTGTGCTCCGCGCCCAGGACCCGCTCGCGGTCCGCGACGACCGCCCGGAATTCGTCGACGGCGGCTTGGTAGCGGCCTGCTGTCTGGAGCGCGTAGGCCAGGTTGTTGCGGCTCATGAGCGTGTCCGGGTGCTCCTCGCCTTGGACCCGGACGCGGTCGGCTACCACGGCCCTCAGCTCCCCCACGGCGCGGATAGCGTCCCCCGCCTTGCGGTGCGCGTACGCCAGACGGTCCCGGGCAGCGAGCGTCTGTATGGCCTCCTGCCCATGGGCCTGGGCGCGGTCGAGATAGACGTCCTGGCACAGTTTGACTGCGCGAGCCGGGTCACCCGCTTTGGCGTGCAGTTCCGCCAGGCGGTCACGATCGTCGAGCGTGGTGTCGTGGTCCTCGCCGAACAGCCGCCTGCTGCCGTCGACGGCTAGGGACATCAACGGGATCGCCAGTACGTGCTGTTCCCGCTCGACCAGCTCGGCGGCACCGCGCCGGTACATCTCGACTGCCGCCCCGTCCGGTTCGGCGGACGGACCGGTCCCCGCGAGGGCCTGGATGTGCACCAGCCTCTGCCGCACGCGCTCGGCGGATGTTCCGAGAAGGTCGGCGGCCAGCGCGGCTTCGGCCAGGTCGCGGGCCTCGGGCACCTCGGGTGGATCGGCCTGCTGGAGGGTCTGCCGGACGAGCCGGTGCAGGGTCGGACCCTCGGGGCCGGCTGTGACGAGGTGGTAAGCGGCCAGCGCGGCGAGCGAGTGCTCGACGTCCTGGACCCGGAGGCGCGATCCCAAGCGGTCCAGTACCTCACGCGGTACCGCCTCGGGGGCGTACCAGGCCAGGGTGTGGAGGAGGGAGACGGCAGACGGATGGTCGGCTCGGATCGAGTTCAGGCTGGTCTGCCAGATGCGGGCGATGGTTCGGTCTGAGGGGCCTGAGTCATCGGTCGGTTCGGTGCCGGGCTGGAGGGCCAGCTCGGCCCGGTAGGCGGCGAAGTCGGTGCCGGTCTCGCGTAGATAGGCGCCCGCCTGGGCGAGAGCCAAGGGCAGACGTCCGAGGTCAACCGCGAGCAGGGCTGCGGGCGAGAGGGCGGGGGAGAGGACAGAATCGGAGGAGGGGCCGGAGACTTGCCCGGACGACGCGGTGGCGACGCCCCGTTCGGATGTCTCGGTCAGCAGGCTGACTGCGTCCCCGTGGCCGAGTAAGTTCAGGCTGACCAGGGAGGCATCTGCGGGCCAGCCGGTGCCGCACCGGCTTGTGACCAGCTGGTGGCCGTGACCAGACAACCGTCCCAGAGACGGTGTCAGTTCCTCGGGCCGTTCCACGTTGTCGTATACGAGCAACCAGTTGGCGTGGTTCTCCAGCCAGGTCAGAGCCCACTCGGTGCGTTCTCTGGCGGTGGCCTCCCGGGCCCACGACGGGTACAGGCAAAGGGCGAGGCCGCCGAAACCGGAGGCAATCTGCTCCTCGGTCTCGGCGACGATCCACCAGACGAGCCGATAGCCGGCCAGCCTGGAGTGCGCGTACCGCAGCGCTAGGGCGGTCTTGCCGATTCCGCCCAGGTTGTTCACCGTGGTCGTCTGGGTGACGACCCCGCCGCCGGAGCGTAAGGATCTGTCCAGCCGCTCCAGGTCCTGGCCACGACCCACGAAGGGCTGCGGGGGCAGAGCGGGCAGGTTGTGCAGAGGAGAGGCGAGGGTGGTCCGCACGGCGGCGGCCTTCGCCTCGGAGGACAGGACCGTCGTGTGACTTTCTGTGTGGGGGTTCCCACCTGGGTGGGAACCCCCGACGTCCTGCTCCGGGACCGTCGGGTCGCTTTGCAGGACAGTGCTCTCGGTCCCGAGGACGGTGGTTTCCGCGGCTCGCGACTCCTCGACGATGATCATGACCCCCCGTGGTGACCATCCGCATTGTGGCGATTGGTCAACTCTAACGGCGGGCCATTGAGTTGTCAGGAAGTCGTCGTCGCGAGACGGAGCCACGGAGTGAAGAATTGGCGAAGCACGAGCTTACGGAGAGGCGCGGACCGATGGGCCGATCAAAGACGCTCGGGCGTCCTGATGCCCAGTAGGGCCATGCCCTTGTGGAGCGTGCTGGCCGTCAGGTCGACCAGCAGCAGCCGGTTCTCCACCTGCTCCGGCGTCTCGGCCTTCAGCACCGGGCACTGGTCGTAGAACGTGGTCAGCAGCGACGCCAGCTGGTACAGGTACGACGCCAGCTTGTGCGGCTCGTAGCCCGCGGCCACCTCCAGCACCAGCTCGCCGAACTGGTCCAGGTGCAGGCCCAGCGCCCGCTCCGCCGGGGCCAGTTCCAGCTCCGGGTGGGCGGCGGGACGGGCCTCGCCCGCCTTGCGCAGGATCGACTTGATACGGGCGTACGCGTACTGGAGGTAGACGGACGTGTCGCCGTTCAGCGACACCATCTGGTCCAGGTCGAACTTGTAGTCCCGTACCGCCGACGTCGACAGGTCCGCGTACTTGACGGCGCCGATGCCGACGTACCGGCCGTTCTCGACGATCTCCGGCTCGGACAGGCCCACCTTCCCGGCCTTCTCCCGGACGACGGCCGTCGCCCGCTCGACCGCCTCGTCGAGGAGGTCGACCAGCTTGACGGTCTCGCCCTCACGGGTCTTGAACGGCTTGCCGTCCTTGCCGAGGACCGTGCCGAAGGCGAGCTGGAGGGCCTTGACGTCGTCGTTCAGCCAGCCGGCCCGGCGGGCGGTCTCGAAGACCATCCGGAAGTGCAGCGCCTGGCGGGCGTCCACGACGTACACGAGCGTGTTCGCCTTCAGGCTGAAGACGCGGTCGCGGATCGCGGAGAGGTCGGTGGCCGCGTAGCCGTAACCGCCGTCCGACTTCTGCACGATCAGCGGGACCGGGTTGCCGTCGGGGCCCTTGACGTCGTCGAAGAACACGCAGAGGGCGCCCTCCGAGCGGACCGCGACGCCGGACTCCTCCAGCAGGCGGCAGGTCTCCGCGAGCATGTCGTTGTAGCCGGACTCGCCCACGATGTCCGCGTCCTGGATCTCCATGTCCAGCTTCTCGAAGACGGAGAAGAAGTAGATCTTCGACTCGTCCACGAACTTCTGCCAGGTGGCCAGCGTGTGCGGATCCCCGGCCTGGAGGTCCACGACCCTGCGCCGGGCCCGGGTCTTGAACGCCTCGTCGGAGTCGAAGAGCTTCCTGGCCGACTTGTAGAGGCGGTCGAGGTTCGACATCGCCTCCTCGCCGCTCACCGCGCCGGACTTGTGGTCCAGCTCGTGCGGGTGCTCGTCCAGGTACTGGATGAGCATGCCGAACTGGGTGCCCCAGTCGCCGATGTGGTGCCGCCGTACGACGGTCTCGCCGGTGAACTCCAGGAGCTTGACCACCGCGTCACCGATCACCGCCGAGCGCAGGTGGCCGACGTGCATCTCCTTGGCCACGTTCGGCTGCGCGTAGTCGATCACCGTCGTGCCCGGGTGCGCGGCGAGCGGCACTCCGAGCCGGTCGCTGTCCGCGTACCGCGCGGCCAGGTTCTCGATGATCGCCTTGTCGCTGATCGTGATGTTCAGGAAGCCGGGGCCGGAGACCTCGATGTCCTTGATCACGCCACCCGACTCGACCCGCTCGACGACCTGCGTCGCCAGCTCCCGCGGGTTGGCCTTGGCCTTCTTCGCGAGGGCCAGGATGCCGTTCGCCTGGAAGTCCGCCCGGTCGCTTCGTCGCAGCAGCGGGTCCGCGGAACCGGCATCCGGCAGGGCTGCCGAGAGTGCCGTCGCGAGGTGCTGCTGGACGGAGTCGCTGAGGGACGTGACCGAGGCCATAGGAGTGGGTGCCGTTCTCCTCGTGGGATGGATAGACCCACTCAGTATCCCATGGAGGGTAAAGCCGTTTTCCCAGGCGCCTGGTGGTCTGGGAGAATGAGGGCGGTCCGTACGCAGGCCAAAGCCTTCAGGAAAACCTTCAGGACAACCTTCAGAAAAAGAGGACGTGCCGATCGTGGCTCAGAGCACCGAGACCACCGACTGGGTCTCCCGTTTCGCGGATGAGGTCATCGAGGAGTCGGAGCGTCGGGCCCCGGGCAAACCGGTCGTCGTGGCGTCCGGCCTCTCCCCCTCCGGCCCGATCCACCTGGGCAACCTCCGCGAGGTCATGACCCCGCACCTCGTCGCCGACGAGATCCGCCGGCGGGGCCGCCAGGTCCGGCACCTGATCTCCTGGGACGACTACGACCGCTACCGCAAGGTGCCGGCCGGCATCGCGGGTGTCGACGAGTCGTGGGCCGAGCACATCGGCAAGCCGCTGACCTCCGTCCCGGCCCCGCAGGGCTCGGCGTACCCGAACTGGGCCGAGCACTTCAAGGCCGCGATGGTCGAGGCGCTCGCCGAGATGGGCGTGGAGTTCGACGGGATCAGCCAGACGGCGCAGTACACCTCCGGTGTCTACCGCGAGCAGATCCTGCACGCCATGAAGCACCGCGGCGACATCGACGCGATCCTGGAGCAGTACCGCACCAGGAAGGCCCCGGCGAAGAAGCAGCAGGGTCAGAAGCCGCTCGACGAGGCCGAGCTGGAGGCCGAGGAGGGCTCGGGCGCGGCCGCCGAGGACGACGGCAGCTCCGGTTCCGCCGGGTACTTCCCGTACAAGCCGTACTGCGGCAACTGCGAGAAGGACCTGACCAAGGTCACCTCGTACGACGACGGCACCACCGAGCTGACGTACACCTGCGACTCCTGCGGCTTCTCCGAGACCGTCCGGCTGAACGAGTTCAACCGCGGCAAGCTGGTCTGGAAGGTCGACTGGCCGATGCGCTGGGCGTACGAGGGCGTCGTCTTCGAGCCGAGCGGTGTCGACCACTCCTCGCCCGGGTCGAGCTTCCAGGTCGGCGGGCAGATCGTCGGCATCTTCGACGGCGAGCAGCCCATCGGGCCCATGTACGCGTTCGTCGGCATCAGCGGCATGGCGAAGATGTCGTCGTCGAGGGGTGGTGTGCCCACACCCGGCGACGCGCTGAAGATCATGGAGCCGCAGATCCTGCGCTGGCTGTACGCCCGTCGCAGGCCCAACCAGTCCTTCAAGATCGCCTTCGACCAGGAGATCCAGCGCCTCTACGACGAGTGGGACAAGCTCGACGCGAAGGTCGCCGACGGTTCGGCCCTTCCGGCGGACGTGGCCGCGCACGCCCGTGCGGTGGGTACCGCGGACGGCGAGCTGCCGCGCACGCCGCGGCCGCTGTCGTACCGGACCCTGGCCTCGGTGGCCGACATCACCGCCGGACACGAGGACCAGGCGCTGCGGATCCTGTCCGAACTCGACCCGGACGACCCGCTGGGGACGCTGGCGGAGGCCCGCCCGCGGTACGACAAGGCAGAGGCGTGGATCAACACCCACGTTCCCGCCGACCAGCGGACCATCGTGCGCGAGGAGCCCGACGCCGAGCTGCTGAAGTCCCTCGACGAGGCCTCCCGGCAGTCCCTGCGGCTGCTGGCCGACGGGCTGGCCGACCACTGGTCGCTGGACGGGCTCACCCATCTCGTCTACGGCGTTCCCAAGGTCCAGGCCGGCTTCTCCGCCGACGCCACGCCCAAGGAACTCCCGCCGGAGATCAAGACCGCCCAGCGGACGTTCTTCGCCCTGCTCTACCACCTGCTCGTCGGCCGCGACACCGGCCCGCGGCTGCCCACGCTGCTGCTGGCGGTCGGCCAGGAGCGGGTGCGGGAGCTGCTCGGCGAGTAGACCGCTTCGGCGTCCACGAGGAGGGGGCGCCCGGTGTCAGCACCGGGCGCCCCCTCCTTCGTACGCGCGGATCACGCGATGTGGTCCTCCTCCAGTTCCGCCGCGTGGCGGTTCTGGAAGCGCATGACCATGCGCTTGGCCTCGGCGTCCGAGACGGGGACGCGGTAGGTCGCCTCGACGTTGTCGGCGAACTGGCTCGGGGTCGGGTAGCTGCCGTTTATCGACTGCTTGAAGACCTGGTAGTACGACTCCTCGTCCGGCTCCGGGACGGGGGTGCCGCCGCCCTCGCCGAGCTGGCGGGTGCGGTTGGGGCCGGCCGGGATGGGAAAGGTGCCGGTCTCCTCCGGAGACGGTTCCTGGACCGGGGGCTCCTCGACGTACTGGTCCTGGTACTGCTCGGCCTGCTGCTGTTCGGCGTACCAGGCGGCGTACTGCTGCTCCGGGTTGTAGGCCGGGTTGTAGCCGCCCTGGTACTCGGCCTGCCGGGGAGCCTCGAACCACGGGCTCTGGTCCGGTTCGGGCACGAACTCGGGCTCCGTGGGGTACTGGTCCGCGTCGGGCTCGGGGCGCTGCTGCTGTGCGGGCGCCGCCTGGCGCGGGGCGGGCGCCGCCTCGATGGCGCGGTCGGGCGTGGCTTCCAAGGGGGCTGCGGCGGGCGTCGGCTGGGGTGCCGGGGGGAGCAGGGCCGGTTCGATGCCCGCTGCCGCGAGGCCCGCGGGGGCGGTCTCCGCCAGGGGGACGCCGTAGCGGGCCAGGCGCAGCGGCATCAGCGACTCCACCGGGGCCTTGCGCCGCCAGGCCCGGCCGAAGCGGGAGCGCAGACGGGCCTGGTAGACGAGCCGTTCCTGCTCCAGCTTGATGACCTGCTCGTAGGAGCGCAGCTCCCACAGCTTCATCCGCCGCCACAGCAGGAACGTCGGCAGGGGCGAGAGCATCCAGCGGGTGAGGCGGACGCCTTCCATGTGCTTGTCGGCCGTGATGTCGGCGATCCGGCCGATGGCGTGGCGGGCGGCCTCGACCGCCACCACGAACAGGATCGGGATCACCGCGTGCATGCCCGTGCCCAGCGGGTCCGGCCAGGCGGCGGCGCCGTTGAAGGCGATCGTCGCCGCCGTCAGCAGCCACGCCGTCTGACGCAGGAGCGGGAAGGGTATCCGGATCCAGGTCAGAAGCAGGTCGAGCGCGAGGAGGACGCAGATACCCGCGTCGATGCCGATCGGGAAGACATAGGCGAAGTTCCCGAAGCCCTTCTGGATCGCCAGCTCGCGGACCGCCGCGTACGAACCGGCGAAGCCGATGCCGGCGATGATCACGGCGCCGGTCACGACCACGCCGATGAGAACGCGGTGCATCCGAGTCAGCTGCAGTGGCGCGGCCACCGTACTCCCCTCCCCTTGCGTGTTGTTGCGCGCAACAGAGTGGCACATGTGTACGCCGGACGTGTTGCCGGTACGCCAGGAGCCCGGTCCCGAGGGGGCCGGGCTCCGTCAAAAAGCCGGGGCGAACAGGGGGTTGGCCGCCAGGTGTGACAGTCAGCTCTTCTTCGGCGCTGAGGGAGAAGAGGAGGCGCTCGCCGACTTCGACGGAGACTTGGACGGCGCCTTCGACGGAGACTTGGACGACGACTTCGAGGGGGAGGGGTTCGCCGTGCCCGCGCCGCCGGAGTCACTGCCGGATCCGCTGCCGGTGTCGGCGCCGTTCGCCGACGCCACCGCGGTGACGGCTTGCTTCGCGGCCTTCTGCGCCGCCTTCACCAGAGCGTCGGCGCTCGGGGTCTTCTCGCCGGCCAGACCCGCGCCGTTGTAGTCGAGGGTGACGACCACGTTCTCCACGCGGGCCACGACCGTCTGCTGCTTGAAGGCGCCTTCCTTCTTCTTCAGGTCGTAGCGCACGGTCGTCGCCTCGTCGCCCGTCCCGGCCAGCGGCTCCGACTTCGTGTTCTTCGCACCCGACACCGCGCGGGCGTCCTGGATCTGCTTCGCGTAGTAGGCCTGCGCCTGCTTCTCGCCCGTACCGCGCGCGGTGTCGGAGTCGAAGCGCAGCAGCGAGACGTTGAGCCAGCGGAACTGCGAACCCTTGACGCCCTTGTTCTCCAGGCTGCTCCAGGAGCAGCTGCCACGTGACGCCGTGTCGTTCGACTCGCCCTTCTTGCCCGACTTCGCACCCTTCGGTACGAGTTCGGTCAGGGTCTTCGCCGGCAGCACCGCGCACACCTCGGGCAGCTTCTGGTACGCCGCCGCCTGGACCGTCGGCGACGCGTTCGCCGTCGCGCCGTTGCCGGAGTCCTGCTGCGCGCTGTCACCGGAGCCGGCGGCGGAGTCGGAGCCGGAGTCCGAGGAGCAGCCCGCGGCGACCAGGATCACGGGGACCGCCGCCGCGCCGACAAGGGCACGGCGAAGGCGCTTCGCTCGCTGGACTCGCTGGTCGCACTGGTCGTCTCGCTGGGCTCGTCGCTGCATGGTTCCTTCACTCATGACGCTCGTGGTTCCTGCGGTCGGGTCGGGTCCGAGGGGCCACGGTACGCGGTGAAGAAGCTGTGCGGTCGCGCTTCGTTCGCTTCGCGGACAGGTGCGGGCGGGTGCGGAAGTGGGGCTAACCGCCCAGTGTGTCGGCCAGTCGCGCAGCCAGATTCCGGGCCCTGTCCTGCATTTCCTTGCTGTCCGGGACGACGCCGACGGTGGCCGGCTGCTCCTCGTACTCGATGGTCACGATGACGTTGGACGTGCGGAACGCCACAGTCACCGTGCGCTGTTTGGCCGTCGAACCGGAGCTGCTGAGCACGTCGTCCACGAAGGCCTCGTCGCCGAGGTCGTCGAGCGTGCGGGGCTGGAGGTCGGAGGGGGCGGTGGAGGAGGAAGAGGAGGAGGAAGGGGACGGGTTCTGGCCCCCCGGGGCGCCCGAGGAGGACGGCGAGGAGGAAGGTGACGGCGAGGAGGACGACGGGGGTGACGAAGACTTCGGCGAGGACGGTGTCGCGCTCGGGTCGGCGGACACCGATCCGGCCGCGGTCGTGCTGACGGCGGCCGGCTCGGGGAGGTCGGCCGCCTCCACCCGCGTGGCGAAGAGCTGCTCGGCCTGGTTGTCGTCGCTCACCGCGTTGTCGTACGACACCACCCGCTCGAAGTCGACGAGGAGGTGGTCGGTGGCGTCCGCCGAGTCGACCTTCCAACGGCAGCCGACCTTGCGGTCGGTGTCGTACGTCAGGGTCGCCTCGCCCTTGTAGGCGTTGTCCCGCTGCTCCTGGTCGACGATCTGCGCGAGACCGGGGAGCAGGGCGTCGAGGGTGTCGTCGCCGACCGCGGCGCAGGGCTCCGGGAGCGTGCGGTACTTGCCGGGCTGGGCCGCGGCCGTCGCCGTACCGGGCCGGCCGGGGTTGGAGTTGTCCGTGGTGTCGCCCTCGCCTGAGCTACCGGTGCAGCCGGCCAGCAGTACCGCGAGGAGTGCGGTGACGCCGGTTACGTACGCCTTGCGCTGCACGGTGAGGCTCCTTTCGACGGTGTGTCCCGGTGGGTGCCGGTGTGGGTGTCCGCCCCTGGAACGATCCTGGGGCCGCCAGTGTCCCCGCTGGTTATTCGCTTGCCGCACGGGGGCGTTCCCTGGAGACAATGTGTATCGCACGCACTGCCGTGGACGCCGGTCCGTTGTCCCATTCATCGACCTTGGCGCCGGTTTTGCGATTCAAGGCTTTTATGTTTCTCGTGGGGGAATGAGGACGATATGTCGTACGTGGAGATGCCGGGGGCGAAGGTGCCCATCCGGATGTGGACCGACCCCGCGACGATCGAGGACGTGGCGCTGCGCCAGCTCCAGAACGTCGCGACCCTGCCGTGGATCAAGGGCCTGGCCGTGATGCCGGACGTGCACTACGGAAAGGGTGCGACCGTCGGTTCGGTCATCGCGATGGCGGGCGCGGTGTGTCCCGCCGCGGTGGGGGTCGACATCGGGTGCGGAATGTCGGCGGTCAAGACCTCGCTGACGGCGAACGACCTGCCCGGGGACCTTTCGCGGCTGCGCTCGAAGATCGAGCAGGCGATTCCGGTCGGGCGGGGCATGCATGACGACCCCGTGGACCCGGGCGGCTTCCACGGGCTGGCGACGGCGGGGTGGGACGACTTCTGGGGGCGGTTCGACGGGATCGCGGACGCGGTGAAGTTCCGCCAGGAGCGCGCCACCAAGCAGATGGGGACGCTCGGATCCGGAAATCATTTCGTCGAAGTTTGCATAGATACGACCGATTCTGTCTGGCTGATGCTGCACTCCGGTTCCCGGAACATCGGCAAGGAACTGGCCGAGTTCCACATCGGCGTGGCCCAGAAGCTCCCGCACAACCAGGGGCTCGTCGACCGTGACCTCGCCGTCTTCATCGCGGACACCCCGCAGATGGCGGCGTACCGCAACGACCTGTTCTGGGCGCAGGAGTACGCGAAGCACAACCGCACGCTCATGATGGCGCTCCTGAAGGACGTGATCCGCAAGGAGTTCAAGAAGGCCAAGCCGACCTTCGAGCCGGAGATCAGCGCGCACCACAACTACGTGGCCGAGGAGCGCTACGACGGCATGGATCTGCTCGTGACCCGCAAGGGCGCGATCCGGGCCGGCTCCGGCGAGTTCGGGATCATCCCGGGCTCGATGGGCACGGGTTCGTACATCGTGAAGGGCCTCGGCAACGAGAAGGCCTTCAACTCGGCGTCGCACGGCGCAGGTCGGCGGATGAGCCGCAACGCGGCGAAGCGGCGCTTCTCGACGAAGGACCTGGAGGAGCAGACGCGGGGCGTGGAGTGCCGTAAGGACTCCGGTGTCGTGGACGAGATCCCGGGGGCCTACAAGCCGATCGAGCAGGTCATCGACCAGCAGCGCGACCTCGTGGAGGTCGTGGCGAAGCTGAAGCAGGTCGTCTGTGTGAAGGGCTGAGACGCCCGCGTAAGGCGTCGGACAGGCGCGGGGCCCGGGTGGCGTTTGCCGCCCGGGCCCCGCGCGCGTCGGACGGGCGGCTTCTCCGGCCGTCTCTCCGGATGCCGGCCGAGTCGCGTCTTCGGACGTCTCTTCGGGCGTCAGCCGAGTCGCGTCTGCGGGCGTCAGCCGAGTCGCTTCTCCAGCAGGGTCACCGCGTACGGGCTGCCCGAGCCGCCGTCCTTCGCTCGCTGTTCGCCGACCACCGTGTAGCCCGCGGACTCGTAGTAGGCGCGCAGACGGGGGTTGGAGGCGAGGCAGTCCAGGCGGGCGTAGGGGCGGCCGGTGGCGGCGATGCGGGATTCGGCCTGGGCCAGCATGGTGCGGCCGGTGCCCGGCGGGGCCGTGTGCGGGGTGGTCATGAGGCGGTGGATGTAGCCCGCCTCCGGGGGCCGGGGTCCCCAGGCGGCCGGGTCGTCCCACCAGAGTTCCCAGGCGCCGTGGAGATGGTCGCCGGTGTGGGCCAGCCACACCTCGCCCTCGCGCATACGGGTGCGGAAGTGGGTCTCGTCCTTCTCGCCGGGCTGCCACTGGGTGATTCCGCGGGCCAGTTGCCAGAGGGCGGCCGTGTCACGCAGGCGGACCAGGGCGGGGGCGTCGCCGGGGGTCGCCCGGCGGTAGGCCGGCGCCGGCCAGGTGGTGGGCGCGGGTTCCAGGAGGTGGGTGCGCAGGGTGGCGGAGAGGGCTTCCGCGTCCATGCCCAGGGCCTGGCTCACGTAGGCGCGCGTCGAGCCGTGGCGGGCGTACAGGGAGGCCAGGAACAGGCGCATCACCGACTCGGGGGCGCGGGCGAAGCCCGGCCAGGTGGGCGTGCGGCCGTTGTTGCGGGTCCGCCAGTCGGCCAGCAGGGACCGGGTGGCGAGTTCCGTGAGGCTGAAGTCCTCGATGATCACCTGGTCCGGGACGCCCAGGAGGGAGAGGACCAGGGCGGCGAGCTGGCCGGTGCGGTCCTTGCCCGAGGCGCAGTGGAAGACCAGGGGGGCGTCCGAGCGGGCCGACTCCGCGATCAGTTCCAGTGCGGTGCGCAGTTCCCTCGTGCCGTCCTGCGCGACCTCCATGAACCGTTCGGCCAGATAGGGGCCGGGGTCGATGTCGGGGGTCAGGGCCGCCTGGTCGTAGGGGCGGTGCTCGATGCTGAGGTTGTGGTAGGCGAAGGAGGGGTGGGCCGGGACGCGGCCCCGGGTCTCGATCTCCCAGGGGTGGCGCAGGTCCACCACGGTGCGGATGCCCAGGGAGAGGAAGCGGGACCAGTCCTCCGTCTCCGGTGTCAGCTTGCCGAGCGAGTCCGAGCGGAACAGGCGGCCCGGGCGGACCCGGCGGCCGTCGTCGGCCGGGTAGCCGCCCAGGTCACGGAAGTTGTGCAGGGCCTCGAAGGGCAGGTGTCTGTCCACGGACACCGACCCTAGTGCCGCAACGGGCAACGTTCGCCCCGTCGCGACGCCCGGCACGCACTCCCGCCGCACCGGACGAAAGCCCGAGTACGCCGGTACGAGGACTTCCGGCCGGCACGCCGGGAGCACGCACCGGACGCCGCTCCTTCACGGGCGAACGTCGCCTGCCACGGCACCAGCGAAAGGCCCTGGGCCAGGGCCGAGGGAACCGACGCCGGCGCGGTCACCGATCCGGGTCGGGGCGGCGGGGAACCGGAGCCGGTGTCGGGCTGTCTTCGGAGGTAGGTCCGACAAACCAGTACGGGGGATTTTCGATGAGACGTGAGCGCATACGCGCGGCCGCGGGAGCCGCGGCCCTGGTCCTGGCCGCGGGGGCCGTTCTCGCGGGCTGTTCGCAGAGCTACAACGACGAGCGGGGCAAGGGCGACGCCCCGGTGCGGGGCAAGGCGGGCGACGACACCCCGGCCGAGGTCTACAACATGCCGGACGGCTTCGGGAACCTCGCCACCAAGTGCGTGGGGCACGGCTTTCGCGCCTACGTCACGACGAACGCCACCGGCCCTTCGAACGTGCAGATCGTGGAGGACGAGTCGTGCGCCTCCTGAGGCGGGCCCACGGGCGCGGCCTCGCGGTCGGCTGCGGTGCGCTGCTGCTCGTCTCCCTGCTCGGCGGCTGCTCCAGGCAGCACTACCAGGAGCGGGGCAAGGCCGACGCCCCGGTGGCGGGCCGGGCCGGCGAGGACAGCCCGGCCGAGGTGTACAACTTCCCGGACGGCTTCGGGAACCTCGCCAGCAAGTGCGTCGGGGACGGCAGGCGGGCGTACGCCACCACCCGGTTCGTCCAGCCGGAGGACGAGGACGACGTCGTGATCATCCCGGCGAACGCGGTGATCGTCGACGACCCCGAGTGCTCGGTGCCCTGAGACTCACTTCGCGTGCCGCACCGCGTAGATCATCACGAAGGCGATGACGTGGATGCCGAAGAGGAAGTAGGCCAGGAAGATCCAGACCTGGCGTTCGTCCTTGGTCTCCTGGGCGAGGCGGCGCTTCTCGGCGCTGCGGGCGGGGTCGTCGGGGAGCCGCTCGGAGTCCGGCATCAGGCGTCCCGGTGGACCTTCGTGTTGGACGCCTGGGCGCGCGGGCGGACGACCAGGAGGTCGATGTTGACGTGGGCGGGGCGGGTCACCGCCCAGGTGATCGTGTCCGCCACGTCGTCGGCCGTCAGCGGGTCGGCGACGCCCGCGTAGACCTTCGCCGCCTTCTCCGTGTCGCCGCCGAAGCGGGTCAGCGCGAACTCGTCGGTCTTGACCATGCCGGGCGCGATCTCGATGACGCGGACCGGCCGGCCGACGATCTCCAGGCGCAGTGTCTCGGCGAGGACGTGGGCGCCGTGCTTGGCGGCGACGTAGCCCGCGCCGCCCTCGTACGTGCCGTGGCCGGCCGTGGAGGAGACGATCACGATCGTGCCGTCGCCGCTCGCGTCGAGCTTGGGCAGCAGGGCCTGGGTGAGGTTCAGCGTGCCGAGGACGTTCGTCTCGTACATCGTGCGCCACTCCGCGGGGTCGCCGGTCGCGACCGGGTCGGCGCCCAGTGCGCCGCCCGCGTTGTTGACCAGGACGCCGATGGTCTTGAACGCGGTCGCGAACTCGTCGACGGCCGCGCGGTCGGTGACGTCGAGCGGGTACGCCGTCGCCGCGTGGCCGGCCGCGGTGAGCTCCTCCGCCAGGGCCTCGATGCGGTCCTTGCGGCGGGCGGTCAGGACGACGCGGTAGCCGGCCGCGGCGAGCTGCCGGGCCGTGGCGGCGCCGATTCCGCTGCTCGCACCGGTGACGACGGCGATGCGGGAGGCGGCGGAGGGTGCGGCGGTGGCCATGGGACTGCTCCTCGTGCGTGCGGGCGGGTGTACCGGGTGGGGGCGCTCGGTCGGGCGTCTCGCGGGTGCGGACGTCCCGCGTGCGCCCGGCGTCGCGGTGGTGCGGGCGGTTCGTGGCCGCGCGCGATCGTTTCTGACCAGGGTAGGCGACAGGGGTCGGTCGTACGGGTGGGCGTTCTCCGTGGGGTCGCGGTCAGCCGCCGTTCCTCGGGGCCCACATGATCACGGCCATTCCGGCGAGGCAGATCAGCGCGCCCGCGATGTCCCAGCGGTCGGGGCGGAAGCCGTCCGCGACCACGCCCCACAGGATCGAACCGGCGACGAAGATCCCTCCGTACGCGGCGAGGATGCGGCCGAAGTGGGCGTCGGGCTGGAAGGTGGCGACGAAGCCGTACGCGCCGAGGGCGAGGACGCCGCCGGTGATCCACAGCCAGCCGCGGTGTTCGCGCAGGCCCTGCCAGACCAGCCAGGCGCCGCCGATCTCGAAGAGCGCGGCGACGACGAACAGGGCGGCGGAGCGCACGATCAGCATGCGGGCAGCTTCGCACGGCCCTCGGACGGCTCCGGTGTCACCTGATGGAGGGCGCCTGCCGTCGGCTCCGCGTGGGATACATCCATGCGACATCCGTGCGACTGCGGTGGAGTGAGGAGTGGTGGCGGCATGCGGGTTACGTGCAGGACGCGGAGGACACCGATGACACACAGGACGCGCGGGGCGCGGGGGTTCGCGGTGTGGGGTGCGGCGCTGGCCCTCGTCGGCGGGGCGGCGCCGTTCGCCGGTGCCGTGGGCGCGTCGGGCGTGCCGGAGGCCGATCTGGCGTATCACGGTGCGGCGACGATGAGCGGCGGCCGGGTCGAGGTCCGGCTGACCCCGCGCAACCACGGCCCGTCCGCCGTGCCGGACGCGAGCGTGCTGCTGCGCTGGTCGCAGCCGCTCGCGGACCGGCAGCAGCTGCCGCAGGCGTGTGTCCGTACGGCGGCGCGGGACGTGGTGTGCCGCACGGGCGCGCTGGCCGAGGACGGGTTGGGCGACCAGATCGCTCTGGTGCTGCGGCTGCGGGACCGGCCGGACGAGGTGACGCTGGAGATCGACACGGCGTGGGGCGGTGGCGCGGTGGACGGCAACCGGGCGAACGACCGGCAGCGGGTGTTGGTTCTGGACACGGGGGACTCGTACTACTTCTGACCACGTCCGACCACTGCCGGCCGGCTCGCCACGGGCGGTGGGGGCGGGCACTTCGCGTCGTACGATCGCTGCACGGCGCAGACGAAGAGGAGCGGGGCATGTCCGGGTCCGAGAACGAGCGGTCGCGGCTGCTGGACGAACTGTCATCCGTCTCCCGCCGCCACATGGCCTCCTACGCCCTGCTCAACCAGGCCGTCGCCGACCACATCGGCCTGCACCCCACCGACCTCCAGTGTCTGAACCTGCTCACGCTGGAGGGTGGTGCGGTGACCACGGGCCGCATCGCGGAGCTGACGGGCCTGACGACCGGGTCGGCGACCCGGCTGGTGGACCGGCTGGAGAAGGCGGGGTACGTGGTCCGGCGGCGGGACGCGGCCGACCGGCGGCGGGTGCTCGTGGCGACCGTGCCGGAGAAGGTCGCCGAGTTCGGGCGGATGTGGGAGCGGCTGGGCGGCGGCTGGACCGCCCTCTTCGACGGGCTGGACGACGCCGAACTCGCCCTGATCATCGGGCATATGCGGCGGACGGTGGACTTCAGCGGGGAGCAGGTCGCCCGGTTGCGGGAGGGGCGGGTCGAGGAGCCCGGGCGCCGTTCGGACGGGCCCTGACCGGACGGGCCCGCCCGGACTCCATGGCGCGGGGAACGCGAGGCTTCGCGGGTCAGCCCACCCTGATGCGCACGGTCTGGGACGCCGCCGCGCCGATCCGCGTGGTGGCGCTCTTGAACAGGCGGTAGCTGTACGGGCCACGCGCTGCGGGCTTCACCGAGAGCGAGACGGCACCCGTGGAGCTCTGTCGGGCAGAGCCGAGGGTCGCCCGACCGGTGCCGTTCCATCGCTGGAGCGACATCCGGATGCCCGCCTCGGCCGGTACGGCCTTCCCGGTGACCTTCACCGTGCTTCCGAGCCGGATCGAGGTGGTCGAAGCCTTGGCCGTGACCACTGCGTTCACCTGGACGAAGCGGCTTGCCGATGTGGCGGAGCGCAGTGGTGCCGCCGTGTCGGTGCCGGTCTTCCCCGCGTAGGCCAGCCGGAAATAACCCCGGCCGGTCGGCTTCACCGAGGCTGACACGGTGCCGGTGGTGCCGGTGGTGCCGGTGGTGCCGGTGGTGCCGGTGGTGCGCTCGGCGACCGTCTTCCAGGTGGTGGTTCCCGCGGCCTGGAACTGCGGGGCGACCGTCTGGCCGGCCGCAACACCGCCGCCGCTGCGGCCGAGCGTGCCGCTGACCGTGACCGCCGTGCCGTAGGCCACGGTGGACTTGGAGACGCTCATGGTGAGCGTGGTGGCCACCGAAGGCATCGGAGAGTAGATCTCCGTCGGGGCGACGGCGTCGCTCTCCGTGCTGCTGGTCTCCGCGACCGTCACGGCGGCACCGCCGGCCGCCGGCACCGCCTTGACCGCGGCGCCGGAGGCGAAGTACAGCCTGGAACTGTTGTAGGACCACGCCGGGTCGGTGGCGGAGGCCCCGGCCGTGCCGGTGACCGCCACGGCTGTTCCTCCTGCGACCGGAACCTTCCACAGTCCGCCCGGGGCAGCGAAGGCGATGCTGCTTCCGTTGGGTGACACCGCCGGCCGGGAGGCGCCGCTGGTGCCGGCCAGCACCTTCCGGGCGCCGTTCACCAGGTCGATGCGTACCAGCCGGCTCGGAGGGACCGACAGGTCGGTGGCGATCGGCGCCTTGCCGTCAGGGGTGAAGGCCCGGGAAGCGGACGCGGCGGGCCGTCCGGGTGGTCGCCGCCCGCTCCGGCGCGAAGGGGCGGAAGCCGCCCGGCCGGAACCGGGTGGGTGGGGTGATGACAGTGGGGCGGAATACCTGGCGGGCCGGACTCGTTGGAGGCTATAGTTGAACGGTAAACAACTTGGAGGTTGAGCGGCATGCAGTTCGGAATCTTCAGCGTCGGCGATGTGACCGCGGACCCGACCACGGGCCGTACGCCGACCGAGCGTGAGCGGATCAAGGCCATGGTCGCCATCGCGCTGAAGGCCGAGGAGGTCGGGCTCGACGTGTTCGCGACCGGCGAGCACCACAATCCGCCGTTCGTGCCCTCGTCCCCGACGACCATGCTCGGGTACATAGCGGCGCGCACCGAGAAGCTGGTCCTCTCCACCTCCACGACGCTCATCACCACGAACGACCCGGTGAAGATCGCCGAGGACTTCGCGATGCTCCAGCACCTGGCCGACGGCCGGACGGACCTCATGATGGGCCGCGGCAACACCGGGCCGGTCTACCCCTGGTTCGGGCAGGACATCCGCGAGGGCATCAACCTCGCCATCGAGAACTACGCCCTGCTGCGCCGGCTGTGGCGCGAGGACGTGGTGAACTGGGAGGGCAAGTTCCGCACGCCGCTCCAGGGGTTCACCTCCACTCCCCGGCCGCTGGACGACGTACCGCCGTTCGTCTGGCACGGCTCGATCCGCTCGCCCGAGATCGCGGAGCAGGCCGCCTTCTACGGCGACGGCTTCTTCCACAACAACATCTTCTGGCCCGCCGACCACACCAAGCGGATGGTCGAGTTCTACCGGTCCCGGTACGCCCACTACGGCCACGGCACGGCCGAGCAGGCGATCGTCGGCCTCGGCGGCCAGGCGTTCATGCGGAAGAACTCGCAGGACGCGGTGCGCGAGTTCCGTCCGTACTTCAACAACGCGCCCGTCTACGGGCACGGGCCGTCGCTGGAGGACTTCACGGACCAGACCCCGCTGACCGTCGGCTCCCCGCAGCAGGTCATCGAGAAGACGCTGTCCTTCCGCGAGTACGCCGGTGACTACCAGCGCCAGCTGTTCCTGATGGACCACGCCGGACTGCCCCTGAAGACCGTGCTGGAGCAGCTCGACCTGCTCGGCGAGGAGGTCGTGCCGGTGCTGCGCAAGGAGTTCGCGGCCGGGCGCCCGGCGGGCGTGCCGGACGCGCCGACCCACCAGTCGCTGCTCGCGGCCAAGGACTCCGCGCAGGCCGATGACTCCCAGGGTTCCCAGGAAGGGGTGACCGTCGCATGAAGCTCGTCGTCGTCTCCGCGGGGCTGAGCGTCCCGTCCTCCACGCGGCTGCTCGCCGACCGGCTGGCCGCCGCCGTGGACCGGCAGGCCCCGGCGGACGTCCAGGTGGTCGAGCTGCGCGACCTCGCCGTCGAGATCGCGCACAACTTCACCAACGGCTTCCCCGGGCGGGAGCTGTCCGCCGCGTTCGACGCCGTGACGCAGGCCGACGGGCTGATCGTCGTGACACCGGTGTTCTCGGCGTCGTACAGCGGACTGTTCAAGTCGTTCTTCGACGTGCTCGGCGCGCACGACAACGACGCGCTGGCCGGCAAGCCGGTGCTGATCGCCGCCACCGGCGGCACCGCCCGGCACTCGCTGGTCCTGGACCACGCCCTGCGCCCGCTCTTCGCCTATCTGCGGGCCGTGGTCGTCCCGACCGGCGTCTACGCCGCCTCGGAGGACTGGGGTGCGGAGGGGCTGCCCGAGCGCATCGAGCGGGCGGCGGGGGAGCTGGCCGCGCTGACGCAGGGGCTGTCGGCGGCCAGACCGGTCAAGGACGACCTCGACGTGGTGCCGTTCGCGGAGCGGCTCGCCGCGCTGCGGCCCACGGGCTGAGGGAACAGGCTGAGAGGGCGCGGCCCACGGGCTGAGGGAACGGCTGGGGGAACGGGCTCGGAAGGGCCGGCGGCGAGGCGGCCGGAGCGGACGGCGGCCGTGGCGGCGGGCCGGCGAGGGCCGGCGGCCGGGGCCGATGAGGGGCCGGCGGGCGGCCGGATCCGGGTTGCGTCCGGGAGGGTGAGAGGCCAGTAAGAAGGGTGCTCCGGGCGAGATCATCAGGTCGTAGGATCCCGGAACCTTGGCAGACTGGGTCCGTGCCCCAGACTGTGCTCCTCGCCGAAGACGACCGCGCCATCCGCCACGCTCTGGAGCGGGCCCTGGCCCTGGAGGGCTACCAGGTCACCGCGGTCGCCGACGGCGTCGAGGCGCTGGCGCACGCCCACCGCAACCCGCCGGACGTGCTCGTTCTCGACGTGATGATGCCCGGCATCGACGGACTCCAGGTCTGCCGGGTACTGCGCGCCGAGGGCGACCGCACCCCGATCCTCATGCTGACCGCGCTGGTGGAGACCGCCGACCGGATCGCGGGCCTGGACGCCGGCGCGGACGACTACGTCGTCAAGCCGTTCGACGTCGAGGAGGTCTTCGCCCGGCTGCGCGCCCTGCTGCGCCGCACCAGCGCGAACGAGTCCGCCACCGTCCCCGACGCCCCGAAGGAGACGCCGCCCGGGCCCTCGCCGCAGGCGTCGGCACCCGCGGCGCCCGCGGCGCCCGGCTCCGTGCCGGGTCCCTCGGCCGGCTCGGCGGCCGGTCCGGCGGCCGGTCCGGTGCCGTCCGAGCGGCACGTCACTGCGGCCGGGCTGCGCATGGACCCGCAGGCCAGACGGGCCTGGCGCGGCGCGCGCGAGCTGGAGCTGACCCGCACCGAGTTCGAGCTGCTGGAACTGCTGGTGCGCAACGCGGGCATCGTCCTCGACCACTCGACCATCTACGACCGCATCTGGGGCTACGACTTCGGACCCGGTTCCAAGAACCTCGCCGTCTACGTCGGTTACCTGCGCCGCAAGCTCGACGAGCCCGGCGCGCCGCAGCTGATCCACACGGTGCGCGGCGTGGGTTACGTGCTGCGGGAGGACTGAGTGGGCCGCCTCCGGCGGCTGCTGACCAGACGCCGGCCGGGACTGCTCTCGCTGCGCACCACCCTCGCGGTGTCGTTCGCCGCGGTGACCGCGGTCGTCACCGTTCTCGTCGGCATCCTGTCGTACGGCTCCGCCGCCCGCCTCGTGCGCGTCGATCAGCAGACCGTCTTCGACGAGGTCGTGCAGGACCTGCGCGACGAGGTCGGCCAGCACCGGATGACGCCCGCCGACTTCTCCTCCTCCGCGCCCGGCCACGACGTCGTACGGCCCGCCCGTACGGACGTGCAGGTGCTCGGCCCGGACGGCGCGGTCGTCGACAGCGGCAGCCCGGGGCTGCCGGTCACCGCGGCCGACCGGACGATCGCCGCGGCCGCCCCCGCCGGGCGGATCACCCAGCACGAGGACGTCGACGTCGGCAACGACGTCTACCGCATCGTGACCGTCGCCCTCGGCGGCGGCCGGGGCGCGGTGCAGGTCGCGCAGGAGTTCAGCGACACGGAGGATCTGCTGCGGGCGCTCCAGCAGCGCACGCTGGCGCTGATGGCGGCCGTCGTCACCGCTGCGGGGCTGTTCGGCTGGTGGCTGGCCCGGCGCGTGACCCGCCGGCTGGTGGTGCTCACCTCGGCCGCCGAGGACGTCGCCCGCACCCGCCGGCTCGGTGTGCAGGTGCCGGTCACCGGCTACGACGAAGTGGGCCGCCTCGGCCGCGCCTTCGACCGCATGCTGGGCCGGCTCGCCCAGTCGGAGGAGGATCAGCGGCGGCTGGTCCAGGACGCGGGGCACGAGCTGCGCACGCCGCTCACCTCGCTCCGTACGAACATCTCGCTGCTTCGGCGGATCGACGAACTCCCGCCCGCCACCCGGGAGGACCTGGTCGCCGACCTCACCCAGGAGGCGCGCGAACTGACCGACCTGGTCAACGAGCTCGTCGACCTCGCCGCCGGCCAGTCCGACGCCGAGCCGGCGCAGCGGGTCGACCTCGCCGACATCGCCGAGGACGTCCTCGGCCTCGCCCGCCGCCGTACCGGTCGGGAGGTCGTGCTGCGCGCGAGCGGTGACACCACGGCCCACGGACGGCCGGGGCTGCTCCAGCGGGCGGTGTCCAACCTCGTGGAGAACGCCACCAAGTTCGACCGTGACGGCACCTCGCCCATCGAGATCCACGTCGCGGGCCCGGCGCGGCCGGGCACGGTCCGGGTGGAGGTCCTCGACCGGGGACCCGGCATCGCCGACGCCGACCTGATGCGTATCTTCGACCGCTTCTACCGCGCCGCCGACGCCCGCGCCCTGCCGGGCTCCGGCCTTGGCCTGTCCATCGTGCGGGAGGTGGCCCTGGCGCACGGGGGTGCGCCGTTCGCCTTCCGGCGGGAGGGGGGCGGGTCGGTGATCGGCTTCACGGTGGGCGGGGGGCCGGT
Source organism: Streptomyces sp. NPDC059582 (assembly GCF_042735715.1). Classification (NCBI taxonomy): domain Bacteria; kingdom Bacillati; phylum Actinomycetota; class Actinomycetes; order Kitasatosporales; family Streptomycetaceae; genus Streptomyces; species Streptomyces sp. NPDC059582. The sequence goes on from NZ_JBHWCC010000011.1 coordinate 42,807, forward strand.
GGCGGAGTAGGGGCGGCGGGTCGGGATCGGGGGCAGGGCCCGTGAGGGGGCAGGGCCCGTGAGTGGGGGCGGGGTCCGTGGAGGGCAGCGTCCGTGTGTGGGGGCGGGGTCCGGGGCCGGCGGCGGGGACCGGGGCAGATCTTGATGATCTTATGGGTTTTTTGCGGTATGTCAGGCCGTTATGGGTGCCCGTCGAGGCCGTTATCTTCGGTCCGGACATCCGACGTTCGGAGCTGGCGTGCAGAAGACAGTTGAACCGGCCGAGGAGGCGGAGGCGGCCGTCGTGGCCTCCGTGGAGACCGACGAGAGGGACGACGTCCACGCCCGTGGACGGCCCCGGCCCTGGCCCCGCTCCTGGCCGTTGTTGCTGCTGGGGGCCGCCGTCCTGCCCGGTGCGGTGCTGTTCGCCGCCGGCCGGTGGATGGACACGCCGGCCGTGCAGGCGTGGCGGACCGTGTGTCTCGCCGTCACCGTCCAGGCGCTGCCCTTCCTGCTGCTCGGCACGGCCCTGTCCGGCGCGATCAACGCCTTCGTGCCGGCGCGGGTGTTCACCCGGGTACTGCCCCGGCGGCCCGTGCTCGCCGTCCCGGTCGCCGGCATCGCCGGGGTCGTCCTGCCGGGCTGCGAGTGCGCGTCCGTGCCGGTCGCGAACAGCCTGATCGGCCGGGGCGTCCCGCCGGCCGCCGCCTTCGCGTTCCTGCTGTCGGCGCCCGCCGTCAACCCGGTCGTGCTGACCGCCACGGCCATCGCCTTCCCGGGCAGCCCCGCGATGGTGCTGGCCCGGCTGCTCGCCTCGCTCGCCACGGCAGCCGTGATGGGCTGGCTGTGGCTCTTCCTGGGCCGCGAGAAGTGGCTCAAGCCGGCCGTACGGCACACCGGTCACCGGCCCGGGCACAGCCGCTGGACGGAGTTCCGGCTCGGCTTCCAGCACGACTTCCTGCACGCGGGCGGCTTCCTGGTGCTCGGGGCCATGGCGGCGGCCACCTTCAACGTGACCGTGCCGCGCTCGCTGCTCGACACGTTCTCCGGCTCGCCCTGGCTGTCGGTGCTGTTCCTCGCCGGGCTCGCCGTGCTGCTCGCGGTGTGCTCCGAGGCGGACGCGTTCGTCGCGGCCTCCCTCACCGGCTTCTCGCCCGTGGCCCGGCTGGCCTTCATGGTGGTCGGGCCCATGGTCGACCTGAAGCTGATCGCCCTTCAGGCGGGCACATTCGGGCGGGCCTTCGCGGTCCGCTTCTCCGCCGCCACGACCGTCGTGGCCATCCTGGCCAGCGCGCTGATCGGAGGGTTTTTGCTGTGAAACGCCCTCTCCAGATCGTCCTGCTCGTCCTCAGCGGCCTCGGCCTGCTCCACGCCTCGCTCTTCACCGACCTGTGCCTCAGATACGTCCGTGAGGGGATGCGCCCGATGCTGGTCGCGTCGGGCGTGCTGCTGCTCGTACTGGGGGTGGCGGAGGCGTGGTCGTGGCAGGGGGCGGCGGACGGAGATCAGGGCCATGACGGCCATGAGAGGCGTGCGGGCCGCGAGGGCGATGGGGGCCATGAGGGTTATGAGGGCCATGAGGGTCATGAGAGCCATGAGGGTCATGAGAGCCGTGCGGGCCGTGACGGTGAGGGCGACGGGCCGGGCGGTGGTGACGGGGACGTAGGTGGTCACGGGCACGGGCATGATCACTCCTCCGTGCCCCGCGTCGCCTGGCTGCTGTTCCTCCCCGCGCTGAGCCTGCTGTTCTTCGCCCCGCCCGCCCTCGGCGCGTACACCGCCTCCCGCGAGGCACCCAAGGCCGTCACGGAGCAACGGCACTTCGACCCGCTGCCCGCCACCTCGCCGGTCCCGCTGACCCTCACCGACTTCACCCGCCGGGTGCAGCAGGACCGGGAGCAGGCCATCGAGGGGCGCACCGTCCAGATGACCGGCTTCGTCGCGCCCGACCGGAACGGGGGCGGCTGGTACCTGGCCCGCATCATCTTCACCTGCTGCGCGGCGGACGCCCAGTCCGTGAAGGTGCGGATCCACGGCACCCCCGCGCTGCCCGCCGACACCTGGGTGTCCGTCACCGGAACCTGGCACCGGGGTGGGACGCTGGGCACCAAGTCCGCCCCGGCCGAGCTGGACGCCCGTACCGTCGAGGAGATCGCCAAGCCGGTGAACGCGTACTCGGACGCCCTTCCGCTCGTCCCCTCCTGACGGCGCGTCGCGTACGGGCTGACGGCGCGTCGCGTACGGGCTGACGGCGCGCCGCGTACGGGGGGCTCGGGATGAGCAGACATCTGTTCGGGGCGGCGGGCGGCGCCGCCCGAACGAGGGCGCCGGGGGCGGTGGGTGTCGCTCCCCGAACCGGAAGACGGAGGCGGGCGGATGCCGAGCGACGAGGAGGCGGCCGCGCTGGCGGCGATCGACGAGGCGGCCGTGGGCCGGACGCTGCTGGAGCTGATCGCGATCCCCAGCGTGACCGGAAGCTCCGCCGAGTCGGAGATCCAGCACCACCTGGCGCGGCGTCTGGAGCACCTGGGGCTCGACGTCGACCTGTGGTCCATGGACCTGCCCGCGCTGCTCGCGGACCCCGACTTCCCCGGTACGGAGGCTCCGCGCGACGAGGCGTGGGGTCTGGTGGGGCGCACGACGGGCGGTGCCGACGGGGACGCCGGGCCGACGCTGATACTCCAGGGCCACGTCGACGTCGTACCGCCGGGTGATCGCGCCGCCTGGGACGGCGACCCGTTCGTGCCGAGGGTGAGCGGGGACGTGGTGCACGGGCGCGGGACGTGCGACATGAAGGCCGGACTCGTCGCGCACCTCGCCGCGCTGGCCGCGATACGGGCGGCCGGGGTGCGGCTGCGCGGCCGGGTCGCCGTGCACTTCGTGGTCGGGGAGGAGGACGGCGGCATCGGTGCCTTCGGGACTTTGCGCCGCGGCCACCGCGGTGACGCCTGTGTCATCACCGAGCCGACGGACGGCACCGTCGTCACCGCCAACGCCGGTGCGCTGACGTTCCGGCTCGCCGTACCCGGCAGGGCGGCCCACGCCAGTTCGCGGGACGCCGGCGTGAGCGCGATCGACGCGTACCTGCCGCTGCACCGGGCGCTGGCCCGGCTGGAGGCCGCCCGCAACCAGGACGTCTCCCCGCTGATGGCGGAGTACCCGATCCCGTACGCCCTGTCCGTCGGCACCCTGCGTGCGGGCGACTGGGCAAGCAGCGTGCCCGACCTGCTGGTGGCCGAGGGGCGGCTGGGGGTCCGGCTCGGCGAGGACGTCGCGCAGGCCCGTGCCGAGCTGGAGCGGTGCGTGGCCGAGGCGTGCGCCGGTGACGTGTGGCTGCGGGAGCATCCGGCGACCGTGACCTGGCCGGGCGGGCAGTTCGCCAGTGGGCGGCTGACGGAGGGGCATCCGCTGCGGGAGGTGGTGCGGGACGCCTGTGCCGAGGTGGGCGGCGGCTCGCGGCCCCGGGAGCGCGGGGCGCCGTACGGCAGTGATCTGCGGCTGTACGCGGCGGCCGGGATCCCGACGTTGCAGTTCGGGCCGGGGGATGTGCGGGTGGCGCACAGCGCGCGGGAGCACGTGTCCCTCCGGGAGGTGGTGGGGGTGGCGCGGGCTCTCGTCCTGACCGTGCTGCGGACGGTCGGGTGAGGCGTTCAGACGGCGGCCGGCAGGGCGAGGGCGAGCACGGAGGCGCCGAAGACCACCGTGTCACGGACGTTCTGGAGCGTCCGGGTCCAGGTGGGGAAGCCGTCCTCGGCCGCCTTGTGGAGGGCGGGGACGTCGACGCCGGCCAGTTCGGGGTCGCCCTTGCGGGCGAAGGCGGCCCGGACGGACCGCGTGGCGGTGAGCCGGCTGTACAGGATCACGCAGTCGCCCAGCAGGACGAGGCTCTGGAAGATCCACGTCGACGTCGATACCCAGGAGCTGTCGAGGAGGTTCAGCGCGGCCATCGTGACCATGACGGCGGCGACGCCGGCGGCCGCGGCCGTCTCGTGTCCGCTCGCGTCGAACCGCATCCCGTTCTCGGCGAGGACGGAGGTGCGTACACCCTGCCGCGCCGGCTCGGTCTGCGCGCCGGCCATCGCGGTGGTGCCGTAGCGGTGGCGGACCAGGGGGATGCTCAGGAAGGCGGCGGCGACGAGGAGTTGGAGTGCGGCGACGAGGGTGTTCATGGCGGGCTCCAGACTTGAACTAAGTGCATGCGGTGGCGGCGAAGGGAACCGCAAAGGATGACTTGAACCAAGTACAAGACCTCTCGGTGGGCACGCCTGAACTTTGTACAAGTGGTTGTTCCGCGCCTATCGTGGGCGCATGCCCCGCGACACACTGACCAAAAAACAGATCGTCGACACGGCGATCGAACTGCTCGACGAGGAGGGCCTGGAGGGCCTCAACATGCGGGCCCTGGGCAAGCGGCTCAGTTCCGCCGCGACCGCGGTCTACTGGCACGTGAAGAACAAGGACAACCTCGTCCTGCTCGCCGGCGACCAGGTGTGGGACGAGATCGAGCTCCCCGACCTCGCCGCCGTGGACTGGCGCGCGGCGGCCGTCCGGATGGCCACCGGCCTGCACGCGATGCTCGCCCGCCACCCCTGGCTGGTGCAGGCGATGGGCTCGCACGTCATCTACGGCCCCGGCAAGGCCCGTCACGACGACCGCATCCTCGCCGTCTACGAGACGGCAGGCTTCACCGGGCCCGAGGCCGACCGCGCCTCGGCCGCCGTCTTCACCTACGTCCTGGGCAGCGCCCTGGCGGCCTCCGCGACCGCGTCCCTCACCCGCCGGCTGGCCCGGGACGCCGACGGCGCCGAGCAGGCACTCCAGGAAGCCATGGCCCAGGCCCGCGAGGTCGCTCTCCGCTTCCCTCGCCTGCGCACCCGCCTCGACACACCGGCCGCCGCGGGCTACAACGCGTCCCCGGAACAGACCTTCGAGCTCGGGCTACGCGCACTGCTGGACGGCCTGGAGACGGAGCTCGGAACGGCCCAGGCGCCGTCGACGGCGGCGGCCGGCTGAGCGCCGGGGGCGAGGACGACCGCTCGCCCCCGACCCCACCCCCCGACCTCACGTCGGCTGCGCGCCCTTCGCCCCACGCCCTCGCCTCACACCCCGATCTCGCCGTCGATCCGCTCGCGCAGGAGGTCGGCGTGGCCGTTGTGGCGGGCGTACTCCTCGACCAGGTGGATCAGCACCCAGCGCAACGACACCGGCCCGCGCCACGCGTCGTGGCCCTGGACATCGAGGTCGGCCGCCGCGCTCACGAAGCCCTCGGCGAAGGCGACCTCGTCCCGCCAGGCCTGCCAGGAGGCCGCGACCACCGCCGGGTCGGACACGGCCCCGTCGAAGTCCCCGTCGGGCTCCGCCGCAGACGAGAACAGCGCGGGCGCGTCCTGATCGGCCAGCACTCGCCTGAACCAGCGCCGTTCGACATCGGCGAGATGCCGGACGAGCCCGAGCAGCGACAACGTGGAGGGCGTCACGGCCCGCAGCCCCAACTCCGGCCCCAGGCCGGAGCACTTCAGCTCCAGCGTGGCCCGCTGGGCGGCCAGCACGTCGACGAGCAGCCGCCGCTCACCGGCGGTGGCGGAACCGGCGAAGCGGCCGGCACTGCCGGCACCGGGGAACAGGTCGCCTCTTCTGGCGGGTTCGGCCATGAAGACCATGTTCACACCGCCGCTCTTTGCGGAGCGACTGTTTCGGCCTCGGCAGGGCCGGACCTTGATCGGCTCGACCAGCCGCCGATCCTTCTCCTGACCCGGGTTGGATCGGCGTTACGACCGGCGGCCGACCCCGTCGTACGCTGGCACCGCGTGTGAGGGACAGGAGACTGAGGTGGCTGACATGACGCCGGCCGAGGTGCTGGCCGAGCTGGCCGGGCTCGAGGATCCGAAGGCGCGGGCGGTGAACGAGAGGCACGGTGACGATCACGGTGTGCACCTCGGCAAACTGCGTGCGCTCGCGAAGCGGCTGAAGACGCAGCAGGAACTCGCGTGCCGGCTCTGGGAGACGGATGACACCGCGGCGCGACTGCTGGCGATCCTGGTCTGCCGTCCGAAGGCGTTCGAGCGGGACGAGCTGGACTCCATGGTGCGCGAGGCGCGCGCCCCCAAGGTGCACGACTGGCTCGTGAACTACGTGGTGAAGAAGAACCCGCACTCCGAAGAGCTGCGTCTGGCCTGGATCGCCGATCCGGATCCGGCGGTGGCGAGTGCCGGCTGGGCGCTGACCACCGAACGCGTGGCGAAGAAGCCCGAGGATCTCGACCTCGCGGGACTGCTCGACGTCATCGAGGCGGAGATGAGGGACGCCCCGGACCGGTTGCAGTGGGCGATGAACCACTGCCTGGCTCAGATCGGGATCGAGCACGCCGAGCACCGCACCCGTGCGATCGGCATCGGTGAGCGCCTGGAGGTACTCAAGGACTACCCGACGTCTCCCGGCTGCACGTCTCCGTTCGCGCCCGTCTGGATCAACGAGATGGTGCGCCGACAGCACGACGGGACGGTGGCTTGATCGGCGGCAGTTCGTTCCGGCCGGTGGCCCGAGTGTGGTCCGAGCCGCACCGGATGCCGCTGGACGGGCTCCGCGCCGCAGGCGAGGTGGACCGGGACGTGGACCAGGTCGATCCCGCTGATGAGCTCGCGCTTCAGGGGCGAGGCCCGTAGACCCCGCCCGCTACCGGAGACACTCCAGGGTCAGGGCCACACCAGGCAGTACGGCTGATGCCCCGCCTCATGCAGTCGATGGCTGAAGTCCTGCCATTCGTGCAGCAACTGGTACACGTTGAACGCGTCCCGCGGGCCGCCGCGGTCCGGGACCGTCGACCAGATGAAGGCCGCCGCGCCCACCGCTTCCTCGCCGATGTCGCGCAGCGGGTCGACCACCGTCATCGGGAGCTTCACGACCGCGTAGTCGGGGTGCAGGACGACCAGTTCCAGGGGCGGGACCCGGTTGAGGGGGACGCCCTCGATGCCGGTCAGGACCATGGCCGCCATGGTCTCCGGCTTGATCTTGGTGAACATGCCGTTCATGCCGAGTTCGTCGCCGCCGAGTTCCTCGGGGCGCATCGAGATCGGGACACGGGCCGCGGTCGCGCCGTCCGGCGCGCCGAAGTATTTGTACGTCACCCCCACCCGACCACCATTCCTGCTCCCCGCCCGGAGTCGGTCGACCTCCTGGTCGAGCCGGTCGGACTCCCTCGGTACACCATAAGCCTGATGTGCTTCCGCCGATTCCTCCACGTCGCGCCGGTGCCTTCCCCGCCGGGCACGTCGAGGACCCAGGTCGTCAGTCCCCTCGCCCAGTCCGCCACCGCGATGCATATCTCCACCCGACTGCTTTTCTAGGACGCGTGGCCCCCGCCGCGCAACCCGATCATCGTGTCAGTGACCTCCCCCACGGCCGCCCGCCGAAACGTGCGCTGAAACACCTGTCCGCAGGATCTTCGCAGCCCCGGGGAGGCCCTGGGAGGCCTGAGAGCAAGCCTCTGGGCAAGCCTTTGTATTCCCGGGGTCGTACGGGCCCGTATAGCTGTGTGTATCAGGTGCCAGTTTCGCAGATGGCGGCGGAGGGGCCACCGGTTTGCGGGGGTCCGGCCCCGCTCGCGGGCGGCCCCTGGGCGGGGGCGCCGTGCTGCTCCCTGCCGTTTCCCGCCCCTGGCCTACCCTGAGGAGGTCACCCAGCAAGCGGAGTCCGAGCAAGTCGGAGAAGGTCGGAGAAGTCGCAGGTCATGAGCGAATCGCCCTTTTCAGGAGCGCCCTATCCCTACGAAGCGCCTGTTTCGCAGGCCCTGTTCGACCGTGCGTCCGTCGTCACACCGGGCGGGGTGAACTCCCCGGTCCGCGCCTTCCGCGCCGTGGGTGGTACGCCCCGGTTCATGGTGTCCGGCACCGGTCCGTATCTGACCGACGCGGATGGACGTGAATACGTCGATCTCGTCTGTTCCTGGGGTCCGATGATCCTCGGGCATTCCCACCCCGAGGTCATCGCGGCGGTGCAGGACGCCGTCTCGCGCGGTACGTCCTTCGGCACTCCCGGTGAGGGCGAGGTCGCGCTCGCCGAGGAGATCGTCGCGCGGGTCGAGCCCGTGCAGCAGGTGCGGCTCGTGTCCAGCGGGACCGAGGCCACCATGTCCGCCATCCGGCTCGCGCGTGGCTTCACCCGGCGGGCCAAGGTGATCAAGTTCGCCGGGTGCTACCACGGGCACGTCGACTCCCTGCTGGCCTCGGCCGGCAGCGGTGTGGCCACCTTCGCCCTGCCCGACACCCCCGGCGTCACCGGCGCCCAGGCCGGCGACACGATCGTCCTGCCCTACAACGACCTCGAGGCCGTGCACGAGGCCTTCCACGCCCATCCCGGCGAGATCGCCTGCGTCATCACCGAGGCCTCGCCCGGCAACATGGGCGTCGTGCCGCCGCTGCCCGGGTTCAACCAGGGGCTCAAGGCCGCCTGCGCCCAGAACGGCGCCCTGTTCATCTCCGACGAGGTCATGACCGGCTTCCGGACCAGCAGGAGCGGCTGGTACGGCATCGACGGGGTGGCGCCCGACCTCATGACCTTCGGGAAGGTCATGGGAGGCGGGTTCCCGGCCGCCGCCTTCGGAGGCCGCGCCGACATCATGGAGCACCTCGCGCCCGCCGGGCCCGTCTACCAGGCCGGCACCCTCTCCGGGAACCCGGTGGCCACCGCCGCCGGACTCGCCCAGCTGCGCCTGCTCGACGACGCCGCTTACGACAAGATCGACGCCGTATCGCGGCAGATCCAGACGCTCGTCTCCGAGGCCCTCAGCAAGGAAAGCGTCGCGCACACCCTGCAGAGCGCCTCCAACATGTTCTCCGTCTTCTTCACGGACCGTCCGGTCCGCACCTATGAGGAGGCGAAGGCGCAGGAGTCCTTCCGCTTCACCGCCTTCTTCCACGCGCTGCTGGCGAACGGCGTCTACCTGCCGCCCTCGTCCTTCGAGTCCTGGTTCGTCTCCACGGCCCACGACGAGCGTGCGGTGCAGCGCATCGCCGACGCCCTTCCGGCGGCGGCCCGAGCGGCGGCGGAGGCCACGGCGGCATGAGCAACGTCATCATCGGCAACGACGGCAACACCGGCGGCAGCGGCGAGAACAACGCCGACCTCACCGTCGTCCACCTCATGCGGCACGGCGAGGTCGAGAACCCGGACGGGATCCTCTACGGGCGGCTGCCCGGGTACCACCTGTCCGAGCTCGGGCGGCAGATGGCCGACCGGGTCGCCGAGCACCTCGCCTCCCGCGACGTCACGTACGTCGTCGCCTCCCCGCTGGAGCGGGCGCAGGAGACGGCGACGCCGATCGCCAAGGCGCACGGCCTGGACCTCGCCACCGACGGGCGGCTGATCGAGGCCGACAACGTCTTCCAGGGCAAGACCTTCGGCGTCGGGGACGGCGCGCTGCGCAACCCCGACAACTGGAAGCACCTCGTCAACCCGTTCAAGCCGTCGTGGGGCGAGCCGTACGTCGACCAGGTCGTGCGGATGATGGGGGCGCTGGACGCCGCCAAGGACGCGGCCCGTGGGCACGAGGCGGTACTCGTCAGCCATCAGCTGCCGATCTGGATCGTGCGGTCCTACGTGGAACGGCGCCGGCTGTGGCACGACCCGCGCAAGCGGCAGTGCACGCTCGCCTCGCTGACGACCTTCACGTATCAGGGCGACAAGATCGTGTCCGTCGGCTACACCGAGCCGGCCCGTGATCTCGTCCCGGCCCACCTGCTCGCCGGCGCCAAGCCGGTGAAGGGTCAGGGCAAGGCCTTCGGAGCGTAGGTCGATGACACGTTCGTAACAATTGTTGCCAGACTCATGTGATCGCTGGGAACCTCTCCGTCCGTCGCGTCCTCTGAATGGGTGACACCAGAGAACGCGACGAACGGGGATGCCATGCGCACTCTCACCCGCAGGGGAGCACTCGGTCTCGGCGCAGGCGCTGCGGCCGCCGCCGGACTCGCGGGGTGCGGCACCCACCCCGGCACGCGCCCGTCATCGGACGGGCCGACCTCCACGGGCGGTTCCCGAACCCCCAGCGCCAAGCCGACCGCCACCGCGCGGCCCCTCGGTGACGGCTCGACCTCCTTCACCGGCAGGCAGCCGCACCAGCCCGCCAAGCCCGAGCCGCTGGAGCCCGGCCAGCAGCCGCCGCAGTTCGTCGTCTTCTCCTGGGACGGCGCCGGCGAGGTCGGCAACGGACTCTTCCCACGCTTCCTGGACCTCGCCAAGGACCACGGCGCGAGCATGACCTTCTTCCTCTCCGGGCTGTATCTGCTGCCCGAGTCGAAGAAGCGGCTCTACGACCCGCCGAACAACCCGCGCGGCGCCTCCGACATCGGCTACCTCACCGACGACCACGTCAAGGCGACGCTCACCAACGTCCGCCGCGCCTGGCTGGAGGGCCACGAGATCGGCACCCACTTCAACGGCCACTTCTGTGGCGGCTACGGCACGGTCGGCAACTGGACCCCGCAGCAGTGGAAGAGCGAGATCGCGCAGGCCAAGTCGTTCGTGAAGGAGTGGCGGACCAACTCCGGGTGGACCGATCTGCCGTCGCTGCCCTTCGACTACGACAAGGAGCTCGTCGGCGGCCGTACGCCCTGCCTCCTCGGCCAGGACAACCTGCTGCCCGCCGCCCGTGAGCTCGGCTGGCGCTACGACGCCTCCTCGCCCGGCGGCCGGCAGGTCTGGCCCGGGAAGCGACAGGGGCTGTGGGACCTGCCGTTGCAGCAGATGCCGTTCCCCGGCCATTCCTTCGAGGTCCTCTCGATGGACTACAACATCCTCGCGAACCAGTCGGTCAACTCCACCAACGCGCCCGCCTACAACTACCCGGGCTGGCGGCAACAGGCCGCGCAAGCGTACATATCCGGCTTCCAGCGGTCGTACGAGACGAATCGCGCACCCTTCTTCATAGGCAACCACTTCGAGCACTGGAACGGCGGCATCTACATGGACGCCGTGGAAGAGGCCTTCAAGCACATCGCGCGGGAGAAGGAGAAGGGCGCCGACGTACGGCTGGTCTCCTTCCGGCAGTTCGCGGACTGGCTGGACGTGCAGCGGCCCGAGGTGCTCACCAAGCTGCGCACGCTGGATGTCGGCCAGAAGCCGGCCGGCGGCTGGCAGGAGTTCCTGAAGGACACTTCCGCGGCCGGGTCCACGGCAGGGTCCACGGCTGGTTCCCCGTCCGGATCCCCGTCCGGTTCCGCGACAGAGTCCACGGCCGGTTCCGCGACCTCCTGAAGCGGCGTCCGAGGCGTCGTCCGGAGCTCCGTCCCAAGCCCCGCCTGAAATGCGGGTTTCCGCCCGCAAGGGGGGTGCGCAAGATCCCCAGAACGGGCATGCGAAACTTTTCACATGAGTGCCGCCAGCCGCGCCCCCCTGACCATCGCCGGTGCCGCCGTCGCCGCGCTGGTGCTGTCCGCCTGTAGCTCCGGGGGTACCTCCGGGGGAGGCGGCAACACCAACTTCGTCATGGGCAAGGACGGCATCGCGACCGCCGACAAGGGGGAGCGGGCCGCCGCACCCGACCTGTCCGGCGAGACCGTCGACGGCAAGCGGCTCGACGTCGCCGACTTCAAGGGCAAGGTCGTCGTCCTGAACGTGTGGGGCTCCTGGTGCCCGCCGTGCCGGGCCGAGGCACCCGACTTCGAGAAGGTCTCCCAGGACCTCAAGAGCCAGGGCGTGCAGTTCGTCGGCATCAACACCCGCGACACCAGCACCAGTCCCGCGCGCGCCTTCGAGAAGCAGTACGGCGTCGGCTACCAGAGTCTGTACGACCCGACGGGCAAGCTGATGCTCCGCTTCGGCAGAGGCACCCTCAACCCGCAGGCGATCCCCTCCACGCTGGTCCTCGACCGGGACGGCAGGATCGCCGCCCGCTCGCTGTCCGCGCTCAGCGAGGAGAAGCTGCGCAAGATGATCTCCCCGGTCCTCGCGGAGAAGTGACGTGACCGGAGTGTCCCTGCTCGCCGCGGCGACGGACCCGAACCAGACGGTGCTCAACGGCGCCCTGCTCGTCGCCCTGCCCATCGCCCTGCTCGGCGGTCTCGTCTCCTTCTTCTCGCCGTGCGTCCTGCCGCTGGTCCCCGGCTATCTGTCCTATGTCACCGGGGTCACCGGCACCGACCTGGCCGAGGCCAGGCGCGGCCGGATGGTCGCGGGCGCCTCCCTCTTCGTGCTCGGCTTCACCGCCGTGTTCGTCTCCAGCGGAGCGCTGTTCGGCTACTTCGGCGACACGCTCCAGGGCCACCGGGGCGTCCTGTCCAAGGTGCTCGGCCTGCTCATGATCCTCATGGGCGTCTTCTTCATGGGCCTGATGCCCTGGCTCACCCAGCGGGAGTTCCGCTTCCACCGGCGACCCGTCGCCGGGCTGTTCGGCGCCCCCCTGCTCGGCGCGCTGTTCGGCATCGGCTGGACGCCCTGCATCGGCCCGACCCTCGCCTCCGTGCTGGCGCTGTCCTCCCAGCAGTCGAGCGCGGGCCGCGGTGCCATACTGACCGTCGCCTACTGCCTCGGCCTCGGCGTGCCCTTCGTGCTCGCCGCGGTCGCCTTCCGCAAGGCGCTCGGCGCCTTCGGCTGGGTCAAGCGCCACTACGCGTGGGTGATGCGCATCGGCGGCACCATGATGATCGTGACCGGTGTGCTGCTGCTGACCGGTGCCTGGGACCGCATCGTGCAGGACATGCAGACCTGGTCCAACGGCTTCACTGTGGGGATCTGAGCGATGAGCGAGACGACAACCGGCACGCCGACGGGTGAGACCCCGGCCGTCCCGGACGACCAGGACCTCGGCGCCGCCGGCTCCCAGCTGTCCACCGCACCCCAGGAGTCGTCGGCCAACCTGCCCGGCATGGGTGTCATCGGCTGGGTCCGCTGGTTCTGGCGGCAGCTCACCTCCATGCGGGTCGCGCTGCTGCTGCTCCTGCTGCTGGCACTCGGCGCGATCCCCGGCTCGCTGATCCCGCAGTCCGGGACCGACGCGACGAAGGTCGCCGACTTCCGGGCCGCCCACGAGAACCTCGCGGCCGTCTACGACAAGCTCGGGCTCTTCCACGTCTACAGCTCGGTGTGGTTCTCCGCGATCTACATCCTGCTGTTCGTCTCCCTCATCGGCTGCATCGTGCCCCGCACCTGGCAGTTCGTCGGCCAGCTGCGCAGCCGGCCGCCGGGCGCGCCCCGGCGGCTGACCCGGCTGCCCGCGTACACGACCTGGCGCACCGAGGCCGAGCCGGAGCGGGTCCGCGAGGCCGCGCTCGCGCTGCTGAAGCAGCGCCGCTTCCGCGCCCACCCGGCCGGGGACGCGGTCGCCGCGGAGAAGGGCTATCTGCGAGAGGTCGGCAACCTCGCCTTCCACATCGCGCTGATCGTGATGCTGTCCGCCTTCGCCTGGGGCCAGCTGTTCAAGTCCGAGGGCAACAAGCTGGTCGTCGAGGGCGACGGTTTCTCGAACACGCTGATCTCCTACGACGACTTCAAGTCCGGCAACCTCTTCGGCTCCGACGACCTGGTGCCCTTCAGCTTCGTCCTGGACAAGTTCACCGGCACCTACGAGCTCACCGGCCCCAACCGGGGCACTCCGCGCACCTACCAGGCGGCCATCACCTACAGCGAGGGCGCCTACGGCAATGAGAAGAAGACCACCGTCAAGGTGAACGAGCCGCTGGCGATCGGCGACTCGAAGGTCTATCTCACCGCCCACGGCTACGCCCCCGTCGTGACCGTCAAGGACGGCAAGGGCGACGTCGTCTTCCACAACGCCGTACCGCTGCTGCCGCTGGACTCCAACGTCACCTCCTCCGGCGTGGTCAAGGTCATGGACGGCTACAAGAACCCCCAGGGCGTCTCCGAACAGCTCGGTTTCCAGGCCTTCTTCCTGCCGACCTACGGCGGGGGCAGCGCGGTGGCGTCTCAGTTCCCGGCGATGCTGAACCCGGTGCTGAACCTGGAGGCGTACCACGGCGACCTCGGGGTCAACGCGGGCATCCCGCAGAGCGTGTACCAGCTCGACAAGAAGCACATGAAGTTCTTCGAGGACGCCGAGGGCGCGCAGCTGCGCAAGAACCTGAAGCCCGGGCAGACGATGACCCTGCCGAACGGTGCCGGCTCGATCACCTACGAGGGCACCAAGCAGTGGGCGAACTTCCAGGTCACACAGCAGCCCGGCAGCACATGGGCGCTCGTCGGCGCCGTCGCCGCGATCTTCGGTCTCGCCGGCTCCCTGTTCATCCAGCGCCGCCGGGTATGGGTACGGGCGGTGAAGGGCGCGGACGGCGTGACCGTCGTCGAGATGGCCGGGCTCGGCCGCAGCGAGTCCGCCAAGGTACCCGAGGAGCTCGGCGACCTCGCCGGGATCCTGTACGACCAGGCCCCCGGGGCTCCCGACCCCGACGACGACCCGTCCGCATCCCCCGACCCCCAAGTCGTACCCCCCGAAGGGGCTGAGAAGAAGTGACTCTCGCCACCGCGAACGATCTCGCCGGCGTGACCGATCTCGCCGTCGCGACCAACGAACACCTCGCGAACGTCAGCAACACGCTGATCTACTCCGCGATGGCCGTCTACACCCTGGCCTTCTTCGCGTACATCGCCGAATGGCTCTTCGGCAGCCGCAGCAAGGTCGGCCGCACCGCCGCCGCGCTCACCTCCACGCCGCAGGCGAGGAAGGCTCCGGCGGTCACCGTGCAGAACGCGGGCGGCACCGCCGTACTGGAGCGGCCGAAGGTCGTGGTGCGGGCCGCGACCGGCTCGCGCGACGTGCCGGACGGGCCGGGCGCGCACGGCGGTGACGAGCAGGGCGATCTCTACGGGCGTATCGCCATCTCGCTCACCGCGCTCGCCTTCGTCGTCGCGGTGGGCGGTGTGGTCGCCCGCGCGGCCTCGGTGCAGCGGGCGCCGTGGGGCAACATGTACGAGTTCAACATCACGTTCTCCACCGTCGCCGTCGGTGTGTACCTCGCGCTGCTCGCGCTGAAGAAGAACGTCCGCTGGCTCGGCCTGTTCCTGATCACCACGGTCCTCCTCGATCTCGGCGTCGCCGTCACTGTCTTGTACACCGCCAGTGACCAGTTGGTTCCCGCCCTGCACTCGTACTGGCTCTACATCCACGTGTCGACCGCGATCCTGTGCGGTGCGGTCTTCTACGTCGGCGCGGTCGGCACGCTCCTCTACCTCTTCAAGGACTCCTACGAGAACAAGCTCGCGAACGGCGGCAGGCCCGGCCGCTTCGCGACCTCGTTCCTGGAGCGGCTGCCCGCCTCGGCGTCCCTGGACAAGTTCTCCTACCGCGTCAACGCGGCCGTCTTCCCGCTGTGGACGTTCACGATCATCGCGGGCGCGATCTGGGCGGGCGACGCGTGGGGCCGCTACTGGGGCTGGGACCCCAAGGAGACGTGGGCGTTCATCACCTGGGTCGCCTACGCCTGCTACCTGCACGCGCGGGCCACGGCCGGCTGGAAGGGCCGCAAGGCCGCGTACATCGCGCTGATCGCGTTCGCCTGCTGGCTGTTCAACTACTACGGCGTGAACATCTTCGTCTCCGGCAAGCACTCGTACGCGGGCGTCTGAGTCCCGTACCCCCGAGGCCGGTTGCTGTGGCTCAGGTCACAGGAACCGGCCTTTGTCGTGCGGACAGGTTGAGGGGCGTGGATACGAATCTGCGAAGACGCGTCCGCGCGGGGGACCACGATGCCTTCGGCGAACTCTTCGACGCGTACGCGCGCTCCGTCTACAACCATGCCTTCCGGCTCACGGGTGAGTGGACGGTCGCCGAGGACGTCGTCTCGCTGACCTTCCTGGACGCCTGGCGGCTGCGGGAGCGGCTCGACGAGGTCGGCGGCTCCCTGCGCCCCTGGCTGCTGGGCATCGCCACCAACGTCACCCGCAACACCCGCCGCGCCGCCCGGAGGCACGCGGCTGCCGTGGCCCGCATCCCGCGCGAGGAGGCCGCGGGGGACTTCGCCGACGAGGTGGCCGGCCGCATCGACGACGCCACGCAGCTGGCCCTCGTACGCACCGCGCTGGGGCGGCTGCGGCGGACCGAGCGTGAGGTGCTGGCGCTGTGCGTGTGGTCCGGGCTGGACTACCGGGCCGCCGCGGAGGCGCTCGGGGTGCCCGTGGGGACGGTGCGGTCGCGGCTCTCGCGGGCGCGGACGAAGCTCGCAGAACATATGGAACCACCGCAAGCGCGCGGACAGATGAGAGGTGACCGCACCACCGCGGTCGGGGCCCTGAGGGAGGGGAACTCATGACCGAGCTACCGGAGCGGGACCTTCCGCCGGGCCGTCACCGACTTCTCAAGGAGCATCTGATGACCGAGACCCTCGGCTTCGAGGACAGCCCCCGAGCACGCAGGGCCTGGCTGCGGCCCGTCCTGGTCGCGGGGGCGGTCGCGGCCGTTTCCGCCGTCACCTTCACGCTCGTCGCGCCCTCCGGCGGCAGCGGTCCGGGCGCCCCCCGGTCCGTCGGTGCGGGAGCCCTCCTGGAGAGCGCGGCGACGGCGGCCGAGCGCGAGGGCGACGGGTTCGGCGACGCGCGCGACGACCAGTACCGGTACGTCGACAAGGAGGTGTCGAACACCGGTACCGAGGCGGCCGTGAACGGCAAGGGTGCGGAGGGGGTCCAGTCGCCCCACCGGGTGGAGGAATGGGACGCCGTGGACGGCGCCCGTCCGGGCCTGATCAGAACAGCGGGTCGGGAGGAGTCGATCGCCCCCTCGACACAGGCCGCGGGCAAGTCCGACTACGAGTACGTCAAGCTCTGGGACCCGGCCTCGCTGCCCACCGGCGCCGACGGGATGTACGCCTGGCTGACGAAGTCGACCTCGCTGCTGCGGCACGGACGCGTCCTCGTCGAGCCGACGCCGTTCATGCGGGCGAGCGAGCTGATCGGGAGCGGACTGCTGCCGCCGAAGCAGAGCGCCGCGCTCTACCGGGCCGTGGCCAGGATCCCCGGCGTGACCGTTGTCCGGCACGCCGTCGACGCCGCCGGGCGGCCCGGTGTGGCGCTCGCCCACCAGGAGCCGGGCCTGTCCGGGCGGGAAGAGTGGATCTTCGACCAGGAGACGTACCGGTTCCTCGGCACGCGCTTCGTGTACACCGAGGACCGGGGCGAGCACAAGAAGGGCTCGATCGGCGACGCGACCGTCGTTCTGCGGCGCGCGGTCGTGAGCAGGGCCGGGCAGCGGCCGTAGCGCGTGCAGCCCCTCCCGTCAGGGGCCACGCTGGTGTCATGAGCGGCTCCATCGAGCAGGGCACCAGTCAGACCCACGGGAACACGCACATCCTCCACTTCCGGGTACGGCTTCCGCGGCCCATGGAGCGCGTCTGGCCGACGGTGACCACCCGGGAGGGGCTCGCGGGCTGGTTCACCGAGGCCGAGGTGCTGGAGCCCAGGCTCGGCGGCGCGGTCACCCTGCGCGACCTGGGCAGCGGGCAGATCACCGCGTGGGATGTGGACCGGGTCGCCGAGTACACGGTGGAGGGCGGCGGCCGGATCCGCTTCCACCTGGAGCGGGACGGGGACGCGGCGACCTCGCTGCGGTTCACGCACGAGTTCCAGGGGGAGGGCGAGTCAGAGGCGCGCTGGCGGGCTCGATTCGAACGCCTGATCGACCAGTTCGGCGGCCCCGCCCAGCGCCCCGCCGTCCACGACCCGGGCAGGTGCTAGGGGTACTCGGCCGGCACCCGTCAGCAGCGTGAACGCGCGGCTGTGGCAGCCGCGGCCGCCGAGCGCGTCGATGACAGTCGGCCTGTCGGTCCGAGGGCCGGCGGTGACCGGTCCGCGGTGATCAGTCCGCGGTGGTCGGTCCGCCGTGGTCGGTCCGCGGTGGTGAGTCCGCGGTGGTCGGTCCGCGGTGGTCGGTCCGCGGTGGTCAGTCCACGGTGATCGAGTCGAGCTTCTCCCGCAGGTACACATGCGAGTCCACGGACTCGTACGTCACCCGTCCCACCGGCGCCGGAACCGACTCGACGAGCGTTCCCGGGGTGCACTCGCCGAAGTAGACCAGCGACATCAGCTCCTCCGCGGGCACGTCCGAGGGCGGGGGCAGCACGCGGTGGCGGCCGGAACGCCAGCGGTCGCCGGTCCAACGGGCCATCAGATCACCGATGTTGACGGTGAAGGCGGCCGGGTCGTACGGCGCGTCCCGCCAGCCGTCGTCGTCCGTCCAGACCTGGAGCCCGCCCCGGCCGGCTTGCCGGTCCAGGATGGTGACCGTCCCGAAGTCGGTGTGCGGGCCGATGCGGAACTGCCCCGGCAGGGGCTCGCCGATCACCTCGGTCCCCGGGTACCAGTTGATGTTGAAGCCGTACGTCGGATGGTCCATGTGCCGGGTGAAGAAGTCGGGTTCGAGGCCCAGCGCCTCGCCGAGCAGGGCGAGCAGGTGGTTCTCCAGCTCGGCCATCCGGGCCAGGTACTCCTCGCACAGCGCCCGCAGTGCGGGCACCTCCCGCGGCCACACGTTCGGCGCGTACCACTCCGCGTTGACGACCGGGTCCTCGAACGGCTCGTGCGTCGCGAACGTCAGCGACTCCTTCAGGTCCGGCGGGGTCTCGGTCCCCTCCGCGTACCCGTTGGCCTCCGCGCCGGGGCCGAGCCAGCCCCGGCCGCCGACCTTCGCCGCGTAGCGCCGCTTGGCCGCGTCGGGCAGCGTGAAGAAGGCGCGGGCCGCCGCCCGGACGTCGGCGCGCAGACCGGGGTCCACGCCGTGACCGGTGACCAGGAGGAACCCGGCGGTCTGCAGCGCCAGGTCGACGGTACGGGCGATGCCGGCGCGGGCCTCGGGGCCACCGTCGAGCCAGGGCCGCAGATCGACGGTCGGGATGCGGGGCGGGCGGGGGGTGCGGGGGGTGCTGGGCTCACTCACCGATGTCCTCGTTCCACAGTGCCGGGTCGGCCTTGATGAAGTCGCGCATCAGCTCGACGCACTCCGGGTCGTCCAGGAGGACGATCTCCACGCCGTGCTCCGCGAGCCAGTCGTGGCCGCCGTGGAAGGTGGCCGCCTCGCCGACGACCACGCGCGAGATGCCGAACTGGCGGACGAGCCCGCTGCAGTACCAGCACGGCGAGAGGGTGGTCACCATGGTCGTACCGCGGTACGACCGCTGCCGTCCCGCCGCCCGGAAAGCCGCCGTCTCCGCGTGCGCCGAGGGGTCGTCGTCCTGGACGCGCCGGTTGTGTCCACGGCCCAGCAGGGTGCCGTCGCCGCCGTAGAGCGCGGCGCCGATCGGGATGCCGCCCTCGGCGAGGCCGGCGCGTGCCTCTGCGACGGCGGTGGCGAGCCATGTGCGTGCCTGTGCCTGATCCATGCCTCCACTGTGCTGGGGCCGGGACCGGAACACGAGGGCGACGTGCGGAATGCACCCTCCGGGCGGCGCCCGCGGGGTGGCGGGACCGTGGCGGGCAGGCGTTACCTGGGTAAAGCACGTGGAAACCCGGTCTGTACCCTGGCCCGATCGTCGCCGCGCGAGCGGCAGTTGGGCCCCGGCCGGGCCCCGGTCGGGAGGAAGTTCCATGGTTGCTGCGCCGGTTCTGGAGGAGCTGCGCGAGGTCTGCCAGCCGCAGGCCAAGCTGGCTAGCCGCAATGGCGAGCACTGGGCGGGCCGGCTGTACATGCGCAGGATCTCGCTGCGGCTGACCCGGCAGCTGGTGCGCACGCCCGTCACCCCGGACCAGCTGACCTGGACGATGGTCGGGTGCGGGGTCGCCTCCGGCGCCGCGCTGATGATCCCGGGCCTGACCGGCGCCGTACTCGCGGTCGTGCTGATGCAGCTCTTCCTGCTCTTCGACTGCGTGGACGGCGAGGTCGCCCGCTGGAAGGGCCAGAACAGCGCGACCGGCATCTACGTCGACCGCCTCGGCGCCTATCTCGCGGACGCGGCCCTGCTGGCGGGGGCCGGGTACCGGGCGGCCGAGTCGGGATTCGGCGGCTGGCTGTCGGTCGGCATCGCCACCGCCCTGGGTGTCGTCCTGCTGAAGGCCTCGACCGACCTGGTGGACGTGGCACGTGCCCGGCGCGGGCTGACCGTCGCCGACGACGAGGCGACCCGGCCGCGCTCGCAGGGCGTGGCCACCGTGCGGCGCCTCGCCGCGGCCTTCAGGATCCACCGGGTCACCAATGGCATCGAGGCGTCCCTGGTGCTGCTGGCCGCGGCCGTCGCCGACGCGGTCACCGGCGGGATCGAGCCGACCCGCTGGGCGCTCGGCGCGCTCGCCGTCATCACCTGGGTGATGGTTCCGGCGCACCTGCTGTCGATCCTGTCGTCGTCCCGCCTGCGCTGAACCGGCCGACCCGGCCGGTCGGGTACGCGTGAAGGCGGCCCGCACCTTCGAGCACGGCTCCGGTGCGGGCCGTCGGCGTCTGGCCGCGGGCCGCTCATCGGCCCTGCCGATGGCCCCATCGGCAGGACGCACCACTGGCTCGTGGACCGGTTCCGCGTGGCGCTCGTAGCGTCCTGGGCATGACCTCACAGAACCAGGGCTCACAGAACCAGGGCTCACAGAACAAGGGCCCACAGAACAAAGGCCCACAGGGCACGGGTTCGGAGCGGAAGGGCATCGTCCAGCTGACGGCGGCGATGGTGCTCTCCGGCACCCTCGGTGTGTTCGTCGTCGAGTCGGGCGCCTCCCCCTTCGACGTCGTCTTCTTCCGCGTCCTGTTCGGCTCCGTCGCCCTCGGCGGCTACGTCGTCGCCCGCGGCTGGCTGCGCGGCCACGGTTTCACCCCGCGCACCCTCGGCCTGGCCGCTCTCGGCGGCGTGTTCATCGTCCTCAACTGGGTGTTCCTGTTCGAGTCGTACGAGAACACGTCCATATCCGTGGCCACGGTCGTCTACCACACCCAGCCGTTCTACGTCGTGCTCCTCGGCGCCCTGCTCTTCCGCGAGCGGCTGACCGCCGCCAAGGTCGGCTGGATCGCCGTCGCCTTCGCCGGGCTGGTCCTCGTCTCGGGCATCACCCCCGGCGACTTCACCAGCGGCGGCACCTACGTCCTCGGTGTCGGCCAGGCCCTGCTCGCCGCCCTGCTCTACGGTCTGTCCACCCTGGTCACCAAGCGGGTCACCGGCGTACGGCCGCACCTCATCGCGCTCGTCCAGGTGCTGGTCGGCATCCCACTGCTGCTGCCCTTCGCCGACTTCGGCGCCATGAGCGGCACGGGCGCGGACTGGGGCTGGCTGGTCGGGCTCGGCCTGATCCACACCGGCGTGATGTACGTCCTGATGTACGCGGCCTACGCCCAGCTGCCCACCTCGAAGATCGCCGTCCTCGCCTTCGTCTACCCGGCGGTCGCGATGGTCATGGACTGGGCGGTCTATGGCCACCACATCGGCCTCGTCCAGGCCCTCGGCGTCCCGCTGATCGTGCTCGCCGGCCTGCGGGTCACGCTTGCGCGGACTCCTGCGACCGCGGAGGCCGGGTCTGTTCGGCCAGCAGTTGGCGCGCCCGCTCCACGAACAGCCGGGCGTGCGCCGGAAGCCGCTTCCCGGCCCGCCACGCCAGTTGCGTCCGAAGCGTGAACGGCACCGGCCACGGCAGTCGGACGAGAGATCCCTCCGCGAGTTCGGCGGCGACCGTCACCTCGGGCAGCAGCGAGATGCCGAGGCCGGCCGCCGCCGCGCGTTTGGTGGCCTCGATCGTGCCGAACTCCGTGAACGCGACCGTGCCGTGGGGCGCGAGCTCACGCTCGAACAGATCGCGGTAGGCGCAGCCCGGTTCGGAGGCGAGCAGGGACTGCCGTACGAGGTCGGCGGCGGTCACCGGCTTCCCGCCGGACGCCGGGCCGGCCGCGGCTTCGGCGAGGGGGTGGCCCGGCGCCGCGACCAGCACCAGCGGCTCGACCGTCAGTACCCGCGTCTCCAGACCCGGGTGCTCGGTCGTCTCCTCCATCAGGAAACCGAGGTCGTACGTCCCCTGCCGGAGCGCCTGCCGGGTCTCGTCGCCGATGGTCGTGCGCAGGGAGAGGCGGACCTGCGGGTAGCGGTGGTGGAAGAACTCCAGGAGCGGCGGCAGACGGTAGTTCGTCAGCGACTCCATCGTGCCGACGGCGAGCGGGCCGGCCGGTTCCCGGGTGCCGGCGACCGCCGTGCGGGCCTCCTCGGTCAGCTCGATGATCTGCCGGGCGTACGGCAGCAGCCGCTCACCGGCCCCGGTGAGCCGGATCCTGCTCCCGAGCCGGTCGAAGAGCTCCGTGCCGAGCGAGGACTCCAGGGCGCGGATCTGGCTGGTCACGCTGGACTGGGCGTACTGGAGCTCGGCCGCCGCCCGGGTGAAGCTCAGGGTGGTCGCGACCTTCTCGAAGGTGACCAGCAGCCGCAGCTCCATCAGCCCGCGTCGTCCTTCTTCTCCTCGTCCTCTTTGTTCAGGGACTTCAGGAACTCGGGGTTGTCGTCGGGCGCGACGAACCGCGCGGGACCGGTCCCGGGAGCGGCGCGCACCTTGCCGGCCACCAGCCAGGCGACCGGGCCGACCAGCACCTCGCCGAAGAGCAGGATGACGATCACCCAGACCACCTTCGGCAGGACGCGCACCTGGTCCTCGGGCGTGTTCAGGCAGTCGATGAAGGCGTAGATCCACAGCGCCAGGACCAGCAGAAGGGGCAGATACCTGAGCATGAGAGGTCGATCCCCCAGAAGACGACGACGGGGCACGGAACGGCCCCGGTGACGGGGCCAGAGTAGCCCGTACCGGATACTGGACCGCATGGCTTACGACGATCTTCGCTCTCTGCTCAGGGCACTGGAGCGTGAGGGAGACCTCAAGCGCATCAAGGCCGAGGTCGATCCGTACCTGGAGGTCGGGGAGATCGTCGACCGGGTGCAGAAGGCGGGCGGCCCGGCGCTGCTCTTCGAGAACGTGAAGGGCTCCGCCATGCCCCTCGCGATGAACGTCTTCGGCACCGACCGGCGGCTGCTCAAGGCGCTCGGACTCAAGTCGTACGGCGAGATCTCCGAGAAGATCGGCGGCCTGCTGCGGCCCGAGCTGCCGCACGGGTTCGTCGGGGTGCGCGAGGCGTTCGGGAAGCTCGGCGCGATGACGCACGTACCGCCGAAGAAGGTGAAATCCGACAGCGCGCCGGTGCAGGAGGTCGTCCTGCACGGCGACGACGTCGACCTCGACCGGCTGCCCGCGCTCTTCACCTGGCCGCAGGACGGCGGCTCCTTCTTCAACCTGGGGCTGACCCACACCAAGGACCCGGAGAGCGGGATCCGCAACCTGGGCCTGTACCGCCTCCAGCGCCACGACCGGCGCACGATCGGCATGCACTGGCAGATCCACAAGGACAGCCGCAACCACTACCAGGTGGCGGCCCGGCGCGGCGAGCGGCTGCCCGTCGCGATCGCCTTCGGCTGCCCGCCGGCCGTGACGTACGCGTCCACGGCACCGCTGCCCGGTGACATCGACGAGTACCTCTTCGCCGGGTTCATCGCGGGCAAGCGGATCGAGATGGTCGACTGCAAGACGGTCCCGCTCCAGGTCCCGGCCCAGGCGGAGGTCGTCCTCGAAGGCTGGCTGGAGCCGGGGGAGATGCTCCCCGAGGGCCCCTTCGGCGACCACACCGGCTTCTACACCCCGCAGGAGCCCTTCCCCGCGCTGAAGATCGACTGCGTGACCATGCGGAAGCGGCCGCTGCTCCAGTCGATCGTCGTAGGACGCCCCCCGACGGAGGACGGACCGCTGGGCCGTGCCACGGAACGCTTCTTCCTCCCGCTGCTGAAGATCATCGTTCCGGACATCGTGGACTACCACCTGCCCGAGGCGGGCGGCTTCCACAACTGCGCGATCGTGTCGATCGACAAGAAGTACCCCAAGCACGCCCAGAAGGTGATGCACGCGGTCTGGGGCGCGCACATGATGTCCCTGACCAAGCTGATCGTGGTCGTCGACTCCGACTGCGACGTGCACGACCTGCACGAGGTCGCCTGGCGGGCCCTCGGCAACACGGACTACGCCCGTGACCTCACGGTCGTCGAAGGCCCGGTCGACCATCTCGACCACGCCTCCTACCAGCAGTTCTGGGGCGGCAAGGCGGGCATCGACGCGACGAGGAAGTGGCCCGAGGAGGGATACACACGGGACGGCGGATGGCCCGAGATGGTGCTGTCCGACCCGCAGACGGCGGCGACGGTCGACCGTCGCTGGAAGGAGTACGGGCTGTGAGTTCAGCTTCCGCCGCGATCCCGCAGCCGGGACGCACCAAGGCGTTCCTGCGCCTGGTCATGATCGAGCACTCGGTCTTCGCGCTGCCCTTCGCCTACATCGCCGCCCTCACCGCGATGTTCGAGTGGGACGAGAACGTCCACTGGGGCCGGCTGCTCCTCGTCACCCTCGCGATGGTCGGTCTGCGCACCTTCGCGATGGCCGTGAACCGGATCATCGACCGGGAGATCGACGCCCGCAACCCGCGGACGGCGCAGCGCGAGCTGGTGACGGGCGCGATGTCGGTGCGGCACGCCTGGACGGGCGCCCTGATCGCGTTGGTCGTCTTCCTCGGCTCGGCGGCCCTGCTCAACCCCCTGTGCCTGGCCCTGGCCCCCATCGCGGTGATCCCGATGGTGGTCTACCCCTACGGCAAGCGGTTCACGAACTTCCCGCAGGCCATCCTCGGCCTGGCCCAGGCGATGGGCCCGATCGGCGGCTGGCTGGCGATCTCCGGTTCCTGGTCCTGGGACGCGGTGATCCTGGGTCTCGCCGTCGGCGTCTGGATCGGCGGCTTCGACCTGATCTACGCCTGCCAGGACGTCGAGACCGACCGCGAGATCGGCGTCATGTCGGTCCCGGCGCGCTTCGGCATCCCGGCGGCGATCCGGGGAGCGCGGGTCTGTCACGCGATCACGACGGCGCTGTTCGTCTGGTACGCGCTGGCGACCGGCGCGGGCGCGTTCTTCTGGCTGGGCCTGGTGATCGTGGCGGGCGCGTTCCTGTACGAGCACACGATCGTGCGACCGCATGATCTGTCCCGTCTGAACAGGGCGTTCTTCTCGACCAACGGGTTCATCGGGATCAGTCTGTTCGTGTGCGCGCTCCTCGACCTCCTGGTCCGGGGCCTGACCCTCTGAGAGCGGCGCGGGGGACCGACGGGGTGGCAGGCGGTGGGGATCACCCGCACCCGGCCTGAGTACCTCCCGGCCCGCCGGTACGCTCAAGGTGTGAACGCAGGAGAAACAGAGCGCGCGCCTTGGATCGTGGGGGTCTCCGGAGCGTCCGGTACGCCGTACGCGGCCGCTGTACTGCGCGCGCTTCTGGACGCGGGCGAGAGCGTCGATCTGGTCGTCAGCCGGGCCTCACGGCTCACCCTGCTCGACGAGACCGGGATCTCCTTCCGGGACGCGCACTGGCGGGACGATCTGCGGGAGTGGCTGTCCCGGGGGGCCGACGGGAAGCCCGGCACCTTCGAGGCGGACATCGACGGGGTGCGGTACTGGGGTGCGGGGGACCTGGCCGCGGGGCCGTCCTCGGGGTCGTATCCGGCGCGGGGCATGGTGATCGTGCCGGCGTCCACGGCCTGCGTCGCCGGGGTCGCTCTCGGGTTGTCGAAGGACCTGCTGCAGCGGGCGGCGAGCGTGACGCTCAAGGAGCGGCGGCCGCTGGTCGTCGCCGTCCGCGAGACCCCGCTGAACGGGCAGACGCTCCGGCACCTGGTGGCGCTGGACGACGCCGGTGCCGCCGTGGTGCCCGCCTCGCCCGCCTTCTACGCGGGGGCCACGCACATCCAGGACCTCGTGGACTTCGTCGCCGGACGGGTCCTCGACGCGGCGGGGGTCGGACACGGGCTCTACCGTCGCTGGCAGGGCGAACTCGGCGGCGGCTCCCGCCCGGCCTGAGCGCGTCAGGCACATCGAGCAACGTCAGGCACGTCGAGCACGTCAAGCACTTCGAGCACTTCGAGTACGTCAAGCACTTCGAGCACTTCGAGTACGTCAAGCATTTCGAGCACTTCGAGTACGTCAAGCACTTCGAGTACGTCGAGCAACGTCGAACTTCATGAACTTCAGGCACTTCAGACCTCTTCAGCGGAAGGCTTCGATCGCATGGACGCGGTGGACAGGCAGCTCATCCAGGCCCTGAGGGAGAACGGCCGGGCCTCGTACGCGGAGCTGGGGCGCCTCGTCGGTCTGTCGGGACCCAGCGTCACCGACCGCATCAACCGGCTGGAGGCGGCCGGTGTCATCACCGGCTACCGGGCCACCGTGAACGCCGCCAGCCTCGGTCTCGGCGTCATCGCCCTGATCGGCATCTCGCTCTCCGACGCGGCCGATCACGAGGACGTGGCCCGGCGGCTGAAGGACCTCAGCGAGATCGAGGACTGCTGGTTCATCGCGGGCGACGACTCGTTCATGCTCAAGGTGCGGGCGAGTGACGTGGACGGTCTGGAGAGGATCATCCGACGGCTGAGCGGCACCAAGGGCGTCTCCAGAACCCGTACCACCATCGTGCTGTCCACGAAGTGGGAGAACCGGGTGGGCGAGCTGCCGGAAGAGGTCTAGAGGCCTAGGCGTACGGTTGGCAGGGTTCGTCCACAGGGAGAGGCAGAAACATGGATGTCGGGCTCAAGCGCGAGCTGGAGGACAAGGTCCGGGCCGGTGAGCGGCTCACCCGTGAGGACGGCATCGCGCTGTACGAGTCGGACGACCTGGCCTGGCTCGGTGGCCTCGCGCACGAGGTGCGGACGCGCAAGAACGGCGACGTCGTGCACTTCAACGTCAACCGTCACCTCAACATGACGAACGTGTGCACCGCGTCCTGCGCCTACTGCTCCTTCCAGCGCAAGCCGGGCGAGAAGGACGCGTACACGATGCGCATCGAGGAGGCCGTCCGCCTCGCCAAGGCGATGGAGAACGACAACCTCACCGAGCTGCACATCGTCAACGGGCTGCACCCGAACCTGCCGTGGCGCTACTACCCGCGCTCCCTGCGCGAGCTGAAGGCCGCCCTGCCGGACGTCTCGCTCAAGGCCTTCACGGCGACCGAGATCCACCACTTCGAGACCATCTCCGGGCTGACCGCCTCGGAGATCCTCGACGAGCTCATCGACGCCGGCCTGGAGTCCTTGACCGGCGGTGGCGCCGAGATCTTCGACTGGGAGGTCCGGCAGCACATCGTCGACCACCGCACCCACTGGGAGGACTGGTCGCGCATCCACCGCCTCGCGCACGAGAAGGGTCTGAAGACCCCGTGCACGATGCTGTACGGGCACATCGAGGAGCCCCGGCACCGTGTCGACCACGTGCTGCGGCTGCGCGAGCTCCAGGACGAGACCGGCGGTTTCCAGGTCTTCATCCCGCTGCGCTACCAGCACGACTTCGTCGACATGAAGGACGGCAAGGTCCGCAACCGCCTCCAGGCGCGTACGCAGATGGCGACCGGCGCCGAGGCGCTGAAGACCTTCGCCGTCTCCCGGCTGCTGTTCGACAACGTCCCGCACGTGAAGGTCTTCTGGGTGATGCACGGTGTGCAGACCGCCCAGCTCGCCCTTCAGCACGGCGCCGACGACATGGACGGCTCGGTGGTCGAGTACAAGATCACCCATGACGCCGACAACTACGGCACGCCGAACAAGCTCACCCGCGACGACCTGCTCGACCTGATCCGTGACGCGGGCTTCCGCCCGGTGGAGCGCAACACGCGCTACGAGATCATCCGCGAGTACGACGGCCCGGACCCGGCGCGCCGCGAGTCGCCCCAGCCCATGCGGGTGTGAGACGACCGGACGGCGGGGCGAGGGGTCGGGGCACGGGGCGAGGGGTCGGGGCGCGGGGCGAGCGGCCGGTCAGATGATGATTTCGTAATGGATACACTCGGTCCATGCCCCTTACCTTCACTCTCGATCCCGCCGTCGATCCCGCCCTGCGCGACGGCATCCTCGGTCTGTGGACCGACGTCTCCAACGCGGGTGGCTCCGTGGGCTTCGTGCCGCCGGTGACGCGGGAGGACATACGCCCGGAGCTGGTCAGGCACCTCGTGGGCATGGCGGAGGGCCGCACCCGGCTGCTCGTCGGGCGCGACGAGCGGGGCGAGGTCGCCGCGACCGCGTTCTTCGCCTTCAACACGCACCGGCTGATGACCCACTGGGTGTGGCTGTACACGGTGATGGTGGCTCCGGGGCACCAGGGCAAGGGGTACGGCCGGGACCTGCTCGCGGCCGCCGCCGAGCAGGCCCGCTCCTTCGAGGGCATCGAGGCGATCCGGCTCACCTGCCGGGGCGGGAACGGGCTGGAGCGGTTCTACGGCTCCTGCGGCTACAAGGAGGTCGGGCGGGTGCCCGGCGCGATCCGGGTGGCCCCCGGCGACGACCGCGACGACATCACCATGCTGCTCCCCCTCACCTGAGTCCCCGCACCGCCCCGCACCCCCCTGCAAGATCGCAAGTCAGGCGTGCTTCACTGGACGGTGCCCTTTGGGTTCGTTTATGGGTTCGTTTGGAAGTCGTCGCAACGGAAGAGTGGATTGAGATGCTCCGCTACACGCTGATGCGCCTCGGGGTCTTCGTGGGCTGCCTCGTGGTCGTCTCGGGCCTCGTCTACTCCGGTGCCCTCCCGCGCGGTCTCGGCGACTCCAACATCATGTGGATCGCCCTTCTCTCCCTGGTGCTCTCGGCGCCGATCAGCTTCGTGGTGCTGCGCAAGGAACGCGACCGCGCGTCCGTGCAGGTCGTGGAGCGGGTGGACCGGATGAAGGCCAACATCGAGGCGAACCGCTCGCAGGAGGATGTCGTGGACGACACCACCAGGGCACAGGGACAGGCTTCCTAGCACTTCCCAGCACGCTTCGCCCCTGGCCGGTCCGGGCCCAACTACTCTTGCCCCCATGGGTGCCGTCAAGACCAAGCGGATGCCGCGTGCGGTCCGCGAACAGCAGATGCTGGACGCCGCCGTGCGGATCTTCGGCCAGCGCGGCTACATGGCCGCCTCGATGGACGAGATCGCCGAAGTCGCCGGTGTCTCCAAGCCGTTGGTCTACCTGTACCTGAACTCCAAGGAAGACCTCTTCACCGCCTGCGTCCGCCGCGAGGCCGCCGCGCTCAGCGAGGCCGTGCGGTCCGGCGTACGGCCGGGCCTCGGCGCGGACCGCCAACTCTGGGACGGACTGCAGGCGTTCTTCACCCACACCGCGCAGCACCCCGACGCCTGGTCCGTGCTGCACCTCCAGGCACGTACGCACGGTGAACGGTTCGCCGCCGAGGTGGCCGCGATGCGCGAGGAGATCGTCGCGTTCGTGACCCAGCTGATCGTCGTCGCCGCGCGCGAGGCTCTCCCCCACCCTCGGCTTCGCTCGTGCGGGGGGACCCCCACCGACGCCGACCTGCCCGAGCGGGAGGTCGCCGGACTCGCCGAGGCCCTGGTCGGCGCCGCCGAGTCCCTCGCGGCCTGGGCCAACAGCACCGAGGGTGTCTCGGCCCGGCAGGCGGCGGCCACCCTGATGAACTTCGCCTGGGCGGGCCTGGGCAACCTCATGGAGGGACGACCCTGGTCGCCGCCGGAGGCCGACTAGGGCGAAGCCGGCCCTGGTCGGCCGGTGTCGTCAGCCGGGCGTCAGCGGTGCCACGCTCCCGCTCACGTGGAGCCGTCCGTCCGGTCCCCGTAGTTCGAACCGGCCGCCCAGCGCCGCGTACCGCACCGTCCCCGGCAGCGGCACCGGCGCCCGGAACTCCGCGCGGACCCGGGCCGCCCGCGGGGTGCCGTGCGCGGCGAGGCAGCGGGCCACCGTCCACATGCCGTGCGCGATGGCCCGCGGGAAGCCGAACAGACGGGCGCTGAGCGGATGCAGATGAATGGGGTTGCGGTCTCCGGAGGCGGCACCGTAGCGCCGCCCCACATCGGCGGCGAGCCGCCACTCGGCGAGCGCGGGCAGCGGCCGCTCCTGACGCGCCGGCGGCCCGGCGGCCGGCCCGTCCGTGCGGTGCCGTGCGAGATAGGTGCTCCGCGACTCCCATACGACGTCCGCGCCGGCCCGGACCTCGGTCACCACGGCGGCCTCGGTGCCGCGCCGGTGCGGCACCAACCCCTCCACGTACACGCCGAGTTCGTAGCCGGCCGTGGCCTGCAGGACGGTGTGCCGGGTGATCTCGATCGACGTGTGGACCAGGCCGAGCAGCGGCAGCGGGAAGTCCCGGCCGCTCATCAGTCGCATCGCCGACGGGAAACCGAGGATGTGCGGATACGTGATCGGCAGCGCGTCGTCGCCGGTGGCGAAGCCGCACACCCGCTCGTACGCGGCCAGCCGCGCGAGGTCGGCGCGCAGGTCCGGCAGGACCAGGCGGGTGCGCGGGAAGGCGGCGCCGGGGCCCGGCCGCTTGAGGGGTGAGCGCAGGGCGCCGCGGGCGAACAGCGGGGCCAGGGCGGGGGAGCGGCTCAGAACGGTGGCCGCGTAGGCCTCGGAGGTCGTCATCAGGCCCCCAGCAGGCTCTGCCCGCAGACCCGTACGACCTGCCCGTTGACGGCGCCTGAGGCCGGGTGGGCGAGCCAGGCCGTCGTCTCGGCCACGTCGACCGGGAGCCCGCCCTGCGCGAGGGAGTTCATCCGCCGTCCCGCCTCGCGGATGAACAGCGGGACCGCGGCGGTCATCCGCGTCTCGATGAACCCGGGCGCGACCGCGTTGACCGTGACCCCGTGCTCGGCGAGGGCGCGTGGCGCGAGCGCGCGGACCAGGCCCACCACGCCCGCCTTGCTCGCGCCGTAGTTGGTCTGGCCCGCGTTGCCGGCGAGGCCCGCGATCGACGCGGTCGCCACGACGCGGCCACCGCGCCGGAGCGTGCCGGCGGCGAGCAGCGCGTCCGTGGTGCGCAGCACGCTCTTCAGGTTGACGTCCAGCACCGAACTCCAGCGCTCGGCGGACATGTTGACCAGGCGGCGGTCCCGGGTGACGCCCGCGTTGTGGATCAGGACGTCCAGGCCGCCGGGCAGCGCGGCCGCGATCCGGACGCCCGCGTCGGCGGCCGTGACGTCCAGGGCGAGCGCGGTGCCGCCGAGCCGTTCGGCGACCCGCCGGGCGTCCTCCTCGGCGGACGGCACGTCGAGGACGACGATCTCGGCGCCGTCCCTGGCCAGCGTCTCGGCGACAGCCTCGCCGATGCCGCGGGCGGCGCCGGTGACGAGGGCGGTACGCCCGGCGAGAGGGCGGTCCCAGTCGTCCGGGGCGGTGGGCTCGTCGTCCCCGACGTGGATCACCTGGCCGCTGACGTAGGCGGACCCGGGCGATAGCAGGAAGCGCAGGGTGGACTCGGCGGCCCGCGCGTCGGTGAGCCGGAGCAGGTTCACGGTCCTGCCGCGGCCGATCTCCTTGCCGAGGGAGCGCACGAAGCCCTCCAGCGCCTGCTGCGCGGCGGCCTGGTGGTGGTCGGCGGGGTCGAGCGGCGCGCCGAGCACCACGATCCGCCCGCTCGCGGCGACCGAGCGCACCACGGGGTGCAGGGCCGCGTGCACCTCGGCGAGCGCGTCGACGTCCCGCACACCGGTGGCGTCGAGGACGACGGCCACGGGGTCCGCGGAGCCCGCGGTGAGTCCCGTACGGGCCAGGACCGGGGCCGGGTCCAGGTCGGACTTTCCGGCCGTCAGGTGCAGCAGGGTGCCCTCGAAGCGCGGATGTCGCGACGACCTGCGGCTGAGCGCCGCCGGCTGCGGCAGGCCCAGCCGGCGGGTGAGGAAACGGCCGGGCGCGGTGCCGGTGAAGCTCAGATAGCGGTCCGCCATGTCCAACTCCTGGCTCGGTCCTTTTTGCTTACCCTGGAGTAAGGTTACCGGAGGTAAGTCTAGGTCGGGAGCGAGGAGCAGGTCGAAATGAGCCTCCTGGAGCCGCCGATGGAGCCGTCGCGGCACGACACGTCGCGATCGTCGGCCGCAGCCGGATCCCGTTCGCCCGCTCATCCGACGCTGTCACGGTCGACCTGGAACGCCCATGACCTGGCGAGGGACGTGAACGTTCCTCACGTAACCGCCGATGTTGCACACCCCTGGCTCCGGACCATCCCGTAACCGGCACACGCCCCCCACAGGAGCCCCGTACGATCCCCTTCCTAACCGCCGGTAACCCTTGCCGCGGCTTGCCGCCGGTGAACGCCTCGATGCACGAGGCACGTACGTATGCAGCAAGCAGTCCGCCGCTGCACGCCTCAGGAGCCGCCCGTGTCCACTCCTTTCCCGACCTCCGCCGCGTTCTCCGACGGCGCGGGGCCCGCGCTCGTGGAGCCCGAGACACGGCGGCTCGACGGTGTCGTACGGGAGGCGTCCGTACCGCCGTTCGCCCACCAGGTGACCCACGGCTCCCTCGCCGACCTGCCCTTCGACAACGCGGCCGCGGCGCCGGGCGCCGTCGCCCTCAGCCGCAGGCTCGGGGACGAGGGTCGGTGGGCGGACGTCACGGCGGCCCAGTTCGCCGCCGAGGTGCAGGCGGTGGCCAAAGGACTCATCGCCGAGGGGCTGGTGCCGGGCGACCGGATCGCCGTCATGTCCCGGACCCGCTACGAGTGGACCCTGCTCGACTTCGCCGCCTGGTCGGCCGGCCTGGTCACCGTTCCCGTCTACCCCACCTCCTCCGTCTTCCAGACCCGCTGGATCCTGCACGACTCCGGCGCGGTCGCCCTGGTCGCCGAGACGGTGGCCCAGGCGGCGGCCCTCGGCCCCGAACGCGAGCACCTGCCCGACCTCCAGCACATGTGGGTGATCGAGAAGGGGCACGTGGAGCGCCTGGCGGAGCTCGGCGCCCAGGTGCCGGACCAGGAAGTGGAGGTGCGACGCGGGGTGCTGGGCCCGGACACCCTGGCGACCCTCATCTACACCTCCGGCACGACCGGCCGCCCGAAGGGCTGCGCGCTCACCCACGGCAACTTCTTCGCCGAGGTCGACAACGCGATCGAGCTGCTCTACCCGATCTTCAAGGCGGGCATGAACGAGGAGGTCTCCGTCCTCCTCTTCCTGCCCATGTCCCATGTCTTCGGCCGCATGGTCGCCATCGCCTGTATCCGCGCCCGGGTACGCCTCGGCCACGCGCCGAGCCTGAAGTCGGAGGACCTGCTGCCGGACCTGGCCGCCTTCCGGCCGACCTGTCTGCTGGCCATCCCGTACATGCTGGAGAAGGTCTTCAACACCGCACGCGCCCGCGCCGAGGCGAGCGGCCGGGTGTCGTCCTTCGACCGCGCGGCAGCCGTGGCCCGCCGGTACGGCGAGGGCCTGGAGGCCAGACAGACCGGCACCGGTTCGGGCCCCTCCACCGCGCTGAAGGCGGCCCGCGCCTTCTACGACCCGCTCGTCTTCCGCCGTATCCGCAACGCCATGGGCGGCCGGGTCCGCTACGCCATCTGCGGCGGCTCCCCGCTCGGCCGCCGCCTGGCCGCGTTCTACGCCGGTGCCGGCATCGAGATCTTCGAGGGCTACGGCCTGACGGAGACGACGGGCGCGTCGACGGTGACCCCGCCCCTGAAGCCCCGTCTGGGCACGGTGGGCTGGCCCATGCCCGGCACCCGCGTCCGCATCGCCGCGGACGGCGAGATCCTGCTCGCCGGCGACCACGTGCTGCGCGGCTACTGGGACCCGTCGGCGGGCGGTGTCGTCCCCGCGGCCCCGGACGGCTGGCTGGCGACGGGCGACATCGGCGAACTCGACGACGACGGCTACCTCACCATCACCGGCCGCAAGAAGGAACTGCTGATCACCGCGGGCGGCAAGAGCGTGGCCCCGGCCCCCATGGAGAACTGGCTGCGCTCCCACCCCCTGATCTCCCAGTGCATGGTCCTGGGCGACACCCGCCCCTACATCACCGCCCTGATCACCCTCGACCAGGACGGCATCACCCACTGGCGCCAGATGAACCGCAAGCACCCGGTTCCACCGGAACTCCTCATCGGGGACCCGGAGTTGAACGCCATCCTCCAGCGCGCGGTGGATGAGGCGAACAAGCTGGTCTCCCGTCCCGAGTCCATCCGCCGCTTCGCCGTCCTCCCGGTCGACTTCACGGAGGAGGCGGGCCACCTCACCCCGTCGATGAAGCTGCGCCGGGAGGCGATCCTGCGGGACTTCGCCCAGGAGGTGGAGGGGCTGTACCCGCGGTGACCTGAAGGATCACTTCACGGCGTACGTCAGGAAGTCGGCCCAGGTCGCGGGGGTCAGGGCGAGGACGGGGCCGGCCTCGTGGCGCTTGGAGTCGCGGACGCGGACGGTGTGGGGGGAGACGGCGACTTCGAGGCATTCGCCGCCTTCGCCGCCGCTGTAACTGGACTTGACCCAGGTGGGTTCCTCGCTGCTCACAGCTCCTCCAGCTTCTTCTCGATCAACGTCCGGGATTCCGTGGGCGGAAGTGCCATCGCCCGCATGATTCCATAGCGGTCGGCGATCTTCCGGACCTCTTCGAGGTCGGTGATCAACCGGGGGTGTCCCTGGACCTCCGTGTACGCCACCTGCGGGTGCTTGCGGGGCGTCAGCAGGTTGAACGCACCGTCCATGTTGGGGTGTTCCTCGATGCCGGTCGGCATCACCTGGATCTCCACGTTCCGCATGCTGCTGATGCGCAGCAATCGCCCCAACTGGTTCCTGTGGACGGCTCGGCCGCCGTTCGGTCGGTCCAACAGCACCTCCTCAAGCACGTAGCTGCACAGGGGTGCGGGCCAGGTGTCGAGGACGTGTTGCCGTGCCAGACGGTCGGCCACGCGCTTGTCGATGGTCTCCTCGTCCAGCAACGGCCGTCGGCGAGAGAACACCGCCCGCGCGTAGTCCTCGGTCTGCAACAGGCCCGGCACCCCCTGGTTGGCGTAGAAGTGCAGCTCGACGGCCTCCGCTTCCAGGGCCGCATAACTCCGGTACCACTCCGGATGCCGAGTCCGTACCCTGCTCATCGCCTCGCGTACCTCGGGGATCACCGCCCGCAGGAGGCCGCCCGCCTCCAGCAGTTCGTCCGCCTTCTCCAGCACCTCCGGCCGGGGGATCCGCACCCCGCGCTCCATCGCCGACACCGCGTCGGGCCCGTACCCCACCAGCTGTCCGAACTCCCTCTGCGTGAGCCCCTTCCGCTCCCGCAGCAGCTTCAGCATCTTTCCCAGGGCGGTGAACAGCCCCGTCGTCCCCTCGGACTCCGCCGGTGTCTCCGGCCTGCGCTCCTGCGTCACGTACGCCACCGCCTTCACGCCCCTGTGGTCACGGCCGACAGCCCGTACACCCGACGTACCGCACCCGTACGGCTACCCGGCGTCGCCGGGCCACCCCTGGTCAGCGTAGAGTCACACGGCCACGCTCAGTCACGTGAACTCCCAAAACTCCACCCCCGCGACCGCCGAACTGACCCAGCGCTTCAGCTCGACGCCGCGTGGTGCCCGGCTGGCCCGGCGCCTCACCGCGCATCAGCTCGACGTCTGGGGATTTCCGTACGGCGGCGACCTGAGTCACACGGCACAGCACGTCGTGGCCGAGCTCGCGGCGAACGCGGTCACCCACGGTCGCGTACCCGGGCGGGACTTCGAACTCCGCCTCCTGCTCCGCCCGGAGGGCACGGGCTCGCTGCGGATCGAGGTGAGCGACGCACGCGGTGACGGTCGGCTCCGCTTCGTCACGGGGACACAGGAGGAGCGGGGCCGGGGCCTGATCCTCGTCTCCCTCCTCTCCGCCACCTGGGGTGTCGCGGAGCGTGCCGTGGGCAAGACGGTGTGGGCCGAACTCACCCTCGGCCCGACGGAGTCACGCCACGACGACAGCCCCGGGCGACCACGCCCCCGCACGATCCGACCCGCCGGAAGGACACCGACCGTGCAGACCTCGACCCTCCGGGTGACCGCCCTCTTGAAGGAGTGCGGAGCCGAAGCCGTCCCCCATCCCGGCGGCACCCTCCTCGCCCACCTCGACCGCGTACGCGCCCGGCTCGCCCTCTGGGGCGCCCGCTCCGACCTCCAGCTCGCCGGCCTCTCTCACGCCGCCTACGGCACCGACGGATTTCCCGAGGCACTGCTGCCGCTCGGCCGCCGCCCCGAACTCGTCGAGGCCGTCGGCGCGGAGGCCGAGGCGATCGTCTACGCCTACGGAAGCTGCGACCGCGCGGCCACGTACCCGCGCTTCGGCGACCCCGGATCGGCCCTGCACGACCGTTTCACCGGCACCGCCCACACCCCGTCGACGCGGCTGCGCCGGGACTTCGCCGAGCTCTCCGCCGCCAACGAGCTCGACCTCGCCCGCCGTGACCCCGCGTTCCGCGCGCGGTACGGACCCGGCCTGCTCACCCTGTTCACCCGCTTCCGCCCCCTGTTGAGCGAACCGGCCTGGGACGACTGCCGCGCGGTCCTCTCGCCGTAGGCCCGATTCTCCCGGCCGGTGTACGGCCCTTGACTTCACAAGACCCCCGCGCGACATTCCGGTCCCCCCGCCCCCGTCGGACCGGAAGGGCCCGCCATGTCCACCACGTCCACGAGCACGACCGGGCTCTCGCCCTCCCGCAGACAGGTGCTCGGTGCCGCCGCGGGCACCGGGCTCGCCCTCGCCGCCGGGGCGCACGGCGCCGGCGCCGCAGACCTCCCCCTCCTCGGCACCTACGACGTCGTCGTCATCGGCTCCGGCGCCGCCGGCATGACCGCCGCGCTCACGGCCGCCAAGCAGGGGCTGAGCTGCGTGGTCGTGGAGAAGGCGGCGACCTTCGGGGGGTCGGCGGCCCGCTCCGGCGCCGGCATCTGGATACCGAACAACCCCGTCATCCTGGCCGCCGGCGTCCCCGACACCCCCGCCAAGGCCGCCGCCTACCTCGCCGCCGTCGTCGGCGCGGACGTGCCCGCCGCACGACAGCGGGCCTTCCTCGGCCACGGGCCCGCCATGATCTCCTTCGTCATGGCCAACAGCCCGCTGCGATTCCGCTGGATGGAGGGCTACAGCGACTACTACCCCGAGCTGCCCGGCGGCCTCCCCAACGGCCGCTCCATCGAACCCGACCAGCTCGACGGCAACGTCCTGGGCGCCGAACTCGCCCGCCTCAACCCGCCGTACCTGCCGGTCCCGGCCGGCCTGGTGGTCTTCAGCGCCGACTACAAGTGGCTCGCCCTGGCCGCCGTCAACGTCAAGGGCGCCGCCGTGGCCGCCGCCTGCCTGGCCCGGGGGACGAAGGCGGCCCTGCTGGGGCAGAAGCCGCTCACCATGGGACAGTCGCTGGCCGCGGGACTACGGGCGGGGCTGCTGGCGGCCGGGGTGCCGGTGTGGCTCGACACCCCCTTCACCGACCTCTTCCTCGACAGCGGATCCGTCACCGGCGCCGTCGTCACCCGCGACGGCGCCGCCGGGCTCGTCCGCGCCCGGCGCGCGGTCGTCGTCGGCTCCGGCGGCTTCGAGCACAACGCCGCGATGCGCGCGCGGTACCAGCGGCAGCCCATCGGGACGGACTGGACCGTCGGCGCGAAGGAGAACACGGGCGACGGCATCCGGGCCGGGGAACGGGTCGGCGCCGCGCTGGAGTTGATGGAGGACGCCTGGTGGGGTCCCGCCATCCCGCTGCCCGGCGAACCCTACTTCTGCCTCGCCGAACGCACCCTCCCCGGCGGCCTCCTCGTCAACGCAGCCGGCGCCCGCTTCGTCAACGAGGCCGGCCCCTACAGTGACGTCGTCCACACCATGTACGACCGCGACCCCGCCGACCCGGACATCCCGGCCTGGCTGATCACCGACCAGAACTACCGCAACCGCTACCTCTTCAGGGACGTCGCCCCGGCCCTGCCCCTCCCGGACGACTGGTACCGCTCGGGCGCCGCCCACAAGGCCTGGACCCTGGACGCGCTCGCCGCGTCGATCGGCGTACCGGCGGCCGGTCTGCGCGCCTCCGTCGACCGCTTCAACTCCCTGGCCCGTAAAGGCAGGGACACCGACTTCCGGCGCGGCGACAGCGCCTACGACCACTACTACACGGACCCCGCCGTGCTGCCCAACTCCTGCCTCGCCCCGCTCTGGCTGCCGCCGTACCACGCCTTCCGGATCGTCCCCGGCGACCTCGGAACGAAGGGCGGCCTGCGCACGGACGCCCGGGCGCGGGTGCTGCGCGCCGACGGCTCGGTGGTCCCCGGCCTGTACGCCGCGGGCAACGCCAGCGCCGCGGTGATGGGCCACAGCTACGCCGGTGCCGGGTCGACGATCGGCCCGGCGATGACGTTCGGCTACATCGCGGCGTTGGACATCGCCGGTGCGCTCCAGGAACCCGGGGGCGCTCTGGGAACGCCGGGGCTCGGGAACGCGGCGGGTTAGGGAACGGGACAGCCCTTAGGGAAGCGGGAGCGGCTTGTCGGCGATCAGGAAGGCGTGCGGGGTCGTCTCCTCGAGTTCGACGTCCGCTTCGCGCACCGTCCGTGAGCGGACCGCGAAACCGGCGCCCTCCAGCAGTCCGGCGATCCGCTCGGGCCGCCGCCGCTGGAAGTCGAGCGACACCGGGTGCCCCCACGGGTTCTCGTGGCGGCGGGGTTCGTCGCCCACCTGGAAGGCGATGAGCAGATGACCGCCCGGTGCCAGGACGCGGTGGAACCCGGCGAAGAGGGAGGGGAGCAGGTCCACAGGGGTGTGGATGGACGAGTACCAGCAGACCACGCCCGCGAGGCCGCCGTCCGGGAGGTCCAGGTCGAGCATCGAACCCTGCTCGAACCGCAGCTCCGGGTTCTCGCGGCGGGCGACGGCGAGCATCGACTCCGAGAGGTCGAGCCCGAAGACCGGCAGCCCCAGGCCGGCCAGGTGGGCCGTGATCCGGCCGGGCCCGCAGCCGAGATCGGCCACCGGGCCGTGCCCGCGCACGAGTTCGGCGTACGCGCCGAGGATCGCTCGCTCCAGCGGTCTGGCCACGAGCTCCCCACGGAAGCGCTCGGCGTAGTCGTCCGCGATGGCGTCGTAGAACGTGCGGGTGATGGTGAGGAATTCAGGGTCGGAGGTCATGGCCGGTGACCGTACCGACCCCCACTGACAACGCCCGCACGGACAAGGCCGGCGCGGACAAGGCCGGCACGGACAAGGCCCGCACTGGCGGCATCCCGGCTGAGCACACGTTCAGGCCGACCCCGGTAGCGCCGCCCGCAGCAGGGCGGTGGCCGTGGCCGCTCCCAGCACCACCACCACGAACGGCGCCCGCCGCCACGCCAGTACGCCCCCCACCAGCACCCCGCCGGGCCGTGTCCACCCGGCGAACCCGCCGCCCTCGGTCAGCGCCCCCGTCGCCAGCAGCGCGACGAGCAGCACGAGGGCGCCCGCCGACAACAACTCCCGCACCCGGGCCGACAGCTCTACCCGCCCGTGCAGCACCGGTCCGACCAGCCGGAAGGCGTACGTCCCGACGGCGAGCGCGAGGATCAGCGCGACGGTCGCGCTCATGCCGCGGCCTCCTTCCCGCGGTCGGGTCCCCGTTCAAGTCCCCGTTCGGGTCCGCGGTCGGGTTTCCGGTCGGTTCCGTGGCCAGGGTCGCCGTCGTGTCCGCGGTCGTGTCCGCGGCCGTGGAGCAGGAGCCCCGTCAGCGCCAGCAGTACCGGAACGCCCGGCGGGACGACCGGGGTGAGCGCCGGCGCCACGACCGCGCCGAGCGCCGCCGCACGCCGGACGCGTACGCCCCCTTTCTCGCGCAGGGCGGGCAGGACCAGCGCGACCAGTACCGCGGGGAAGGCCGCGTCCAGGCCGTACCGGTCGGTGTCGCCCAGGGCGCTCCCGGCGAGTGCCCCGGCCGACACGCCCATGTTCCACGCGGCGTACAGGCCGATCCCCGATACCCAGAACGCCGTCCGCCGCCGGACCGGATCCGCCTGGGCGAGCGCGAAGGCCACCGTCTCGTCGGTCACGAGGTGAGCCCCGGCCAGGCGGGCGATCCGGCCCCGGCCGATCACGTCCGCGACGGCGAGGCTGAAGGCCGCCGTGCGGGTGTTGAGCAGCAGGCCGGTGGCGGCGGCGGCGAGCGGACCGCCCCCGGCCAGCAGCACGCCGACCGCGCTGAACTGCGCCGAACCCGCGTACACGACCAGCGACATCACCACCGGCACCCACACCGGCAGTCCGCCGGCCACGGCGATCGCCCCGAAGGAGACGCCGACGACACCCCCGGCGAGACAGACGAGCGCGACGTCCCGGAGCAGCTCGCGGTCGTGGACATAGGCTGATGTTCGCTGTACCGAACGCATGTTTCCTACGATGGACAGCAGAGACCTCGTTCGTCAAGCCGAACGATCGTACTTCTGGAGCGAACGCCATGTCCGATGTCCCGCCCTCGTCCCCGCCCTCGTCCCCGCCCTCGTCCCCATCCCCCTCCTCGTCCCCGACTCCGACCTCGCCCCCGTCCCGCCTCCCGCTCGACTGGATCGCCGCCTCGCTGCGGCGCGAACGCACCCGCGCCGGCCTGAGCCTGTCGGAGCTGGCCAAGCGGGCCGGGATCGCGAAGTCCACGCTGTCGCAGCTGGAGGCGGCCGGCGGTAACCCGAGCATGGAGACCGTCTGGGCGCTGGCGGTGGCGCTCGGGGTGCCGTTCAGCGCGCTGGTGGAGCAGCCCGCCCCGACGGTGCGGGTGATCCGGGCGGGCGAAGGGCCCACCGTCCACTCCGAGCAGTCCAGTTACACGGCGACACTGCTCTCGGCCAGCCCGCCGGGGGCGCGGCGCGACATCTACCACGTCCGGCTGGAGCCCGGGACCGTACGGGACTCGGAGCCGCACATCCCGGGGACGACGGAGCACATCGTGGTCGGCGCGGGCCGGGTGAAGGCGGGGCCGTGGGGGGAGCAGGCCGAACTGGCGCCCGGTGACTACATGTCCTACCGCGGGGACGTGCCGCACACGTACGAGGCGCTGACGCCGGGGACTATCTTCACTCTCGTCATGCAGCACATCTAGGGAGGACCGGGGGCAAAAGGCAGGAGCCCCGTCGCCGGATGGCGCGGGGCTCCTTGGGTACTGCTATCCATTCCGAATCAAAGCTTTGGGCTCGACGAGCCGAAGGCTTAGAGCGGGGTGACGTTCTCCGCCTGCGGACCCTTCGGGCCCTGGGTCACGTCGAAGGAGACCGCCTGGTTCTCCTCGAGCGAACGGAAACCGTTGGCGTTGATCGCGGAGTAATGGACGAAGACGTCGGGGCCTCCGCCTTCCTGGGCGATGAAGCCAAAGCCCTTTTCGGCGTTGAACCACTTCACGGTTCCGGTAGCCATAAGCCCTCCTTGGGCCCAAAGGGTCGCCCTGCTCCAGAACCCTGCAAGTGTGAAAACTGTGCTGCACAACTGCATACGTCTGAAAACGACTAGAGCCCGCGGTCACATGCTCCGCAGGCTCTGTACTGCAAGGGAAACCAAACTGCAACTTGCGGCGAGCCTAGCACGCGCCCACCCGAATGCAATAGAGGTCAAGATCACGCCACTCGGACGTTTGAAGTCGATCACTCGAGGTTGACAGCGACGCGTGACGGGGGTGGTCGCGGCCCGGCCGGCCCCAGGGTCTAGCCTCGCGATGTGGACAATTCTCGCACCCGGCCGCGTGTCGGCCACATCCAGTTCCTCAACTGCCTGCCCCTGTACTGGGGGCTCGCGAGAACCGGCACGCTCCTCGACTTCGAGCTGACCAAGGACACCCCGGAGAAGCTCAGCGAGCAGCTGGTGCGGGGAGACCTCGACATCGGGCCCATCACGCTGGTCGAGTTCCTGAAGAACGCGGACGACCTGGTGGCCTTCCCCGACATCGCCGTCGGCTGCGACGGCCCGGTGATGTCCTGCGTGATCGTCTCCCAGGTCCCGCTGGACCAGCTCGACGGCCGCCGGGTCGCGCTCGGTTCGACCTCGCGCACGTCGGTCCGCCTGGCCCAGCTGCTCCTGGCCGACCGCTTCGGCGTCCAGCCGGACTACTACACCTGCCCGCCCGACCTCAGCCTGATGATGCAGGAGGCGGACGCCGCGGTTCTCATCGGCGACGCGGCACTGCGCGCCAACCTGCTGGACGGCCCGCGCTACGGCCTCACCGTGCACGACCTGGGCGCGC
The DNA here is from genome assembly GCF_042735715.1 of Streptomyces sp. NPDC059582. NCBI lineage: Bacteria > Bacillati > Actinomycetota > Actinomycetes > Kitasatosporales > Streptomycetaceae > Streptomyces > Streptomyces sp. NPDC059582. The sequence continues at coordinate 84,714 of NZ_JBHWCC010000011.1, forward strand.
TCTGGAAGGAGTGGACGGGCCTGCCGTTCGTGTTCGCGGTCTGGGCGGCCCGGCGCGACTACCTGGAGCGCGAGCCGGTCATCACCCGCCGGGTGCACGAGGCGTTCCTCGCCTCCCGCAACCTCTCCCTGGAGGAGGTCACCAAGGTCGCCGAGCAGGCGGCCCGTTGGGAGGCCTTCGACGAGCGGGTCCTGGAGCAGTACTTCACCACGCTCGACTTCCGCTTCGGCGCCCCGCAGCTCGCGGCGGTCACGGAGTTCGCCCGACGGGTCGGCCCGACGACGGGGTTCCCGGCGGACGTGAAGGTGGATCTGCTCCAGCCGTAACGGCTCGGCTCCGGCGGTGGCCGGTCGGTCCGGGCGGCGGCCGCTCGGCTCCGGTCGCGGCGGGTCGGTTCCGGCCGTAGTGGGTCAGCTCGGGTCGTGGTGGGTCGGTTCCGGCCGTAGTGCGTCGGCTCGGGTCGTGGTGGGTCGGTTCTGGCCGTAGTGGGTCGGCTCGGGTCGTGGTGGGTCGGGTTCTGGCCGTAGTGGGTCGGCTCGGGTCGTGGTGGGTCGGTTCTGGCCGTAGTGGGTCGGCTCGGGTCGTGGTGGGTCGGTTCCGGCCGTGGCCGCTCGGCTCGGTCGGCCGGGTTCTGGCCGTGGTGGGCCGGCTCGGGCCGGGGCGAGACGACTCCGGTCGTAGCAGGTCTGCTTCAGACGTACCGGATCCGCCCCAGCCGTGAGTGCGGGGCCCGTTCCGCACTAATCTGCTGACGTGTCCTACGGGGGAGAGGTGGACGCCATGCAGCAGCTCGCAGCCGACGAGCCCACGGTCATCGGGCCCTACCGGCTGCTCGGCCGGCTCGGCTCCGGCGGTATGGGCCGCGTCTACCTGGGCCGCAGCGCCGGTGGCCGCACGGTCGCCGTCAAGATCGTGCACCCGCACCTCGCGCTCGACGAGGAGTTCCGCGCCCGCTTCCGGCGCGAGGTCGACGCGGCCCGGCGGGTGGGCGGCGCCTGGACGGCGCCGGTCCTGGACGCCGACCCCGACGCGTCGGTCCCGTGGGTCGCGACGGCCTACGTGGCGGGGCCGTCCCTCGCGGCGGCGGTGACGGACGGCGGCCCGCTGCCCACGCATTCCGTACGGGCGCTGGCCGCGGGCCTGGCGGAGGCTTTGGCCGCGGTGCACGACCTGGGCCTGGTGCACCGGGACGTGAAGCCGTCGAACGTCCTCCTCACCCTCGACGGCCCCCTCCTGATCGACTTCGGCATCGCCCGCGCCACCGCGGGTACGGCCTCCCTGACCTCGACGGGTGTCTCCGTCGGCTCACCCGGCTACATGGCCCCCGAACAGATCCTCGGCAGCGGCGTCACCGGCGCCGCGGACGTTTTCTCCCTGGGCGCGGTCCTGGCGTACGCCGCGACCGGCGAACCGCCCTTCCCCGGCGACTCCTCGGCCGCGCTGCTCTACAAGGTCGTGCACGAGGAGCCGCGGCTCGGCGACCTCGACGGCGACCTGCGCGCGGTGGCGGAGGCGTGCCTGGCCAAGGAACCGGCGGAGCGGCCAGGTCCGTTCGAGGTGGCCCGACGGCTCGCTCCGGAGGGCGCGGCCCGGCTGGTGGCGGGCGGCTGGCTGCCGGGCGCGCTGGTGGAGCAGGTCAGCCGCAGCGCCGTACAGCTGCTGAACCTGGAGGCGGCCGACGCGGTCGAGGCGACTCCGTCGGGGCCGGTGGGCTTCAGCAGTGCGTCGCTGGGGGAGCCGTCGGCCTTGGCCGGCTTCGGCCCGCCGCCCGTGATGCCGCCGACGGGCGGTCCGGCCCCGGCCCCCACGTCGGCCCCGACCTCGACACCGACTTCGACACCGACCTCGATCCCGAGTCCGGCCGCGCCCGTCGACGCCACGCCCGTCGACGCCACGCCCGTCGACGCCACGCCGGTCGACGGGCGGCCGCTCGGAACCCGGCCCGGCAAGGTCTCCGTGACCATGGCGGCGGCCTCCACGCCTGGTAACGGCGGACAGGGACGAAGGCTGAGCTGCACGCTGGCCCTCGCGGTGGCCGGAGCGCTGGCGGCGGTGACGGTCGGATCGGCGTTCCTGTTCGACCTGCTGCCGAAGGGGAACGCCGACAGGGCCTCCGGCAGCGACAGCGCGTACTCGTCGCCCCCTGCCGATTCCTCCCCCTCTTCCTCGCGCTCCTCATCCTCCCCTTCGTCCCCCTCTTCCTCGTCTTCCCCGTCTTCCTCCGTCTCCCCTCCCGCTCCCGGTGGTCCCGGCACCGTTCCCGCCCGCTACCTCGGCACCTGGGAGGGCGAGGGCAGCGGTCTCGACGGCACCCTCCCCATGGGGACCTTCCGGCTCACCGTCCGACAGGCCGCCGTGGGCGAGGAGTTGGGCAGTCTGCGGCAGACCGATCTGTTCGGCGGGGTCTGCAACGACGTACTGACCCTGAAGACGGTGACGAAGACCGAGATCGTGGCGACGTCCAGGGGCGCCGAGGGCAACCACGACGGCTGCAACCCGGCCGCCCACACCGTCCGTCTCACCCCGGCCGGCGACGACCTGAAGTACACCTCGGACAGTTCGGACGAGGGGAACCCGGTGGCCCGGATGTCGAAGGTCGGGTAGCCGAGCCGTCAAGTGACGGACCGCGTGCTGCCGGTCCGTCGGTCATGCCCCCGTCACCCCCGTCACCTCCAGCGCCCCGGCTGTCACTACTGTGTCTGCGAAAGCGAACACCGCCACCACGGCGGCCACGGACGCGACACACACGCGGCCACATACATGCGGCCACATACTGCGGTCCGCAGCACACCGCGAGCCACGACGCGTCGCGTCACCACGGGGAAGGACGGGGAACGCCCGCCATGGAGACACTCCAGCCGGACGATCCACAGGAGTTGGGCAGCCACCGACCGCTGCGCGGGCTCGGGGCCGGCGGCATGGGGTGGGTCCACCTCGCCCGTTCGCCCGGTGGGCGGACCGTCGCCGTGAAGGTCGTCCGCCCCGATCTCGCCGCGAACGGTGATTTCCGCGACCGTTTCCGGCACGAGGTCGAGATCGCCCGCGCGGTCTCCGGCCGCTACAGCGCGCCCGTCGTGGACGCTGCCCCGGACGCACCGCTGCCGTGGCCGGCGACGTCGTACGTGCTCGGCCCGGACCTCACGGACGTGGTCGCCGCGCACGGCGCCCCGAGCGCCCTCTTCGGCAACGGTTGACGGTGACGAACGGGCCGGAGGAATACGTGATGCCCGCCGTCTGACACCCGGGCGGCAGGGCACGACCTCGGAGACTGCGACTAGTCTCCGTCAGCTGAAGCAACGGACGCGGCCACAGGGGCCGACGGGGAGGATGGCCACCATGCGGATGCTGGTCACGCTCGTGCACGAAGGCGGTGCACCGCAGGACGTCGTCGTCACCGCGGACGACACCGCCACGGCAGGCGATGTGGCGGAGGCGCTGGGCACGGCCGTAGGACGTGCCGCGGCTCCGCCCGGCGCGATGCCGGGGAACGTCGTACCCCTGCGCGGTACGTCGCTCGCCCCGCCGCCCGGCTACGGACCGGCGGTGACCGGGGCGCTGTCGCTGTGGGCGGACGGGATGCGGTGCGACCCGTCGGACCCGGCGGCCGGAGTCCTGCGCGACGGCATGCGCGTCTCCGTCGACGACGCGATAGGCCCGCTGCTGCGCAAGGGCGAACCGGTCGGGCAGTACGAGCTGAGGGTGGCCGGCGGTCCCGCGGCCGGGCGCGTCGTCCGGCTGGGCGTCGGCGCGGCCACCGTGGGCTCGGCGCCCACCTGTTCACTGCCCCTGCCGGACCCCTCGCTGCCGCCGGTCGCGCTCCGGCTGACCGTCGACCTCCAGGGCAACACCACGCTCGCCGCGGAGGGCGGGGCCGAAGTCCTCCTCGACGACGAGCCGTTGACGGCGGGGACGGTGGGAACGGCGGGGGCGTCCGGTACGGCAGGCAAGGCAGGCAGGGCGAAGAAGGGCGGGGCTGCCGGAACCGCGGGTGGCGCGCGGACCGCCAGGGCCTCGTGGCCGCTCGGTGCTGTCGTCCGGGTCGCCGACTCGCTCCTCGTCCTCGACCGGGTGGCCGAGCCGGACGCGCACCTGTCCGCGATGAGCGAGGGCGGTCTCGCCTACAACCGTCCGCCCCGGCTGTCGCCGCTGCGGCCCCGGCGGCGCATCGTCGTACCGCTGCCGCCCGGCAAGAACGAGCGGGCGCGCTTCCAGTTCATCATGGCGTTCATGCCCATGCTCTTCGGGCTGTCGATGTACTTCATCACCAAGCAGATCTACATGCTGCTGTTCTGCGCGATGAGCCCGCTGATGATGATCGGCCAGTGGTTCAGCGAGAACCGCGAGGGCAAGAAGAAGCACAAGACCTCGCTCAAGCAGTACAAGAAGGACCTAGCCGCCCACGAGGCCGAGCTCGCCCAGCTGGCCAAGGAGGAGCAGCACGGCCGCCGCGGGGACAGCCCCGACCCGGCCGAGATCCTCCTCTTCGCGACCGGCCCGCGCCGCCGCCTGTGGGAGCGCCGCCTCACCGACCCGGACGCCATGCAACTGCGCGTCGGCGTCGGCGGGCTGCCGTCCGACGTCGAGATGGTCATGGGCCGCGGCGGCACCTCGTACGACGAGGAGCGCCCCGAGCCGCCGGTCCTGCCCGACGTCCCGGTCACCCTGCCGTTCGCCCGGCTCGGTGTCGTCGGCATCGCCGGTGACCGCGCCCGCGCCCTGTCCACGGCCCGCTGGCTGAGCGTGCAGGCCGCCGTCCTGCACAGCCCCCGCGACCTCTCCCTCGTCGCCCTTTCCGCCACGCCGGCCGCGGGCGCCGACTGGCACTGGGCGCACTGGCTGCCGCACACCAACCCCGACCAGGGCCAGGACTGCGTCGCGCTGGTCGGCTTCGACTCCGAGGGCATCACCCGCCGCGTCAACGAGCTCCTCAACGAACTCGCCCGGCGCAAGGCGGCCCGCGAGCAGAACAACATGACGGGCCAGCTCTACCCGGACCAGACCATCCTCGTGACCCTCGACGGCGCACGGCTGCTGCGCCGTGTCCCCGGCGTACCCCAACTCCTCACCGAGGGACCGCAGTACGGCATCCTCGCCCTCTGCATCGACGAGGACGAGCGGCTGCTGCCCGAGGAGTGCAAGGCCGTCGTCGCCTGGTCTCCGGACGCCGCCCACCACGTCCGCGTCCGCGGCTACGGCATGGAGGGCGTCGGCGACATCCTCGCCGACCAGGTCACCCCGGAGTGGTGCGAGCTGCTCGCCCGCTCCCTCGCACCGGTCCGCGACGTCAGCCGCGACGACGCCGACAGCGCGCTGCCGACGGCGGCCCGGCTGCTGACGCTGCTCGGTCTGCCCGACCCGACGGGCGCGGACGTGGAGCGGATCTGGCGGGCGGGCGGTTCGACGACGTCCGCGCCGGTCGGTATCGCGGCGGACGGCACCTTCGTCCTGGACATCCGCCGGGACGGCCCGCACGCGCTGGTGGCGGGTACGACGGGTGCCGGTAAGTCGGAACTCCTGCAGACGATCATCGCCTCCCTGGCCATGGCCAACCGCCCGGACGCCCTGAACTACGTCCTCATCGACTACAAGGGCGGCAGCGCCTTCATGGACTGCGCCAACCTGCCGCACACCGTCGGCATGGTCAGCGACCTCGACGCGCACCTCACCGAACGGGCCCTGGCCTCGCTCGCCGCCGAACTCCACCGCCGCGAACGGATCCTGTTCGACGCCGCCGCCAAGGACATCGAGGACTACAACGACACCCGCAAGCTCCGCCCCGAGCTGGAGCCGATGCCCCGACTGGTGCTGGTCATCGACGAGTTCGCGTCGCTGGTCGCCGAACTCCCCGACTTCATCGTCGGACTGGTCGACATCGCCCGCCGAGGCCGCTCGCTGGGCGTCCACCTCATCCTGGCCACCCAGCGCCCGGCGGGCGTGGTGAGCGCCGACATCCGGGCGAACACGAACCTCCGGATCGCGCTGCGCGTGACCGACGCGTCCGAGTCGGCGGACGTCATCGACGCCCCTGACTCCGGTGCGATCGCGAAGTCGACCCCGGGCCGTATGTACGTCCGCTCCGGCGCCCAGTCCCTGGTCGGCGTGCAGTCGGCCCGCATCGGTGGCCGCCGCCCTGCGACGGGCGGCACGGGGCCCAAGGCGACGCTGATCCCGTTGCAGTGGAACTCCTACGCCCGCCCCCTGCCCAAGCGGGCCGAGGCCGACGACGACGGCACGATGGTCACCGATCTGGCGGTCCTCGTGGACGCGGTGCGCGACGGCGCGCGGCGGATGGGCTTCGGCGAGCAGCGCAGCCCGTGGCTGCCGCCGCTGGCGGAACTGGTGACGCTGGCGGAACTGGAGTCGTACGGCCCGCCGCGGGCTGCTGCCGACGGCGACGACGTGGCTCCCGTCCCCTTCGGCCTGATCGACCTTCCGGCGAAGCAGAGCCGCAAGCCGCTGTCCCTGGACCTGGTGCACGGCGAGCACACCCTGCTCCTGGGCGGCGCGCGCTCCGGCCGCTCGACGGCCCTGCGCACCCTCGCCGGCTCCCTCGCCCGCGCCACGTCCCCGCACGACGTGCACGTCTACGGCATCGACTGCGGCTCGAACGCGCTGTTGCCTCTGATGCGGCTGCCGCACGTCGGCGCGGTGGTCACCCGGGACGAGCCGGACCGGGTCCGCCGCCTGATCGAACGCCTGCTGGCGGAGATCGCCCGCAGACAGCAACTGCTCGCGATGGAAGGCGCGTCGAGCGCGGCCGAACAGCGCGCCTCGGCCGCCCCGGAGGACCGCCTCCCGTGGATGGTCCTGCTCCTGGACGGCTGGGAGGGCTTCGCGTCCACCTTCGAGGCCTACAACTACGGCCAGTTGCTCGAGGCGGCCCAGCGCATCTTCCGTGAAGGTTCCGCGGTGGGCCTGAAGGTGGTCATGACCGCCGACCGGAGCGGCCTGAGCGGTCATGTCTCCTCCGCCTTCGCGGACCGCATGGTCATGCGCTTCGCCGACTCCAACGACTACTCCACGGCCGGACTCCAGGCGCGCGAGGTCCCCAAGAACATGCCTCCCGGCCGCGCCCTGCGCATCACCGACACCGGCGTGGACGAGACCCAGATCGGCCTGCTCGCCGAGGACCCGGCGGGCCAGGCACAGGTCCGCGCCCTGCGCGAGATCGCCGAGGAGGCCCGCACCCGCCACGGCCGTGTCCCGGCCGACCGCCGCCCGCTCCGCGTGGACGCGCTGCCGTCCCGCATCACGGCGAGCGAGGCACTCGCCCTGGACCCGGACTTCACCCCGGCCTCCCCGCTGTGGGCCCTCGTCGGCGTCGGCGGAGACGAACTCCACCCCATCGGCATCGACCTGGAGGAGAACGGACCCGGCTTCGTCATCGCCGGGCCCCCCAAGTCCGGCCGCTCCACCCTGCTGCTGGCCGCGACGGAGTCCCTGCTGCGCTCCGGTACCCCGGTGATCCTGGTCGCCCCCCGCCGCTCGCCCCTGCGCGACCTGGCGGGCCGCGAGGGCGTCCTGGGCCTCCTCAACGCCGACAGCCGCGAGGACGACCTGGAGGAACTGGTGGGCACCGCCCCGAACGGCTCCTACGTGGTCGTGGTCGACGACGCGGAACTCCTCTACGACACGCGCCTCGACGAGGCCCTCGAATCCGTCGTCCGCAAGGGCGCCGACGGCGGCATCGGCCTCCTCGCCGCCGGCACCACGGACAGCCTCTCCGGCCAGTACCGAGGCTTCACGGTCGAGGCCCGAAAGTCCCGCAACGGCCTCCTGCTGACCCCCCAATCCCCTTCGGAGGGCGAACTCTTCGGCATCCGCCTCCCGGCCAACAGCGGCGGCGGCCCAGCAGGCAGCGGCCTGTTCGTGTCCGGGGGGTCCTACATGCCGGTACAGGGGGTCATGAACGGCTGAAGACCCCGACGCCCTCACACAAGGGCCCTGCCTTGGGGAAGGCAGGGCCCTTCGGGGTCCCTGTCAGGACTTGGTCAGGGGGGTGGGGGCGGTCGCGGGGGCGGGTGGGGTTTCCGGGCCGAAAGTGCGCAGGATCTTACGGCGGTGGAGCACCACTACGACAGTCCCGGCAAGGCAAAGGAGGGCCAGTGCGGAGGTGCCGTAGACGGGCAGGTTCACGGGCGGATCTGTGACCCACTCGTGGGAGAGACTGTGCGAGGGGTTCGTGGGGTCGTAGGTGACCACCATCGAATCGCCGACGTGTGCGTCGGGATACATCCCGGAGTAGTCCCAAAGTTGGATCTGAGAACCCGCCTTCGGACCTTGCGCGAGAAGGACTTTCACATACTTGGGATGATTGTCGACGGCGGTAACAGTCGCATCGACCGTGATTCCCCGTGAGCGGAGGTCCTGGACCAAAGAGTGGCTTGGGAGCCAAAGGGCGAGGGTGAAGCCGACGAACAGTAGGAACAGTCCGAACCCACCCCAGATCGCACGGTTTGGAGGAAGTGGGGGCCGCGGCTTCCGCGACGCCACGCTCGCGGAGATCTGCCGGGCTCGCTCCGCCTTGGGCGGAAGCTGGTATTGATCTCCAGAACGCTTCTTCTTTTTCTTAGCCATGGTATTGCCGCCTCATGAAAACCATCCGGAAACTGCCTTCTTAACGCTCGACGCTGCGTCGCTGACGGCGTGCCCAGCTTCCTTGGCGGCGCCTGTGACGGTGTTCACCAGCCTCTTGCCCACTTCCGTTTTGATGAGGTACGAAGCTGCGTATCCAGCACCAAACCCGAGGATGACACCTCCGGCAATTCCCCAGCCGACAGGGGTTCCCACCATCAGTGCCGTACCCGCCGCGGTACCCAGCCAGGTACCGATCCCGCCACCGACCGCCCCTGCGGCCATCCCCCCGGCGTTGGCGGCGACAGCGACGTCCACCTCCTCGCCATGGTCGATGTCCCAAGCCGTCGCCCCGATCGTCAGCACCGTCCCCACGAGTGGCAGCTTCCCGCCCGCATGCAGCGTCCTGCCGAAGAGCGTCGTCGTGCTGGGTGGCTTGAGTGCGGGGATCCTGCCCATCAACCAGCTTCCACCGTCCGCGACAGAGGCTTCCATCAGGCGGGAGAAGGAGCCCAATCCGTACTTGGACAAGATGCGTTCCGCTTCGACTGCAGAGTGCCTCGAAGCTTTGCCGGCGCGTCGGGTTTCGTTCCTGAGCGCCCGCTTCGCCGCCTTGCCCACGGCGTTGACACGGTCCTGTTTCAGGTCACGCGCCGCGTCGAACAGTGACTGCGAGCGCTTCCGGAAGTCCTCGGCGTATTTCGACTGCATACCGAAGACGCTGGCCAGCAAGCCGACACTGTCGGACCACGTGTCGGCGGGATCGCCCAATTTCTTGACAGCGATATTCATATGCTTCCAGGCGAGATCCCAGAGAGCCGGGTCGTCCCCCTGCATGAGCGCCCGGTTGAACACGGCCGTGGGCTCGTCGTCAGGGATCGGGCCGTGGAACAGGGCGGCGGTCTTCTCGAACCCCGGCGCGGGAGACTCGGAGTCGATCGCGGTGGTGAACGACGAGCCGAAGAGCCTGACGTCGTCCTCGGCGGTGGACGCGCCCGTCGTGGCGATCGCCACCGGCAGGTTTCTGACGAGGTCCGGATCCATCTTGGCGTACAGCGCCGACACGAAGTCGGCGTCGCCCTTGTGTTTCGCCAGCTCCGCGGCGATCCGATGGAACTCCGCCCCAGCCGCCTCCGGCCCCAGGTCCGCCGCCTTGTTCGCGTCCGCGGCGAGCCGCGCGCCTTCCTCCCGCGCTTCTCGGACCGTCGTGACGGGCTCACGGAGCCGCACCATGGCGCCAGGTTCGAGGCCGCTGTCCGGATCCAGTTCCATGGCCGCAGCCAAGGCCTGCCTGCGACGCAGCATAGGGAGCTCGTCGTCGACCCAACCGGCGATCTTCCCCATCTCGGTCAGGCTGCTCGTGTCCAGCCCGTATTTTTGGAATCGGCTGGTGTAGGCGGACTTGGCGTCCTGAAGAGTCCTGCTGCTTGATTCGAGGTGCTTGATGGTCCTCTTCAGATTGTCTGGATCGATACCGGAGAAGTTCGGGTCAACCACCGGTTCATTCCTCTTCCGTGCCGTCGGCGAGGCGCGGGTCGACCAGCACCGCCCGCGCGCCTGATCCGTGCAATGCCTTCTCTGCTTCCCGGGTGGGGACGATGACCCAGGGCTGCCCCTCGCCCATGGCCTCGACCAACAACGGCACACTGGTGAACGCGAGCGCGACAAGCCGGTCTTCGCCGTTGTCGTCGGCGACCGAGACGAGGATCACCTCCGCTGTGCCGTCGATGAGCGGCGAACCGTCGTCGGCCTGCGGCACTTCGGCCATTGTGGGCAGCACGAGGAATTCGGGAGTGCCCTGGGTTGCACTCGTTGAGGTCATCGGCTCAGATTATGAGGCGCGTCAGCCGGTGAGCAACGTGATCGTCAGCCATTGCGGCGGCATCGCCCGTTGGTGATCGTGCGTCTGTCTGGTACATGAAAAACGAGAGGTGATGCTCGTGGCGGCCCCCGAGCCCAAGGTGCCTAATCCGCGCAAGGCCGACCTGGAGAAGCTGCGCAGCGATCTCGCCAAGGAAGTGGAAAGCCTCAAGAGAGCACTCAAGGGCCCCACCGAGGAGATCGGTGGCGACAAGGTCTGGGTCGGGAGGAACGCTCGTGCGTGGCACCGCGAACTCGACGGCCGACACCGCAAGTTGAGTGAACAGGTCGGCAATCTGCTGCCGGTCGTCGACGCGGCGATCCGCGACGAGCCGGAGAAGGTCTCGGCGGCCGACGCCCGCAGCTATCACAAAGGGATCTGACCCCGCCCACTGCACATAAGACCGGGGCGCCCGGTCGAGACTCGAAAGTCTCGGACCGGGCGCCCCGACGCAACGCGACAACGCGCGGCTCGCCTGAAATCAGGTGGCGCGCTCGATGTTGTCGGCGCTGGTGTTCGCCGACTTGCTGGCGTCGTTCAGCGTGTCCACCCACTTCTCGAAGGTGGGCTTCACGTCGTGCCAGTCGTCACGAAAGCGGTCGGCCTTGGGGCCCTTCCAATAGCCCGTGCTGTCAGCCGTGGCCGACTGCAGGTCCTTGATCAGGACCTGCAAGTCGTGCGCCTTGCGGCTGTAGAGCTTGGAGAGCTCCCGGAGCCGCCCGAGATCTGCACCGCGATCCATAGCGATCCTCCCCGTGTGTTGTCAGAGGCAACCGGACTGTCCGTTTGCAACAGTGGACGCTACCGCACCGTCCGCAGTTCCCGTCCAGGGCTGCCGAAGATGGGATCTTCCGGTGAACGACTCGTGTTCATCCCGTTCTTCCGGGCCAGGGGTCCACTCTGAACGGGGCCGGTGCAACAGTATGCTGGGGTCGTTGAGACACCGGGGGAGACTGATATGGCGAATCCTGACATACAGGAACTCAACCAGCGCGCGGGTCAGTTGAAGTCGTTGGCCGATCACATCGACTCGCTCGTCGACTCGGCCAAGAACCACAGCACGACGGGGATGAAGACCTGGTCCGGCCCGAACGCGGACGACGTGCGCGGCAAGCTCAAGAGCTGGCACACCACCTGCGGGACCGTCGCACAGGCGCTGCGCGACGAAGCGCACAGGTGCACGCAGGACGCCAAGGACCTCAAGGACAACAAGAAGTAGCAGTGAGCCGGCGTCGCCGCCGCTTCACGGGAGGAACCCAGACAGTGCCCTCGTACGACAGCTCCCGAGCACGCTTCCGGCTGGCCGACCGCCACATCGCCGTATTCGCACACCTCTTGGACGGCGAGACGCCTCCGGAGGAGTTGTGGGAGTCGCTGGTCGAACTCCAGCGTGTCGGCCTGGTCGGCGAGGAGGGCGAACTGGCCCCGGTCCTGCGCGACCTGCTCGGCGCCCTGGCCGACCCCATGGTGCTGATCCAGGTGGAGATCACCGGCGAACACGGCCCGGTGAACCACGGTGTGGTCGTGGGCCAGGACGCGGTCATCGCGCACGACGGCTGGCCGGGGGAGGAGGAGTCCGAGTACGTCTCCATCGAGCCCAACACCCTCGTCTGGGAACTGGCCCGCAAGGTCAACCTCCACCGCGGCGAGAAGCCGGCCGAGGGCGCCCCCGAGGTCCGTATCGAGACGACGATGGCCGCGCTGGACGCCGCCTTCGTCGCGCTGGACGAGCCCGGCCCCGACGACGACGCGACCCGCGCACTCGTCGACAAGGCCCTCGTCGAGGCGGACGCCGGCCTCAAGACCCCGGCTCTCGAACAGTTCCGGGACCTGGTCGTCTCCCTCAACGCCACCTGGCGCATCACCACCGCCTGGGACGGCCGCCACGACGGCGAACGCTCCGCGATGGTCCGCGCCCTCGCTGTCTGGGACTGTGGCCCTCTCGGCTACTGGATCCGCGAACAGCCCGAAGAGCCCATCCTCCCCGGCCAGGTCACCCCCGACAGCCCCCTGGTCCTCGCCCTCTCCCACTCCGCCCAGGTCTGGGAAAAGATCACGGACCTGATCCCGGACAAGGAAGAACTGCTCATCGAGGGCGAGTAACCGCGCGACGAGGCAGCGCCGAACGCGGGACAATCCGGCCGGCCTGGACACGCGCGGAAATCCGTACGGACGAGAGGTTCCGCGCAGCGGGCCGCACCGACTACCGGGTCAGAACCAGTTCATCGGGTTCGCCTTCGACTTGGCGATGCTCTTCCCCAAGTCGCCCGCCTTGTCGCCCACCCAGTCGGCCGCCTTGCCGGCGCCCTCCGTGATGTCGTCCCAGTGCTCGACGACCTTGGCGCCGCCGTAGATGAGGCCCGTGCCGACGGCCAGGCCGATGGTGATCGGGTTGGGGGCGATCATGGCGGCCGTGAGGGAGGCGTTGAAGCCGACCTCGGCGATGTCGGCGACGTACCCGGCGCCGTTCCTCTTGAAGGCCTCGACCGGGTTGCCCTGCGAGATGACGTTGGCGGCGCTGAAGCCCGTCGACACCACGCCACCGACGATGCCCGCCCCACGCAGGAAGCCGGCGGTCTTGGCCGCGGCGCCGAGTCCGACGCGCAGTCCGCCCGTCTCGCCCGCCGCGCGGGAGGCGTTGGAGAAGACCTTGATCAGGCTCGCGTTGCCCGCCCGGGCCACGGGCTGTCCGGCATGTGTGAGACCGCCGAACGCTGTGGCCACCTCGTCCGAACCGACCACGAAGTCAATGGCGTTGTTGACGCCGAAGCTGCGCATGAGGGGTGTGCTGCGCGCCCAGTTGTACGCGTTGCCGAGGAGGTCTCCGCGCAGGCCGCCGGTCAGCGGGACACGGCTGGCGTTCTGGTAGAGCGAGCTGCCCGAGAACATCCGGCCGAGCTGACCGGGCAGCCAGCTGCCGGGAGCGCCCAGGGACCGGATCTTCGGAGTCCACTTGATGAGTCCGTTGCCCGCCGACCGTATGAGGCCGTTGTCGGAACCGCGCAGGACCACGCCCAGCCGGGTCTTCCAGGTGCGCAGCGCGCCCGCTTTCAGTGAGTTGCCGAGCAGCACCTTGGTCATCGAGGCGCCCTGGATCGTCACGACGGCGGTGGCGGCGGTCACCGATCCCCAGTCGCCGTAGAGGCCGATCATGGTGGCGATCGTCTCTTCGTGCGGCTGAAGTCCGGGTATCTGGGATATCGCATGCGCTTCGAGGCGCTCGACCCAGTCCGCGAGTGATTCGTCGGGCTGCCTCTTGAACTTGTAGGCGTTCGGATCGTCGCTGGCGGCAACCGAGTTGGCCAACAGCATCTCGTCGGGAGAGAGCCCCTTGTACTGCTCGATGTCCTTGGCGCTGAACCCCGCCCACCGAAGGCCCGCTTCGGGATCCCCGCTCTCCAGCCGGGCGTAGATCGCCCGCTTGCGCAGGTCCGGTGCCGTGTCCTTCACCCAGGAACGCAAGGGGTTGAGCGAGGTGAGCTTGCTGGTGACACCGAGCCGGGACGCCCTGGTGAACGCCTCGTCGAGTTTGTCCTGCATGCCGCCTCGACCGTCGAGCAGCTTCGCCAACTGGTCGAGATCGTCCGGGTTGACGTTCCTCATGCCCATGATTCATCCCCCTAGAGCACTTCCCGGCGGACCGACGGAGACTGGTCGCGGGTCGGCGCACCATGATACGGGCGGGGTCGGGGGCGTACAGGGAATCAGTTGTGGTGAAGCGGTGCGTACGCGAACACGTTTTGCCAAGCGGGCACTTGGCCGTTCACCTTCTCGCGGCCGCCACCGGCCGTCCTCACCGGTCCCCGACGAGCGCGAACGCGAAGGCCAGCCGCCGGTCGATCCAACCCGCCCGCACGCTGACCTGCTCGCTGCCCTCCGAGACCATCACGACCTGGTCCTGCGCTCGCCACTCCAGCGAGCGCGGCTTGGAGGCCTGGTCGCCGCCCTCCGCGCCCATGTCACCGATGGCGTTCAGCACACCGCCGAGGAACTTGCCCGCCACCCGTCCGGCGATCTCCTTGGCGTCCCCGCTCACCCATTCGTTGCGGCCCACGATCTCCGGGTGACCCGGTTGTTCGATGCGCCAGGTGTGCTTGAAGGGGCGGCGCTTCGGCGGCACCCGGGTGAGCGTGCCGAGGACCTGCCCCTGGCCGTCGCGTACGACGTGCCGCTGCTCTCCGTCGACGTCCACGGCCGGGTCCACGTAGCAGAGCAGACGCCGGGCGTCGGGATCCTCATACAGGGTGTGCTGGGGGAGCGACGGCAGGCCCGGGTGCTGAGTCAGGTCCGATCCGAGGAAGGCGCAGGGGGCGAGCACCCGCAGGTCCTTTGATCCGCGGGCCACGCGCACGGCCGGCTTCCCCGGCACGGCGCGCTTGCGCTTGACCGTGAGCGGACGCTCCACCGCGGAGACGACGAACGTCTGGACATCGGCCCAGCCGACCGGTTCAACCGGTGGTTCCTCCGCCTTCTGCCTGCCGAACGCCACGCCAGCCTCCATGCCCGTGCCTCACGCCTGACGGCTCGACTGTACCGATGCCCGCCCACGACGGCCCGGGCGCGGTGGGGGACGTTGCGCGGCCGCTACGAGGGGACGAGGGCGCCGGGGTCAGCGGGCGCGCAGAAGGGCGTACGTGAACGCCAGCCGGCGATCGAACCACGCCGCCCTGATCAGGTACCGGTCCCGGCCGTCCCACGCCAGGACCGGCTCACCGTCGGCCCTCCACACCACGACACGTGACCGGGCGGACTGGTCACCGCCGTCCGCCCCTAGGTCGGCGACTGCCTGCACGGCCCCCAGCAGGAGCTTCCCGGCCCCGCGCCGGACCAACTCCGGCACCCCGCCCGTCGACCACTCCGCGTCGCTCACGATCTCCGGGCGGCCGGGCTGGTCGATGCGCCAGGTCGGCTTGAGCGCGTGCTTGAGCGGGGGAACACGTCGGACGGTGCCGATGACCTGTCCCTGTCCGTCACGAACGCGGTAGCCTCGCGCGCCCGCCTCTTCCTCGGGGTCGTCGACGGAGCAGAGGAGACGGCGGCACCCGGCGTCCTCGTACAGGCGCGGGCCGTTCTCGGTCCCCTGCGGGGGAAGGAAGGCGCAGGGGGCGTCGGCCGGCGGCGTTCCCCCGCCGTGCGGGACCAGGACGGCTCGGACCCCGAGTACGGGCCGTGTCCACCGACCGGGCGCAGGCCGCTCCTCGTCCCCGATCGTGAACTCCCACGCGTCGCCCCAGGGCACGACGGGGACGGGGGACGCGTCATCGTCACCCGTCGTGCTCGTGTTCGTGCTCATGGTCTTGTTCCTGCTGTTGCTCTCGCTCTTGCCGAACACAGTCTGTCTCCACGGTCGGGTGGTGAGGAAGGAACAGCCGCCGACCGCCTACCGCCGACCGCCGTTGGCTACGCGCTCGTGCGCTTCAGCCGTACGGCCTCTTCCGTCAGTTCGGACACCTTGAACAGCACCCCGGCGAACTCGACCGAATCGCCGAGCCGGACGTCCTTGTAGGCGGCGACCCCGACAGCGGCGCAGTTCGCGCCGAGACCGGCGGTTCCCGCGGCGGAATCGACGTACGAGACGGTGAGGGACAGGCCGGTGGGGAAGCGCTGGACACCGCCGTTGTCGAGCACCGACAGGGTCTCGTCCTCGGCAGGGAAGCCCTTGGCCGCCGTGTCCAGCACGGAGCGGTTCGTGGTGAAGCAGAGGCCCGCGTCGGCGGAACCGCCCGTGGCCTTCCGTGATTTGGGCGCGGCGGCGAGTGCGTCGCCGTCCTCGGCGGATTTCGGCTCCAGGACCACACGGTAGGAGCAGATCTGTCGGACGGTGTAGCCGTGGCCGGAGACGGTGAGCTCCGTGCCGGGCCGGACGTTCCACTGCCGACCGCCCGAGGTGTACACCGCGCCGTCGCCCAGGGTCGCCGTACGGGACGTACCGTCGGCGTCCGCGGCGACGTACCGTACGCCCCCGCCACCCGGCAGCCTGAAACCACCGCCGCGCAGCACGTGCACCCCGTCCGCCGGGGCCGAGCCCACGCACACCGGGCCCTTGTCCTTCGCCGCGGCTCGCGTGGGGGTCGGGTCGTCGCCGTCGCTTCCGCCCGAGGAGGAGCCGCAGCCGGACAGGGCCAGCAGGACCACGGCGACGCCCACGACGCCGTACTCACTCGCCGGCTTGAGCACCGGATTCCTCCTCGTCGGCGTCGGTCGCGCGTTCCAGCACCACGCGGGTGCGGTAGTCGACCTCCGCGACCCGCCACGCGTCGCCGGTGATCTCCACGACGTCGCCGGGGGTCAGGTCGTCGTACTCCGCGTCCGGGCCACCCTCGCTGCTGACCTGGATCCGGCCGTGCACCGAGGGACGGGAGAAGACCGTCGCCACGATCCGGTGCGTGCGACCTTCGTGTTCGACCGTGTACGGAATGTGATAACGGAGTACCCAGCGGCCGTCGAACTCGAAGGGGTACTTCACGTGCGGCCGTTCGGGCCGGGGCTCGGGCTCGGTCACTGCGCTCACGCTCACCTGTCGGGCATCAGGGGACATCGAACGCCTCGGGTCCCTGGAAGTACTTGTCGAACTGGTCCTGGGTCACGGTGATCGGCGGATAACCGTGCACGCCCCAGGGGTTGCCGAGGATGATCTTGCCGTCGTCGGTGAAGCCGCGGACGTAATAGGCGTGGTTGCTGTGGTACGTGCTGCCCCACTCCGACGGGTGGTTCTTGTCCAGGTCCTCGTCGTCCGGCGTGGAGACGGTGACGACCTTCCCGGCGTCGAACGCCCGCTTCAGCGAGTCGATGTCCTTGTCGTCGTGCTTGCCGATACCGAGGAAACCGCCCGACTCGAGGTCGTCGCCCTCCTGGCCGGTCAGGTAGGGAGCGGCCTTCTTCGGGTCGTCGCCCTCGATACCGCCGTAACCGCGCTCGTCGTCGCCGTCGTCCGAGTAGACCATCGCGAAGGCCTTCTCGTAGTACGCCGGCCAGGTCTCCCCGTTGCCGTACGTGCTGATCGGGTTGCCGTTCTGGTCGGTCGGCAGGTCGGCGGTCATGGTGACCCACTGGGAGTTGCCGTTCTTGTCCCAGACGCGGACGCTGACCGTGCCGTTCGGGTTCTGCTTGATCCCGTCCTGGATGAACTTCGGGTTCTTCTGCGCCAGTCCGGCCAACGAGGCGACGTACCAGCAGTCCCCGAACTGGTTCTGGCTGACGTCGTCGGCCGAGACACCGTCCTGGAACAGCGGGTCCGACGGCGGCGCCCAGTGGATTCCACTGTTGGTCTGGCCGTTCTGGTTGTTGCCGCCGCTCTCGTACGCGCCCGTGTTGGTGAACGTCGGCTGCGTCCCGGGAAAGGCCGCCTGGAACTTGCCCACGTTCTCCGGGCTGATCTTGGAGAGCATCAGTCCGAGGGTGGCCCGGCGCTTGTCCTCGGGCAGCCCGTTGTCGTCGAACGGGTTCCAGCCCGAGTCGTCGGTGTTGCTGACCAGCTGGTTGTAGAAGGCGAGGTCCTTCGGGGACGCCTTCGTCATCAGCACGTCCAGCTCGGCGGCGGTCAGGCCGTCCAGCTCACCGGAGACCTTCTCCAGGTCGTCACGGTTGCCGTTCACGCCGAAGTCCTTGCCCTGAAGCCCCTGGAGGTTGCGCAGAGCGTCGTCGATCTTCTTCGCGTCGGGCGTCGCCTCGTCCAGGAAGACGCTGCCGTCGCTGACCGGATAGCCGCGCTTCTCCAGCTCCTGCATACCCTCCAGCTGCTTGATGCGGCGCTTCATCGACGTCTGCAGGTCGCCGAGTTCGCCCCCGAGGGAGCCGGGCAGCCGCCGACGGCCACCGCCGAATATCGACGGCATGGGGATCACATCGCCGACCAGGTCCTGGAGGCCGGGGTCCCGGGACGCGTTCTGTCCGGGCGGAAGGTTCTGCTGTGCGGTGGTCAGGACGGTCGCGAGCTGGGAGTGCAGTTTCCCGGAGTTCTGTGCGAGCGCGTCCAGTTGGTTGGCCAGTGCCGTCAGACCGGTGGCGTCGAAGCCTCTGAATGTCATCAGTGCCCGCCGCCCGTACCGGACTTGGCCTTGTCCTTCTCCTTGGCCTGCCTGTCCAGCTCGTCCGCCTGCGTCTCCCAGCGGGTGGCGTCGGCCAGCAGCGCGGTACCCATGCCGTTCAGACCGCGCTGGCGCTGCTGGAGCATGGCGGTGGACTCGTCGGCGAACGGCCCCTGCCAGAGCGCGCCCTTGTCGCCCCCGGTGCGGAACGCGTCCGCGCGCGGGGTGGCCTTCTTCACCGCGTCGTCGAGATACGGACCGAGCCGGCGGGCGAGCGACCGCGCCTCCCGCGCGCATTCACGCAGCTTCTCCGCCCGCTTCTTCAATTCGGCGGCTTCGTCGCCGCCGTCCGTGACCGCCACGTGCGGTACCTCCCCCGTTGACTGCTACCGCTCTGCTGAGCGATGTCCGCATATCCGTCCACGGCGACATCGCTGGTGAAGCATACGAGGGGCGTCTGCGGCAGGTGAGTCGGTGAGTGGGAACTGTTCCCGACCGTTACAGGGTCACCACATTGAACTGGGCCGGGGGCTGGGACGGGTCCGAGTGCGGCTACTCCGGTGGCGCACCGCCGCGAAGGTGACGAACGTGACCAGCGCTGCCGGGGCCAGTACAACGGCCGTCGTCAGCGGCAGTGCGACGGTGGCGTGGTGCTCGTTCACTCGTACGGTGTGCTGGGCGCCGTCCGGGGCGGAGTTGCCGTCCCCGTACAGAGCGGTCTCCGTCCACGGGTTGATCAGATCGTAGATCCCCATCGCCAGGCGCGAGCCGGCGTCCTGCGTGACCCCACGCCCCCACTTCACCGCGGCGTACAGGGCACACACGACAGAGAGGCCGAGAAGGGCGCCCGGTGTGGCCTGAGTGCAACTGCCCATCTGCGTGCGACGACATCTGTACGGGGCCGACCACGCATCCGCTGGCATCGGCACCATTCGGCTCGCAGGTCAGGATTCGACCGTGCCAGTAAAGGTCAGTCCCTGGTTAGCCGCGTACAGACGACCACTCGCGAACCCCGGCTTGAGGATCCGGGCCGAGCGGTCGTCGCTGTCCGTAGGCTCCGGGAAGACCTTCCACCCGTTGCGTACGAGGTGACTCGTACTGTGCTTGAGCAGCCGGTCGTTGGACTGAGTCTCGTCCGGGTCCCAGCCGGCGACCCGCAGCGAGGCGGGGTCGGGGTGGCCGAACTCGTCGTCGGGGTACACCGCTCTGGAGGTCGCTGCCTTGATGGCGGCACGAATCTCCTCCGCGATGCCCCGTTGCGTCTCCTCGATGCTCATGGACGGGGTCCTGCCTCTGTGTCGTGGTTCGCCAGGCCGTGAAAGGAAACGGCTGCCGTCCGTACAGCGAAGGCGCCGCCGCCGAGCCCGGCCTTGGCGGCGTGGAACTGGGGCTCGGAACGGGTGCGTTCCCGTTCGTCGACAGCCCAGCCGTCGGAACGGAGCTGTGCGATGAACGCGTCCGTCAGTGCGTCGGAGGACCTGGTGTCGGACTCGTCGAAGGCGGTGATCGCGACGGCGTCGGACGAGACGACGGAAGGCAGGTCCATCACCGTCGCGCCCGCCATCACGGTGTTGATCGCGGACCGGACCCTGCTGATCAACTCGGTGCGTGCCTGTACTACAGCCATAGTGGCTCCTCCCGGGATGTTCTAGGAAATGAAGTTGGCGATTGAGTCCACGACGTCCCCGCCCTTGTGGAGAGCCTTCTTCCCGGTGTCCAGACCACTGCTGAGCATATCTCCACCCTTGTCGACGGTCTCTTCGAAGGCATGGTCGACAGAGTTGATGATTTCGGTGCCGTCCCGGACAAAGGAATCTGTGGTGGACTGCACTGATTTGGCGATGTCGTCGGCGTTCTTGAATGTGTGGGAGGGGTTCAGGATGGAGTCTCCGATTCCCGACACCACCTGCCCGCCGGTGTTGATGGCACTGCCAGTCATGTCCGCACCGGCGGCAAAGACGCGGCTGCCGTCTCTTCCAAGGCTGTTCGCCAGCGCGGAGCCGTCGGCAGAGATCTCTCCCCAGCCATCGCTGACGATGCCGTACAACTGGCGGGTGTCGTTCTGCAGACGGTCGAACTCCATGACCTTGACGACCGGCCAGGTTGCGATGTGGAGCGAGGCCTTGGCCGCCAGGGTTGCGGTCCCTGCGGCAGCCGTCGCCAACCAGTCCGGGGCCCCCTTGTCCTTCGCCGCCTTGTAGGCCTGTTTGTACGCGAACCGGGACGCGAGAGCGTTGACCTCGCCCATGAGTTCGTGTGGCTTCACCCGGTCCAGCATGTTGTGCTTGCCGAGGACCGAGTGGATGGGGCCCACGACGTCGATGAATTTACTTCTGCCGTTCAGTAGACCCTGCACGATGGGGTCAAGGTCTGCACCCATCTCGTTGACGGCCTCGGGCGGTACCTTCTCGTGCAAGAAGGCGACCAGGTCGCGTACTTCTTGGGCGCCTGGCATTTCTTGGTCGAGTGTGGTGTGGGTGAAGGTGAGCTTCTCGGCGCCGCCGAAGAGGACACTTCGCATGTTGTTCAGGGACGCGGTGCCCCTGTCGTAGTACATGGAATGTCCGGTGGCGCCGTCGGTTCCGAGCCGGATGATGTCTTTGAAGTCCGCCGGATCGTCTCCGTGTCCCTGAGTGTAGGACACGGGATCTTCCCTGGCGCGCATCACGTAGAATTTGGTGTTGGGCATGTGGAAGTCCGCGGCCGAATGAATATTCGGCCCTAGGCCCGGGCTGCCCATGAACGTAACGTTGTCGATGTTGGTCAGCCCGTCCTGCAGGGCCTTGCTGGTCACCAGTGTTCCGTAACTGTGGGCGAAGATGCTGGTCTTCGCATCCGGTTGTAGATTCACGGATATGCTTTGGCGGAAGGCGTCGAGTCGACGTCCGCCGACCTCCGCCTTTTCTGCGTCAACGGAGTCGCCGATCTCCGGGGTGTCATAGCCGAGCCAGCTGACCACTGCGGTGTCCGGCTGTTCGAAGCCGTGCTCGTCCGATGCTAATTGGTAGCCGCCAGCGGTGAAACCGTTGAAGTTATCGAGACGGTTCGTGATACCGGGGACTCGGAAGGCCACGTTCTTGGCGGTTTCCAGGTCGCCGACAACTTCGGCGACCCTGCCGTCGGGAAATGGGGAGGATTTCGGGTCGGCGGTCGAGCCGAATTTGGCGTCGAAGATCAGGAATTGCCGGGGTACTTCAAGCTCTCTTGGTTTACCCGTATTCGGGTCCCTGATTTTCTGGATTCGCGGGCTGAGGAAACTGCGGAGGGTGTCGACGCGATCCTTTGTTCGCTTGTATGCGGGATCGTTCGTCGCCATTCCCTTGAGGTGCTCAGACTCCTCGGTGTACTCATTCTGGATAGAAATTCGGTTGGCGGCGAAACGTACGTTGACCGGGACGCCTTCGAGGTTCCCGACGAGGCTGGGGTCGGCGACAGCGAGTGCTGCCTGCTCCTCCGGGGAAAGCGTGGCGAAGTAGGTCTTGACCGCTTGGGCCTGCTCCTGCGATGTCTCGCCCTTATGGGAGGCAAGGACGAACTTGAGACCCGATTCGAACTTGTCGCCCGCGCCCGGCTTCCTGGCCAGGGACGTCGGCAGGCCGAACTCCGAGAGTGAGCTGAAAGGGGATTCGGAAGGGGCTCTGAGGATCTTCGCGCGTCTGCGGAGGTCGGTGGCGGTTTCACCTAACCAGTTGGCAATTGCGGGCAATCCGGACACGTCTGGGGTAACACCTAATGCGGATGCTCGGGACTTCAAATGCGGGATCTCTCCCGCCTTGTTGTCGAGGGACTTCGCCAGCCGATCTAGCATGTCAGGATCCGCATAAACCAGGGCCATAGTCTAGTACGCTATCCCATCGATAGGATCTGCAAGGCGGGTTTCGGCGAACCGAATCCCGATGAGAGTGCGGATGAAATGAGGATTTCCCATGGGGGCAAAGGACGACGCGGGCAAGATTCGGCAGCTTGCGGAGGACGTCCGGAAGTTGCTCGACCAGTCGATCGAGATCGCGGCGGACCAGCAAGCCAAAGCGGATGAGCGCTGGCAGGGCCCTACCGCTGAAAAGGTGCGTGGCGAACTGAAAGTCAGGAAGGGGCGGTTGGGTTCCATGGCCGACGACCTTGAAGGGTCCGCCGCCACGCAGCGCAGCAAGGAGGATGAGGGCGGGGGGAACTGACCCCGCTCACTCCTCGTCCTCTTCGATCGTCATTCCTTGCGCCAGTCCGGGTTCCGCAGACAGTCGGTGACCACTGTGGCGCCGAGGGTCTGGGAGACCTTGCCCGAAGTGAGCTTGAAGGGTGAGGCCGAGACGGCGACCGTGCCGTGCAGGCCGGATTTTTTCAGGTACTGCATGTAGCCGTCGGGATGGCCGGCAGGGGTGGTATCGGATCGCTTCTCGACGGTCCATCCCCGGCTGGACAGCTGCTTCACGACCGCCTCCACCAGTTCTTTGGACTGCCGTGTGTCCGAAGGAGCGCCGGCGATGGTGACGTCGAGCGATCCTTTTCGCTTGCTGCCGTCCTTGCTGTCGAGGATGTCGAGGCCGCCGCAGTCGTCGGCACTTGAACTTTCGTCCAGTTCCGCGTTGGGCATCGCCGCTTTGAGGGCGTCTGCGACATCGGGTTTCATCGCAGCCAGCGCCTCGCTGTAAGTAGGGCCGGAGGTCGTCTGCTCCTCCTTCCTGTCCTTGCCGGAGGCCCCGGGCAATGCGGAACACCCCGCGACTCCGCATACGAGGGCGACGGCGACCGCGACCGTCCTCCCCATGTGGTGTGCTCGCATCAGATAGTTCCCCTGTACGTAGACCTGTGGTGCGAAGATGTGCGCGGCGGTGCTGCCGAGCGGTCAGGGCGCGCTGCAGACGGTGTCACCCTCGAAGGTGAGGCCCTGGTTAGCAGCGGTGAGAAGCCCCTCTGCGAGGTCGGCCTTGGCGATCTTGGCTGCCTGGTCCTCGCTGTCGGAGACTTGAGGGGTAATCGTCCACCCGTGCTTTCCGAGGTAGGCGGTACTCCTCGTGAGGAGTTCCTCGTTGGACTGTGCCTCGTCAGGGTCCCAGCCGGCGATTCGCACGGTGGACTGTGTGCCTGAGCAGCCGGAGCCGCCGGCCGCCTTGCCGAACTCGTCCTTCGGGTAGTCGGCCTTGGGCGTGGCCGCCTTGATCGCCGTGTGCAATTCCGCCGACAGGGCTGCCTTGATCTCGGCGATGTTCTTGGACTTCGACGGGTGCTTCGCGGACTCGGCATCGTGGCCCGCGCACGCCGAGAGCGAAAGAGCTGCGGCCGCGGCGATCGCGGCGACGATCGGGACAGAACGGCGGTTCACAGTGCACTCCCAGCGGAGCGCCTGGCACTCACTCTGGGGTGCCAGGGCCTCCAGGCTCAGCGGTTGACGGACTGGATTTCCTGGACCTTGATGTTTTGCGTGTCCCCGAAGGTGCCGTTGGGAAGCTGCGTCGGACCGGGGTTACCGGTTCCGGACCAGGTGATCTCCCAGGTGACGGTGGCACGGATCGAGTACGTGCCGTTGCCCGAGGATCGCAGGTAATTGATGCCGCACGGCGGAGTCCGGTCGGCCTTGCCCTTGGCGTACGGCTCGCCGATGGATCCGTCGACACCGAACCTGCACTCGCCGCCGGCCGGGTAGGTCTCTGCGTCCCGGGTGCCGGGTTCGAGCTTGAGGGAGACGGGCTTCGCCGTGGTGGTGGCCTGGATATTGAGGCCGCCGACGTTCAGGGCGGCGGTCACCTCGACCGGCTTGAACTTGGACCCGTCCAGCCAGGCCCAGGTCGGGAGGTTGACCTTGGTGACGTCCCTCGGCGCGAGGGTGACCTCGGTCTCAGGGAGGTGCAGCCTGTCATAGGCGAGTTCGGCGAGCACCTGCGGGGTGACGGCGCTCGGGACGTCGGGCGTATCACCGGTCTCGACCCAGAACGGCTGCTTGTCACAGGCCTGGGCCTCCGGTTCCATCCACCGGTCCTCGTCACGGACGGCAACCCACCAGTTGCCCTCGTCCGCCTTGTCGAGGTTGTAGTTCTTGTACTGACCGTCCTTGTAGGTGGTGCGGAACTCGCCGACGCTCGACTTGGCGTAGTTGGCCTGGCCGGGAGTGTTGAGAGTCTCGTCGTACATGTCCTCGACGTACTTCGAGAACTCCGCCGCACTACGCGGCTCGTACCAGCAGGCCGGCGGGCTCCAGTTGCCCACGGGGGTGACGTTCCCCGAGCTGCCGCCGTCGCTACCGGAGGTGCTGCCGGAGAAGCGGACCATGGAGACGAGGTCGCCGCCGGACTGGCCACCGGTCGTCTCCGTCTTGCTGCCGTTCGACTTGCCTGGCGGGCCCCAGCCCGCCATCGCGGCATTCGGCATCAGCGCGCAGACTCCTGCCATTGCAACGACAACGAGCCACCTGTTGCGCCGGGTCAAGGCGTGCACGTCTTGCTACCCCGTTCGGACTCGAGTTTTGTGGTCTGCCAAACGCCCTGTGCGTTCTTCTCCAGACGCGTGCTGTACAGCACGTAGGCGTCCTTAGTGACTGGCGACTTGTCGACCTTCTCCGTCTTGCGATTCTTGTTGAAAGCCTTGCTCTCGTCCGAGCAATAGGTCACCGCCGCAGACGTCTTGTCGAAGACGCTGATCTTCGGCACGTAGTAACGCACCGCACCCGTGAAGGTGGATCCCGCATCGACGATCGACTTGACCCAGTCCTGGCTGCCCGCGAGAGCCGTGTCCGCTTGGTAGAACTTCAGACTCGCATCTTCGGGATCGCCTTTGACGACCGCGTGTGTGACCGCGGACTGCGCATGACCGGCGTCCGTGAGGATCGTGTCCTTGGCCGTGTCGCCGGTCTTCCAGCTCTCGAAGGTTTCCGTGATATCGCTCGGAAGTGAGAGGTCAGGCCGCGCGATGTCGGCCGTAGGAGTCGGCGACGCCGTCCGTGCCGCGCTCTGCTCCGCGCCTGAGATCTTGTCGTGGCCCTCGGACGAGTCGCTCCCACTGCCGCAGGCCGTCAACAGCGAGGCTGCGGTTGCGACCAGCGCGGCAGCAACGGGCAAAGAACGGCGTTTCACGGTCGTCTCCCGGTGGGGGTGGGGTGAGTGGCAAGTCAAGGACAGCGACGTTACCGGTGCGGTTCTTGGTTTCGCCAGGGCGGACTCGGCGGAGTGACGGGCAACTGCAAAGCACTTACCGAAGCGAGGCCCGCATTGCGGCCGCAAGCGGTACGAGCCGATGTCGTGGCCCACTGTGCGGGGTCGCAGGTGTCGGATGGCGCACCTTGGCTGATGAGGCGGCGGGCGAGGAGACGCGGCATCTGCATGGTGACCAGCGTTCCCGGTGAGTCCCCAGACGCGCATGAGTAGTCATGGACCTGAATTCCTGACGGGCGCACGCTGCTGGGGCCCACACGGGCGGTGCGATCGGGGAGCCGGCGGCTGCTATGGCCATGCGGTGTGCCGTTCGGCCCATGGTCCGAGTCGGCGGGCGTGTCACCGGCACCGGCTACTGTGTGCGTCCGGAAACCGCCGAGCAGCGCTGCAGGTCGGTAGTCCGGAATATCGACGGGGTACGTGGGAGAGCAGAGCTGTATGGGGCCGTACGAGATGCCGCCGGTCGCACAGGCCGAGTCGGCGACTGAAGCCATAACCACTGCCGCAACTCCGCGTCGCACACTCAACAGTTTGAAGTGGGCCATCCTCATCCCGGCGGTGGGGGTTCTCGCGGGGGCACTCGGTCAGTATCCGTACGGGATGTGGGTCGGGGTCATCATCATGATGGGGGTGGTGGCCGCCGCTGCGATCGTCGCGGGCGGCGTCTGGCATCGGGCGGGGGCAGCGACACTCGCGTCCGTTGCCGCACTCGCACTTCCGTTCTTCGCCGGGCCCGCGTTCTACGAGACGTACGTCAAACAGCTCGGTGAGCGTGTGCACGGTGTTGTGGCGGACACCGGAGAGCGCCGGGGCGTGAAGAAGAGCACCGAGTTGTCCGTCTGCCGGGTTGTCGACACATCGGGTGTCGTGCGGGATCTGTCGGAACAGCAGAACTGTTACGGCCAGTTCAAGGTGGGGCAGCACGTCATTCTCTTCAAGGATCCACTCGGAGCGCTGGGCCCGTGGATCGAGGCCATGCCCGGTGACCGAGCCCTTGATGGCGTCGGCTTGGCGACCACAGCAGGGCTGTTCGTGGTGACGGGTTCAGCCCTCTTCTATGCCGGGCAGCGGCGTCTGTCCGAGATCGACCTGCTCCGCAAACATCAGCTCCAGAGAAGGCGCTCCTGACCCTCGGCTTGCCGCGGTTTGTCAGTGGTTGGGCGGGCCGTGTCGTCATCGCCGGGGGCGCGGTGCAAGGTCCTTTTGGGGGTGGGCCCGGGGCCCGCGCGGCGGAGTTCCTGTTGGCTGTCGCCGATGGGGGCGGCGCGATGCGGCGTGACGTGATGGGTGTCTTGTGCAGGGCGTGAGGGGGCCGCGTGAGGTGCGCTATGCGTATTGATTACTCTGGCTTTACTGTGGCTTGATGCGGGGCTCGTGGTCTGTGCTGCGGTTGCTTGCCAGGGGTGCTGGAGTCTTTTCCGGTAAGTCCTTTTCGGCTGCTTCGGTGGGTGCGGAGCTGTGTGCCGTATGTCCGTAGTGCGGCCAAGTCCCGGAGAAACGAGAGGCGTCGGACGTATGAGCGGGGTTCCCTTCGAGCTTCAGCGTGCGGCCGCGTCCGCCAAGGGGCCGCGGGGCGACGTCTTTTCGTGGACCTACGCGCAGTCGGGCAACAAGCGTGGTCACGAGCTGGTCCGGGACGGCGCGGGCGTGCGGATGGCGCGTTCGAGCTGGACGAATCCGCGGACCATCACCGGGACCTGCCTCGGCACGGCCGATGCCCTCGACATCAGCCTCGCGCTCGTTCTCGAGGGCGTGTACACGCGGAACCTCTCGACACCCGGTGCGCTCGTGTCGCTGCCCGGGCGATTCCTCAATCGGTTCAACGATCTCTAGATTTCAGGGGGACACCACAGAATGCCTTCGATAGATGCGGCCCGACGCCGGCTGCGGCTGTCCGACTCCCATGTCAGCGTGCTGGGCCTGCTGGTGGAGGAAGGGCGAATCCCGGAGGAACTCGTATCCGCTCGGGACGAGTTGAGTGGAGCGAAGATCCTGGACGCCGAGGGCAAGATCTCGGCCGACCTGTATCCGCTCGTCGCTACGCTGATGGAGCCGCGAGTCATCGCCCGGGTCGAGATGACCGGTCCGCAGGGCGTCACCAGCAGTGGTGCCGTCGTCGGCGACGACTTCATCTTCACGCACGAGAACTGGCCCGGCGAGGCGGAGTCCGAGTACGTACCCGCGGAGCCCGAGACGCTGGTCTGGGCCCTGGCCCGGATGGTCGACCTGCACCGGGACTTCACCGCCGAGGTCGACTCCGGCGAGGTCATCGCCTCGACCATGGGCACCCTGGACGACGTACTGGAGCGTATGGAAGCCGGTGAGTTCGAGCAGCCGGAGGCCATTGCCGAGGCGGCCGGAGCACCCGTACGCCTGGCCGAGGTGCTGGCCCAGCTGAACTGCATGTGGCGGATCACCGTGGCCTGGCAGGGGGAGGGGCCCACGCGCGGGAGCGGTGGACTTGCCGTCTCCGCGCTGGCGGTCTGGGACTGCGGACTCGAGGGGTACTGGCTGCGCGAACTGCCCGCCGAACCCGTCGTCGAGGGCCAGGTGGACGCCGGCAGCGAGCTGCGCGTGCGCCGCACCTCGGCCAAGGAGCTCTGGCGGATGATCACCGATCTGCTTCCGGACGGGCCGCAGCTCGCCGAGGCCGCGGCCATCTGAGGCCTTGCCCTTGACAGTTCTGTCCTTGTACGGCGTAGCGCAGTAGACGATCACGGGGAAGCACGGGGAAAATGAGCGACAGTTCCAAGCGCATGGGCAATCCGTCGGACCTTGAGCACCTGGCCAAACTGCTCGACGGCAGAGGGAATCTGCGCGACCGGCTGGACGAGGCTTTCACCCGGGCGGCCGGCCTGGGGGTGCGGGACAAGCTGAGTTCTCTCAAGCCGATGATGCACTGGACCGACGACACCGCGGTCGATCTGCGGCGACGTGCGGCCATCCTGCGCGCCGAGGACGGCGATCCGCGGGCCGCCGCGCTGTACGCCGGCTTCAAGCCGGAGGACCTCAAGGGCGCGACCCTGCCGCCGGAGGCCATGCTCATAGCCAACGCCTCAGTCGCGGGCGGGGACAAGTTCGACGCGGGCTGGCTGAAGCGCAAACCGGGTGAGACGTACCAGGACTGGTTGCAGCGCATCCCTGGCGATGCCGTCGCGAAGGTCAGCGGCAACGAGAATCTCGGCGAGGTCGTCGGTGACTACATCAACATCACCGCGCTCGCCTCGACCGTCCCGGGCGCTTTCAAGATGGCTGCTGCTGGCACCCTCGGCCTGGTCAAGTACTTCAAGAGTCTCAAGACCCCTGGCGAGGTCAAGTTTCTGAAGGCACCCGGTACGACCCTTGCGCAGATCCTCAAGGGGCGGCCGCCGTCATACATTCCCGGCAGCATCGCCCGGCTCGGTGCGAGAATCGGCGCACGCACCCCAGCGCCGATTCTCAACGTGCTTACCGGAAAGGACGGCCTGGCGGCACTTGCCGGAAAGGAGTTCGCCTGGGAGGCGAACCTGCTCAAGGTGGGGAAAAACGCGTCGGCGCTGAGCAAGGCAACCGGAGCGGGCCGTATGGGTGCCTTCGCCTCCGGAGCCGGAGCGGCGATGCGGACGGCCGGTTTCTGGCGCGCGACCGGTATCGGCGGCAGCATCCTGGCCACGGGCATCGGCGCTTTCGATGTCTATCAGGAAGGCAATCCTGTTGATGCGTTCAAGCGGGACAAGGCCGGATACGTCGCGAAGGTGTCCGGCGTCGCCTTCAATGCCTCACTGACAGCCGCCATGATCGCGCCCAACCCCGTGACCATCGGCGCGGCCGTGGTCACCGGCGCCGTGTACGGGGTCGCCACCATCGTCGACAACTGGGACACGGTCAAGAAGTTCCCGGGGAAAGTCGCCGACGCCGGAGCATGGACCGGTAGGAAGATCGGTGAGGGGGCCAGCAAACTGGCAGACGGTGCGAAGAGCATCGGTAATGCCATCGGCGGACTCTTCGACTAAATCGGGTGAAAGGCACATGAACGGATTTACGTTCGAGCTCCGACGTTTCACGAACACCGTGACGTCGATGAATCAGCACCACGTGTCCTTCTGGCGAGGCGACGTCGGGCGGTTGGGGCCGGTGGAGCTCGTCGTTCCCGCCCTTGAAGTTGTTCCCGTCGCCGACCGGAGCAGCCGCAAGGGTGCGATGGTGACCGGCGACAACATCCCCCCTTCCACCTTCACGGGGCTGCCGTACGGCGGACGGCCTCGGCTTGCCCGGGGGCGGCTGAGCGTCGCCGGGCGGGACGCGTCCTTCTCTCGGCGGACGCTGCGTACGAGCAGAGGTGGCCGAGCGCTGAGGGTCTGGGCTGTGGGGCGCGAGTACCGGTACCGGGAGGAGGGGGACCGGCGGCACCACGTGCTGGAGCGGCCGGAGTCCCGGGTCGTCATGACCCGTTCCCACTGGACGGATCCGCAGACCATCTCCGGATCGGCCGAGGGAGCCGTGGACTCCGTCGACATCAGTGTCGCGATCCTCTTCGAGGGTGTGTACACGCGCAATCTGTCACTGCGGGGGGCGTTGATCTCAGCACCGGGGAGGCTCATGGACCGGCTGGGCGACTGATGCCCGCCACCGCCGCGCGTGCGTCAAGTGCTTCTTGCGTGAAGGACACTTCACGAAGTTCACAGAGTCGCATCAGTGCCACAGGGTACTTGGCCGCGCACACGTTCCTCGTGGAATCATCCTATTGCGCACCGATCAACTACCACGGGGGACGAACGTCATGCTGACCAAGCGACAGAGGGCGGCCACGGCCGGTCTTCTTGCTGCCGTCGCCTTTGCGGTGACTGGTTGCAGCAGCGATTCGGGCGGCGGCTCGGACGGTGACAAGATCGAGGGTGCCGGTTCACAGGAGAACAGCTCCGCTTCGCCGTCCGCCTCCGCTTCGGCCGAGAAGAACGCGCCGACCTTCGCCTTTCCGGCGGACATCAAGGTGACGGTCGAGAACGATTCGACCGGGGATGCCGCCAAGGACGCGGTTCTGCGGGACGTGGCGCATTCGGCCCGGACCCGCCTGGAGGCCTTCGCCAAGGGCGACGCCCGGACCGCCAACATGAACCGGTACTTCGCGGCGTCCGCCCTGACCTACTGGACCGAGCGGGTCGCGTCCGTGAAGAAGGACGGGCTCACCGTCTCGGGCGACTACCGGTTCTACGGCTTCGAAGTCACCGACATCGAGAACGGCAAGACCGCCGCGGTCCGCTACTGCGAGGACCAGAGCAAGGGATACAGCAAAGAGATCAAGACCCAGAAGGTGCTGCACACCAACCCCAGCGACCAGGACTACATCCTTTACACGCTCCAGGCGTCCAAGGACTCCGCGGGTGATTGGCAGGTGCAGCGCCAGAGTTGGAAGAAGGGGGACGCGTCATGCGTGCAGGGATAGGAGCAAGGATCGCCCGCCCGGTGCTCGGAACGATCGTGGCCGCCGGGCTCGTCGTGGTCGTGGGAGTGAGCTTCCCGGCGTACGCGGGTGACGGCCAGGTCGGCGGCGGCTCCGGAAACACCGACGAGCCCGCCCCGGACTCCGGCGCCGACTCAGGCAAGGGCACCATCGGCGCCCACATCCAGATCCACCAGAGCAAGACCGGGTCGGGCGGCGGTTCCAGCACCGCCACTTCCTCCAACGCCAACTGGAAGCCCCCGGTGTGCTGGTACGAGCCGATGTACGACGCGGACGAGTACGAGAAGTTCATCAAGTCCGCGTACAACGGCGCCGGTGAGCCCGCGGCGAGCTACGCCGAGAAGCGGGACAAGGAGAAGTACCACAAGGGCGACGACGGTCTGTGGTGGCAGGTGAAGTTCCGTGACGACACCTACACCGAGGCCTGCCCGGTCACCACCGACAACTGGGAGATCTGGGTTCCGCCGGCCGACCCCCGGCCGGACCCGAACAAGCTGACCCCGGAGATCCTGTCCGAACTGGCCTACAACTCGACCAAGTTGCCGACCCCGCCCGTGGTGCTGAGCCCGGGCGAGGACCGGCTCGTGGTCAACCTCGGGACGCGGGTGAAGTTCGCGGGCGACTTCGACCGGGTCTGGACGACCGCGAGCATCGACTACAAGGGCGTACGGATGGCGGCGACCACCGTCGCCACCCCCGTGGCCCTCAAGGTCGACGCGGGCACCGCCGACGCCGATCCGCAGACCTGCACGTACGACCTGGTCAAGGGCAACGGCGGCTACACGGTGGACAGTTCGGACGCGGGCTGCAACGTCACGTACCGCCGTTCCTCCGGCGACGGCACCTACCCGTTCAAGGCGTCGATCACCTGGAAGGTCACCTGGACCGACTCGGCCGACCCGGACGGGCCGGCGCGGCAGCCGGGGCTGCCGGACGGGCTGTCGACGTTCGAGCAGAACGTGACCGTGCACGAGATCCAGGCCGTCAATCGCTAGGAACGAACGCGCCGACGCGGCGTGGCCTCCTCGTCCCCGGCGAGGGGGTTCACGCCCATCCACGGGGCCGACAGTCCCGGTCACCGACCCCGTTGCCCGGGTGGAGTCAGGCGGGTCCCTCGGTGAACAGATCCTCGGCGGTCTCAGCGGTCAGGGCGTTGGTGAGCCATGACCGGAGTGTGTCGAGGTCCGTGCACTCGGCGATCCGCTCGCGGACGTGCTCCGGGACCTCGATGCCGCGTGTGGTGAGGATGAGGAGGATGTCCTCGGCCCGGCCTTCCGCCCGGCCTTCGGCACGCAGACGCTGAGAGGTCTCTGAGCGGAAGAAGGAGAGGTCGACGGACATCAGTTGCCTCCAGGTCTCGGCGGCGGGGCAGGTGCCCAGACCGAGTTCGGTGAGTTCGGCGAAGATCCTCGCGGTCTCCTCGTCGACGGTCTTCAGAGCCGTGGCCAGGGCCTTCAGTATGGCAGGAGCATTCGGTTCCTTACCATGCGTGACCGCGCTCAGGGTCGCGAGTGGGATGTCCCGGGCCGCGGCGGACGGATCGGTGATGGTGGGCACGTTGTGGGGCCCGAGGACGAGGGCGCGCAGGGTGAGCGCGGGCCATTGAGCAGGGCCGATGGCGAAGGGCTTCGCCGCCCACGCGGCCGTTGCCCTGTCCTGGCATGTCACCAGGAGAACAGGCGGAATGCCGTACTTCGCGTACAGGTGGGCCACGTAATAGGCCCAGCTGGCAGGTTTTCCGGGGTCCTTCTTCCCCTGTGCCTCGACGATCAGGAGATGGCTCTCGCCCGACGCCGTGTCGATTTTCAGAAGAGTGTCCACGCGCCGTTCCGTGGGTCTGGTCTCCGTGAGGTCCGTGGGCATCAAGGACACGGCGACCGGGTCAGGGAAGGGCAGATCGAGGGCCCGGAAGGTCCGGGCGAAGACCCCGGGATCCTCCTGGAAGATGCGGTGCATCGCCTCGTGGGATGAGCTGACCATGCGGTGGACGGTAGGGGCGGTGGCCGTGGAGCGTCCGGCATATGCCGATGGTTCATCCGTTGTGGTGACGGTCACCGGTCCGCGTCCCGAGAGTCAACTCGCCTCCCGCGATGAGCGCGTACGGCCGTGAGGGCGAAGGTCGTGGTCGGGATAGGGTCCGCGGGGCCGTGCGCCAGGCGGCGTTGGTGGTGAGCAAAGTGCACGGCGGGTGGGATTCGGTCCCCCGTGAGCGAATCGTGCAGGCCTCGTGGCCGGTAGGTGACGAAGAGTCGGGTGTGCCGCCGGGCGGCCAAGATGTCGGTGCGGCAACAGATTCGCAGCCGCACACCAGACGGGGGCCGCTCGGGCGTCGGGCCCAACTGGGCTGTCTGCACGACCCGTTGCAGTTGGATAACGACGGGTACGGCGTGGTTCGCGGGGCCCGACTCACCTTGAGGGGCTTATGTGCGGCTGATACCGTGCGATCGCTTGACACTCGCCTTCGCGTCGGCCAATTGCCCGGATCGGGCCCGATGTCCGGGGCACCCCGCATGCGGGGCCACGAGGAGAGTGTCCGGATTTGCGATGAATGCTGTAAATGCAGTGGATGCAAAGAAATTGGCAGACGATTTCTTGGTTGTACGGGGAGCTGTTGCGTGAAGATCCAGGAGCGTACGGGGGCGGGCGCGGGTCGTTCCGCGGGGCCGGTTCAGCCGTCGGTCGGTGACCGGCTTCCCACGCCACCGCGTGAACGCAAGCCCGCGCTGGCCGCGCTGGCGGTGCTGCTGATCCTGGTCGGGGCGCTGGGCGCGACCATGCTCGTGCTGCAGGCCGGAGACCGGGTCGAGGTCGTCAAGGTGACCAGGGACATCCAGCCCGGCGAGTCCGTCACCGGCAGCGACGTCACCTCCGTCATGGTCGCCGACGACGACAGCATCAACTACGTCAAGTGGTCGCAGCTCGGCGCTCTCAAGGAGCTCAAGGCCAAGACCACGATCTACAAGGACACGGTCGTGATGGGGCAGATGTTCGCCGAGGGCGAGAGCCTCCCCGCCGGGAAGGCCTCCGTCGGCGTCGCCCTGAAGGAAGGCCAGTACCCGTCGGACATCAAGCCCGGCGACACCGTGGCCGTCTACAACGTGGACACCAGCGCCGCCTCGGACAAGTCCGAGTCGACCTCCACGGCGTCCGGCGGTCTCATCGTCGACAACGCGAAGGTCAACACCAAGGCCGAGGACAGCGACGCGACCGTCAGTACCGGCAATCTCTCGCTGACGCTGCTCGTCGACCAGGCCGATGCCGCTGCCGTCGCCCGCAGTGCCTCCGCCGGCGCGGTGGCTGTCGTGCACGTCTCCGGCAACTAGAAGGCGGCACCAGACCCATGGCTCTCATCGCTCTGGCCGCCGACAAGGGTTCCCCCGGCGTCACCACCGCGGCCGTCGCCCTCGCGGCGGTCTGGCCGCGACGCTCCCTGCTGGTCGAGGCCGACCCGGCGGGCGGCGACCTCGTGTACCGCAGCGCCGCCGCGCACGGCGGGCAGCTCAACCCGAACATCGGCATGCTGTCGATCGCGGCGACCGCCCGCCGCGGTCTGGTCCCGGACCAACTCTGGGACCACGTCCAGCCGTTGAGCGGCGGCCTCGAAGTCGTCGTGGGGCTCGGGATCGCCGAGCAGGCCGCCGGTCTCACCGGAGTGTGGCCGACCCTCGGGCAGGCCTTCGCCTCGCTCGCCGACTCCCCGAACGCGCCCGCCGACGTCATCGCCGACTGCGGTCGCGTCAGCGGAGACACCCCGGCCGTGGAGCTGTTCCCGCAGGCCGCGCTGGTGCTGCTGATCTCCCGTACCGAGCCCGAGGCCATCGCCCGGGTCCGCGACCGCGCCGCCGCCCTCTCGGCGAAGCTGCACGGTGGCCCGCGCGGCGCCGCGAGCCTGGGCAACCCGGTGATCGGTGTCGTCCTCGTCGCCGACCCGGCCGACGCGGGCAAGCTGGTCAACCAGGTCAACGACATGCTCGTACACGCCCAGACCGGCGCCCGGGTGGTCGGCACCATCGCCGACGACCCGTCCGGAGCCGAGCAGCTGGCCGGGCGCAAGCGCGGCCGGCTCGACAAGTCGCTGCTGATCCGCTCGGCCCGCAAGGTGGCCGCGGACCTCTACCAGCAGTACGGCGCCGCCTGGACCGTACCGCAGCAGGGGCCGGTCACCGGTCATGCGGGAGCCGGCCGATGACCGCTGTCGACCACCAGCTGGTCAAGCGGTTCCGGCAGGACGCCGGCGACCGTATCGCCGAGCAGCGCCGACTCGACCAGACTTCCGGCGTCACGCCGATGTCCAACGAGGACGAACGGCAGTACGCCCGCGCGGTCATAGCCCAGATCCTCGAGGACCACGCCCGCACCGAGATCAACGCGGGCCGCACGCCGCTGGACGCCGAGACCGAGGAGCAGTACGCGGCCGCCGTGCACGCCGCGCTGTTCGGCGTCGGACGGCTCCAGCCGCTGCTCGACAACCCCGACGTCGAGAACATCGACATCAACGGCTGCGACCAGGTCTTCGTCGGGTACGCGGACGGCCGCGAGGTCAAGGGCGATCCCGTCGCCGAGACCGACGAGGAGCTCATCGAGCTCATCCAGGTGCTCGGCGCGTACTCGGGTCTGTCGTCCCGTCCCTTCGACTCCGCGAACCCGCAGCTCGACCTGCGGCTGCCGGACGGTTCGCGACTGTCGGCCGTCATGGACGTGGCCCGGCGCCCGGCGCTCTCCATCCGTCGGGCCCGCATGGGCAAGGTGTTCATCTCCGACCTCGTCGGCAACGGCACCATCGCCCCGGAGCTCGGGCACTTCCTCGCCTGTGCCGTGCGGGCCCGCAAGAACATCATGATCGCGGGGGCCACGAACGCCGGCAAGACGACGCTGCTGCGGGCCCTCGCGAACGAGATCCCGCCCCAGGAGCGGCTCATCACCGTCGAGCGCGCGCTGGAGCTGGGCCTCGACACGTTCCCCGAACTCCACCCCAACGTCGTGGCGTTCGAGGAGCGGCTGCCCAACTCCGAGGGGCAGGGCTCCATCGCCATGGCCGAGCTCGTACGCCGGTCGCTGCGTATGAACCCTTCCCGCGTCATCGTCGGCGAGGTGCTCGGCGACGAGATCGTGACGATGCTCAACGCGATGTCGCAGGGCAACGACGGCTCGCTGTCCACGATCCACGCCAACAGTTCCCACGAGGTCTTCAACCGCATCTCGACGTACGCACTCCAGGCGTCGGAGCGGCTGCCCATCGAGGCCAGCCAGATGCTGATCGCGGGCGCGGTGAACTTCGTCGTCTTCATCCAGCGGCGCAACAACTACCAGAGCGGCGGCCGCCTCCAGCGCGTGGTGACCTCCGTGCGCGAGGTCAACGGCGTCGACGGACGTGTGCTGTCCAGCGAGGTCTTCGCCGAGGCGCCCGACGGCCGGGTCCTGGCGCACGCCCCCATAGCCTGCCTGGAGGAACTGATCGCCTACGGCTACCAGCCCCACGGAAGCTGGGGGTGAGCGCGATGACGACGTACTCGGCTCTCGGCTCGCTCGGCTCCATGGGTGGACTGTTCTCCACCACCGTCCTGTTCTCGATCGGCGCCGGTGTCGCTGTCGGAGGCGGACTCGCGCTGCTCGCTGTCGCGATCCGCGGACTGCCCGCCAAGCCCGAACACGAGAAGCAGAGGGCCAGCGAGCGTGCCGGCGAACTGATCCGGTTCGCCGGTCAGCGCGGCTCGCTCGCCGCTCTCGTCGGCCTCGTCGTGCTGCTGCTCACCCGCTGGGCGGTGGCCGGTATCGCGGCCGGCGTGCTCGTCTTCTTCTGGGACCGTCTCTTCGGCGGCGCCGGTGAGGAGCGGGCCGCCATGCGCCGCGTGGAGGCCCTCGCCTCCTGGACGGAGTCGCTGCGTGACACCATCGCGGGCGCGGTCGGCCTGGAGCAGGCCATCCCGGCGTCGGCACGAGCCGCGGCCCCGGTCCTGCGGCCCCACCTGGACTCCCTGGTCGACCGGCTGCGCTCGCGCACCCCGCTGCCCGACGCGCTGCAGATCCTCGCCGACGAGATCGACGACGCGTCCGCCGACATCATCGTCGCGGCGCTGATCCTCAACGCACGGCTGCGCGGCCCGGGTCTGCGCCAGGTGCTCGGCGCGCTGGCCAAGTCGGCGCGCGAGGAGGTCGACATGCGTCAGCGCGTGATGGCCCAGCGTGCCTCGACGCGGCGCTCGGTGCAGATCGTCGTTGCGGTCTCGGTCGCCTTCGTGCTGGGTCTGTCCGTCTTCAACCGTGACTTCGTGGAGCCGTACGGCACCGCGGTCGGCCAGCTGGTCCTGGCCGTGGTCTGCGGCCTGTTCGCGCTCGGCTTCTGGTGGCTGCGCAAGCTGTCGACCATCGAGACGCCCGAACGCTTCCTGGTGCGCGACGAGTCGGCGGTGCAGTTCGTACGGCCGCGGATGCCCGCCCAGCCGGGTCAGGCCCAGCCGGGTCAGCCCCTGCCGGGTCAGGTTCCGCCGGGCCAGGCCCAGCCGTTCCGTCCGGAGGAGGGTGTACGCCGGTGAACCTGACGATGCCGATCACGGTCGGCGCGGTGTTGGGCCTGGGCATCTACGCCCTCGTACGGGCGCTCATGCCGTCCAGGCGGAGTGCCGTCGCGCAGGTCGCGCGGATCGACGCGATGCGGGCGCGCGGGTCGGCGTACGAGTCGGCCCGCCAGACCCAGGACACCGGACGTCTCGGCTCGCTGCGGGCCGAGGTCGGTGCCCGAGTCTCCGACTTCTACCTCCAGCAGGGCTGGGAGCAGCGCTCGCTGCGCGCGGACCTCGCCGTGCTGGACCGCAGCTGGGAGAAGTTCCTGGCGACGAAGGTCCTGCTGGCGACAGCGGGACTGTTCTTCGGACCCTTCCTGTTCGCGATCGTCTGGCAGCTGGGCTTCAGTTCCAGCCCGGTCATCCCGGTCTGGCTGGCGCTGCTGTGCGGGGCGCTGTTCTTCTTCCTGCCCGACCTGGAGGTGCGGCGGGACGCGGCCGAGAAGCGGCGCGACCTGCGGCGGGTGATCGGCGCGTACCTCGACCTGGTGTCGATGAGCCTGGCCGGCGGCCGGGGTCTGCCCGAGGCGCTGATGGCGGCCGCGGAGGTCTCCGACGGCTGGGCGACGCACCGTATCCGCAACGCGCTCGCCGACGCCCGCATCACCGGCATCAGCCAGTGGCAGGCGCTCGGGCAACTGGGCGAGGAGCTGGGTGTGGAGGAGCTCAAGGACCTCTCCGCCTCCCTCGCCCTGGTCGCCGACGACGGCGCGAAGGTGCGCGAGTCGCTCGCCTCCCGCGCCGAGACCATGCGGCACCGCGAACTGGCCGAGATCGAGGGCAGCGCGGGCGAGAAGTCGCAGTCGATGCTCGTGGCCCAGCTGCTGCTGTGCGCCGGCTTCCTGGTGTTCCTGATCTTTCCCGCGGCGATGCGGGTGTTCCAGGTGTGACGCAGAGCCGAGACCGTTTCCAGAACTGCCGCGAATAGCCTCAACCGGCTGGATCAGCTGCGAATCGCTTCGAGAGGACAACTCATCATGAACGGACGGAACATCAGCACCGGGATCCCAGCCGTGGACTTCCTGGTCACCTTCTTCCAGGCCCGCGTGGAGCGCGCTCGCTCCGGCGAACTGGACCGCGGTGCCTCCGCGGTCGAGTGGGTCATCATCTCCGCCGTCGTCGTGGCGATCGTCGGCGTGGTGGCCGCGATCATCAACGCCGCGCTCAGCGACGGCGCCAACAAGGTCGGTGACTGCATCAAGGGTGCGAACGCGAGCGGCACCTGCTGAGCGAACGAACAACGGGGTCGACGGGGATACGGGGTTGCTCGTGGGCGTAGGCAGATGGATACGCCGCAGGGTGGACATGGCGCGTGACGCGACGTCCACCCGCGGCGACTCCGGCATGACGGCGATCGAGTTCGTGCTGCTCACTCCCGTCCTCTTCTTCATGATCTTCGCGACGGTCCAGTTCGCGCTGTACTTCTTCGCCGATCACGTGGCCCAGGCGGCCGCCCAGGCCGGTGCCCGCAAGGCCCGCGCCACGGCCGACCAGCAGCCGGGTGCCTGGCGGGGCGAGGCGGGTGACGTGGTCGACACGTACATCCGCCAGCTCGGTCCGCAGCTCGTGCTCTCGCCGAACGTGACGATGCTCCAGCCGGAGCAGAACACGGTGGGCGTGGAGATCACGGCCCGGGTGCCGGCGGTGTTCCCCGGGCTGGACCTGACGGTGCACGCGCAGTCGTCGGGGCCGGTGGAGCGGTTCGTGCGGGACGGGGTGAACTAGATGGACTCCTCGTGCAGCAGGCGTCTCGCGTCCCGGCGGGAGCGTCTCACGCGGGACGACCGCGGTCTGTCCACGGTCGAGGTCGTGATCCTCGCCCCGGTGATGATCCTGTTCATCCTCGTCCTGGTGGCCTTCGGCCAGCTGGTCGACGGCCGGGGCGCGCTCGACGGCGCGGCCCGGGACGCGGCCCGCGCGGGTTCGATCCAGAAGGACCACGGGACGGCGATCGCGGAGGCCCGCAAGGCGGCGGAGGCGGACCTGGCGGACGTCTGTTCCGGGCCGGTGTCCGTGACGCAGACCAGCGCGGGCTTCGAGCCCGACACCATCTTCACGGTCCAGGTGAGCTGCGAGGTGCGCGGCCTGGCGATGCTGGGCCTGGACGTACCGACGACGCTGACGGCGAGCTTCAGCTCACCGCTGGACCCCTTCCGGAGGACGGCGTGAGAGAACTCGTGCGCGCGGGGCGCACCTGGTGGGCGGCCCGGAGCCGGCGGCTGGACGACCGGGGCTCCGGCGCCGGCGCGGTCATCATCTTCGCGCTGGTCTTCCTCTCCCTCTCGGCCTTCGTCATCGACGGCGGCATGTCCATCTCCAAGCGGGAGCGGGCCGCGGACATCGCGGAACAGGCGGCCCGTTTCGCCGCCCAGGACATCGACCGCGAGGCCCTCTACGACAACGAGAACGGGCCGGCGCCGATCAACTACCAGAACTGCAACGACCGGGTGAAGACCTTCGCCCGCGAGATGGACATGACCGGCGCGGACATCGGCGCGAGCCACTGTGTGGCGGCCGACGCCCAACAGGTCCAGGTCGACATCCAGCTGACGTACTCGCCGGTCTTCACCGGCATGTTCTACGGCGGGGACGTGGTGGTGCACGGCCGGGCGGTGGCGGAGAACGAGGTCGGTTGACCCACGACCCGCCGGCGAAAGAGAACCGGCGAAGAAGAACCCGCGGATGACAACCGGCGGGTGCGATCCGGCGGAAGCCGGTGGAAGAGGCACAGCGAGCCGGCCGGCAGAAGAGATGACAGAGGGACGGAATCACCCCATGCGGTACGAAGAGAAGATCCCCAAGACCTGGCTGACCGTCACCACGGTCCTCTACGTCGTCGGCATCGGCTGGATGGCCGTGGGCACCGTGCCCGACGAGACAGGCCTGTGGCTCGGTCTGTCGGCGATGTTCCTCGTACTGATCTGGGCGCCGTTCAACGCGGTCCCGCTGTCGAAGTACGTCTACAACCGCATCCAGATCGACGGACAGACGCTGCGGGTCGGCCGGGAGCGGATCCCGCTGGCCGACCTCGACCCGTCGACCGTGCACGCGCCGTTCCCCGGACCCGTCAACGCACGTCTGGTGGGCGGCGGCTGGGCCGTTCCCATGGGCATGGACAGCGTGGTGATCAGCACCCGCCGCGGCGAGGCCCTGACCGTCCCCACCCGGGACGGGTCGGCGTTCCGCTCCGCGCTCGGATCGGCCCTCGGCGTCGGACAGCCGTGACGGCCGCCGCCTCCCTCACCCGCTGTCAGTGGGAGTTCATAAGATCTCCCTAGCGCTCTGTCTGTTCAGCCCACCCTGAACGCCCCACCCTGAACACTGCACCCCCGAACCACCTCACCCACCGCCTCTCCAAACGACCCAGGACACCCGCCATGGCGCGACGCAGCACTCCAAGCTCGACGGGAAGCCCGACCGGCCCGCGGAACCGTACTCCGCAGCCGGTGCGGCTGCGGCGGCGTACGTTCGGCGACTTCGTGAAGGCGTTCTTCGCCTTCGTCGCCCTGCTGGCGCTGGTCGTCGGCGTACCTGGGGCGTTGGCCGTGACGGTCGGGTGGCCGCTGCCCAGCGGGGCGCCGAGCCTCGACTGGTTGCAGCAGGAGATCACGGTCTCCACGTTCCTGCACATCCTGACGGTCATCGTCTGGCTCGCCTGGGCGCAGTTCACCGCGTGTGTGCTCGTCGAGGTCAAGGCGGCCATGTCGGGTGTGGGCGTGCCGGGGCGGGTGCCCGGGTCCGGGCCCAGCCAGCTGCTCGCCCGCCAGCTCGTCGCCGCGCTGCTGCTGGTCGGCGCCACGGCCGCGAGCCTCACGCCGGGGCTCTCGCAGCTCGGGCACAGCATCGAGGGCAACCAGAAGGGCACCGTGGCCGCCGCGCAGGCGACGCCCGGGCTGTTCGCGCAGCAGCAGGAGCAGGCCGCGTCCACCGCGGCCGCCCTCGCCGAGCAGGCGTCCCACGCCCAGGCCGACGCCGACAGCGGCACGGCCAAGGCCGGTGACACGAAGTACTACCGGATCCAGCCGCCCGAGGGGCGCCACCACGACTCCCTGTGGGAGATCGCCCAGCGGCACCTCGGTGACGGGCGCCGGTACAAGGAGATCTACCAGCTCAACAAGGACCGGGTGCAGCCGGACGGTTCGCGGCTGTCCGAGGCCAGTCTCATCCGGCCCGGCTGGATCATGGAGATGCCCGGGGACGCGCGGGGCGGCGACCTCGTCGAGATGCCCGACACCCCCGCCACGGTCTCGCCCGAGGTCCAGCAGCAGATCCACGACTACGCGAAGTCGGGGGACCACGCGCAGGGCGGCGGGCACCAGCAGGGAGCCGGCGCCTCCCAGGTGTCGCTGCCCGAGCAGCGGCCCGCCGGGGACGGCGGACAGCGCCACGAGCAGGCGCCCGCCCAGGCTTCGGACGGCTCCTCCTTCGGGCTGCCCGAAGCCCTGCTCGGAGCGCCGCTTTTGGCCGCCGGGCTGCTCGGCGCCCTCGGCCGCCGGCGCCGGCAGGCGCTGTGGCAGTCGGCGATGGGGACCCTCGGCGGCCGTCGGGGCATGGAGCCGCCGATCCCGACCGGCGACGCCCTGGACGTCCAGGACGCGCTGCTCGTCGGCGCCGACCCCGAGGGCGTACGGCTGCTCGACCGGTCGCTGCGCGGCCTGGCCGCCTCCCTCGCCGACGAGTCGCGCGCCCTGCCCACCGTGTACGCGGCCTGGCTGAGCAACGGCGACCTGCACCTCCAGCTCGCCCAGCCCGCGGGCAAGCCGCCCACGCCGTGGCAGCTCGGCCAGGACCAGACGTTCTGGGTGCTGGCCCGCAGCGACGCCGAGCGGTACGGCGACCTCGACACCGCCGCTCCCTACCCCGGCCTCGTCAGCCTCGGCACCATGGACGATTCGCGGCTGCTGCTCAACCTGGAGGCCGTGCCCGGCATCGTCTCGCTGAGCGGCCGCGAGGCCGACCGGGCCGCCGTGTTCGCGTCCGTCGCCGCCGAACTCGCCACCAACGGCTGGTCGGACCGGATGACCATCACGCTCGTCGGGTTCGGGCAGGACCTCACCCCGCTCGCGCCCAACCGGCTGCGCCACCTCGACGGCATCGAGGCGCTGATCGAGACGATGGAGGCCGAGACCCGGCAGCGGCGCGGCGCGCTCGGCGCCGCCGGACACGACTCCGTCCTCGTCGGACGCACCGGCCCCGCCCAGCACACCCGTTGGGCCCCGCACCTGGTGCTGCTCGCCGCCCAGCCGTCCGTCGAGGACGCCGTCAAACTCGCCGAACTCGCCTCCGACGCCAGCCGTCTCGGCATCGGCTACCTCGTCGGCGCCGAGAGCGGCCAACTGCCCGGCGCCGCCTGGGAGATGGAGATCACCGGCGAGGGCACGCTGCGTGCCCCGCTGCTCGGCCTGGAACTGGCGGCCCAGATGCTGCCGGTGGCCCAGCAGCGTGCCGTGGTCGAGCTGTTCGTGCAGGCCGACCCCGAGCAGGGCCCGGACGGGCC
Organism: Streptomyces sp. NPDC059582; assembly: GCF_042735715.1. Classification (NCBI taxonomy): domain Bacteria; kingdom Bacillati; phylum Actinomycetota; class Actinomycetes; order Kitasatosporales; family Streptomycetaceae; genus Streptomyces; species Streptomyces sp. NPDC059582. The sequence goes on from NZ_JBHWCC010000011.1 coordinate 127,815, forward strand.
GACGACCAGCCCGCCGTTCCTCGTCGACATCAGCGAGCAGGGGCGGCCCGCGGTGTACGCGCGGCTCGTGGGCTCGTACGAGATCATCGGTCTGGACGCTCCCGACGGGGAGCGCAGCGCGCTGCTGCACGAGGCGCTGGCCCTGCTGCTCCTGCACCGCGAGGGCGTGCACCCGCGCGTGCTGTCCTCCGCGCTGTGGCCGCGCGGTGTCACCGACGACGTGCGTGACGCGCTGCTCGACCGGCTGCGCGACTGGCTGGGCACCGACCCGGACGGCTCACCCCGGCTCACCGCCGACGCGGCCGGACGGCTCACCCTCGCCGAGTCCGTCGTCTCCGACCTGGACGTGCTGCGTTCGCTCTACCACGAGGCCACCCAGGGCAAGGGCGTCGACAGCCGGGTCGTGCGTGGCCGGCTGCTCACCGACGCGCTGGTGCTGGTGCGCGGTCCGCTGCTCGCCGACCGGGCCGAGGGCCGCTACCGCTGGCTCACCCACGAGATCGTCGACGCCCAGCTGCCGCTGCTCGTGGCCGACATCGGGCTCGCGCTGTCCGAGTTCCACCTGGAGAAGAACCGCGCCGAGAAGGCCATCGAGGCGCTGAACGCGGCCGTGCGGACCGCCCCGGCCGACGAGCGGCTCTGGCACGAACTGCTGCGCGCCACCCACGCCACCGACGACACGGAGCGGCTGACGGCGCTGGCCGCCGACCTCATCGGTCGCAGCGGGGCGCGCGGCCTGCCGCCGCGCACCGAGGCGCTGCTCGACGAACTGCTGCCGACCTGGCGCGACGGCGTCGCCGCGGCGGGATGAGCACCCTCCTGGCGGTCGTCCTGGTCGCCGCCCTGTGGGGGGCGGCGACCGGCCTGCTGCTGCCCCGGCCCGCTCACCGCTTCTCCGTGCCGCCCGGGGAGGCGTGGCGCCAGGACTGCCCCGGCGGACATCCCGTCCGGGGGTGGGTCGCAGTGGCACGGTGCGCGCGGTGTCCGCGGGCCGAGTCCTGGTACGGCCCTGCCACCGCGCTGCTCTCCCTCTCCACCGCGCTGGCGTGCGCCGCCCTCGCCGCCGCCACCGGCACCCGGCCCGAGCTCGTCGTGTGGCTGCTGCTCGCGCCCGTCGGCGTGCTGCTGGCGGTCGTCGACTTCCGGGTGCAGCGGCTGCCCGACGCCCTGACCCTGCCGTTCGCGGCCGCCGCCCTCGCCCTGCTGGGCGTGGCCGCCCTCCTGCCGGAACACGCGGGCGACTGGCTCACCGCGCTGTACGGCGCGCTGGCCCTCGGCGGCGGCTACTTCGTGCTGTTCCTCATCAACCCCGGCGGCATGGGCTTCGGCGATGTGAAGCTGGCCCTCGGCACGGGCGCCGTCCTCGGCTGGTACGGCTGGCCGACGCTGATGCTCGGCACCTTCGCCGGATTCCTGTTCGGTGCCGTGTACGGCGGTGTCCTCGTCGTCGCCAGGGGCGCCGGACGCAAGACGTCCATCGCGTTCGGGCCGTTCCTGATCGCGGGGGCCTTCACGGGACTGCTGATCGGCGCGTACGCGGCCTGACGCAGGCGGGACGAAACGGCTGGCGTAGGCTGGTTCGGTCCGTCCACAAGCCTTGACGAAAGGGACGCTCCGGTGACCGAGAAGGCCGAGCTCACGTCTTTTGATGTCACAGCCGTGCTCGACCGCGCGGCGGCGGGCGGACGCATCACGCCGGAAGAGGCGCTCGTCCTCTACCGTGACGCCCCGCTGCACGCGCTGGGCGCCGCCGCCGACGCCGTACGCCGCCGCCGGTACGCCGGTACGGAGCACATCGCGACGTACATCATCGAGCGCAACATCAACTACACGAACGTGTGCGTCACGGCGTGCAGGTTCTGCGCCTTCTACGCGGCCCCCAAGGACACCGCCAAGGGCTGGACCCGCGACCTCGACGACATCCTGCGCCGCTGCGCCGAGACCGTCGAACTGGGCGGCACCCAGATCATGTTCCAGGGCGGCCACCACCCGGACTACGGCGTCGAGTACTACGAGAAGCACTTCGCCGCCATCAAGAAGGAGTTCCCGCAGCTCGTCATCCACAGCCTGGGGGCGAGCGAGGTCGAGCACATGGCCCGGATCTCGAAGGTGTCGGTCGAGGAGGCCATCACCCGGATCCACGAGGCCGGTCTCGACTCCTTCGCGGGCGCCGGCGCCGAGCTGCTGCCGGAGCGTCCGCGCAAGGCGATCGCCCCGCTGAAGGAGAGCGGCGAACGCTGGCTGGAGATCATGGAGACCGCGCACGAGCTGGGCGTCGAGTCCACCTCCACGATGCTCATGGGCACCGGCGAGACCAACGCCGAGCGCATCGAGCACCTGCGGATGATCCGTGACGTCCAGGACCGTACGGGCGGCTTCCGCGCCTTCATCCCGTACACCTACCAGCCCGAGAACAACCACCTGAAGGGCCGCACCCAGGCCACGCTCTTCGAGTACCTGCGGATGATCGCCATCGCGCGGCTGTTCATGGACAACATCGCCCACATCCAGGGCTCGTGGCTGACCACCGGCAAGGAGGTCGGCCAGCTGTCCCTGCACTACGGCGCCGACGACCTCGGCTCGATCATGCTGGAGGAGAACGTCGTCTCCTCCGCCGGCGCCAAGCACCGCTCCAACCGCCTGGAGATCATCGACCTGATCCGGAAGGCGGGACGGGTCCCGGCCCAGCGGACCACGACGTACGAGCACATCGTCGTGCACGACGACCCGGCGAACGACCCCGTCGACGAGCGCGTCATGTCGCACATCTCGTCCACGGCGATCGAAGGCGGCACGGCACATCCCGAGCTGAAGCTGCTCGCGCCCAACTGACCCGCGCGTGCTGACGATCCACGCCGCCGACCTGGTGGCCACGGGGGACGGGCGGCCCGCACGGCCGGGCGGCGCGGTACTCGTCGACGGCCCGCGACTCGCGGCCGTCGGTCACCACGAGGAACTGGCGGCCGGGCACCCGACGGCCCGCGTCCGCCGCTGGCCGGGGCTGCTCACACCCGGCCTGCTGAACCCGTACGGGCCCGAACTGCTGGAGCGGGCCTACCATCCCGACCCGCGCGAGGCCGACGGGCTGGGCGTCGAACCGCTCACCGGCGAGGCACTCGCCGCGCTCGCCATGACCGACGCCCGCTGGGGCGCGAGCGCGCGGCGCGGGGTGCAGCGGATGCTGGCGCACGGAACCGTCGCCGTGGCGGGCGAGTTGGGGCGGCGGCCCGCGGTGCTCGACGCGGTGCGCCGGGCGGGGATCACCACCGGGCCACGCCTCGCACCTCCCACCGGGCCCCCGTCCCTCGACCCGCTGGCCTCGGCGGAGAGCCTGACGGCGGTGTTCGTGGGACCGTTGCCGTCCGTCGGGGGTCCGGGGGATGCGGGCGAGGGACCGTCGGCCTCTGCCGGGCTGTGGCGGCCGGTGGAGGCGGCCCTGCGGCCGCTCCCGTCCGCGGGGGTCGCGACGTTCGCCGTGTTCGACGTCCCGGACGAGGCGGCGCTGCTGGAGCGCGGAGCCGCGACCTGTGTGGCGACGGTCGTCGCGGGACGTCTGGTGCACCGGCGCAGGTAGGGCCTCCCTGAGGACTTGCAGGGAATCAACGTGTTGCTTCCCTGCAAGTCCTCAGCCCGAGAACGCCTGCGCGAACGCCCCCGAACTCTGCTTCACCCCGCTGCAATTGGTCGCCGCGTCGTCCTGTGACGCCTGACCGTCCTCGCACTGCTGGTCGCGGAAGGTGGACCACAGGGACACCCAGGCGATCTCCTTCTCCTCGGCGAACGTCCGCACCTCGGCCGCGTCCGACAGCGAGAACGTCTCGTTGTCGACGTCGTTCACGCCGATCATCGAGGTGAGGGCCATGCCCCGCCAGGCGGCCGCGTCCGACAGGCCGAAGACGTCCTTCAGCTGGGCGTGGGTGGCCTTGGCCGAGGTGAGCGCGTAGTCACCCATGTCGGCGGCGTACGACTCCCCGTAGTTCATCGTCATGATGTTCACCACCGAGACCTGGACGTCGTACTCGTTGGCGGAATCCAGCAGCGCCAGGCCGTCGGAGTCGAGCCCGTTCGGCATCACCGGGAGGGTGAAGGAGACTTCGAGGCCGGGGCGGTCCTTCTGCAGCGAGGCGATCGCCTCGCAGCGCAGGGCGACCGAAGCGGCGTCGGTCAGCTGGGTGCCCTCGATGTCGAAGTCGGCCCGGGTCGCCCCCGCCGCGTCCAGCGCCGCGCCATAGGCGTCCGCGAGCTCCGAGGCACTGTGGCAGACCGACGCCAGTTCCTTGCCGGAGGCCCCGCCGAAGGAGACGCGCACCTCGGCGCCGGACTCGGCCAGCTTCGAGACGCGGGATTTCACGGCTGAGTCCCCGATGGCCTCGGTGCCGTTCCACTTCGGCGTACAGCTGCTGCCGTCCGAGATCACGAAAGCCAGGTTGTACGTCCTCGGGGAGCCCGCGGAGTCGTTGCCGGACGCCTCTCCCGCGCTGACGTACGGCTCGTACGCCGTGCTCGACGCAGCGCTCTCGGATGCGCTCGGCGAGGGGGCGGCGCTGGTCTGTTTCGGTGCTGCGGGTGCCGCGTCCGACATATCGCCGGACCCCGCGGAGCACCCTGTCGTGGCCAGGGCGAACAGGCAGGTCAGCCCGGCCGCCGGCCTCAGGAGACTCCTCATCGCGTATGCACCCGCTCTCGTGATTTCTGTCGCAGAATGGAAACGAAGCGTGATTGCCGAGTGGAAATGTCTCACACCAGGCTGTGGTCTTTCATGGACAGGGGAGACAGGGGACGCACAGGCCGTCCATGGGAAAGCCTGGGCGATGAGGGCAAATCGCCCTTGTAAAGGGGGCATTCAGTCCTGCCCTTTCGATGTCGGGTCGCGCGGGTATTCCGGGGTTCTCTCAGGCAAAAGACAGGTTGGCGTGTTCCTCATGACCGCCTCATAAGTAAGCCAAAGAAGTCGGCACACAAAGACTCCCTAATATCCGTGGAATGCATTCAGAGACTGCCATCGAAAGTCGTGGCGCCGACCGTGGTCGCCGTCGCAAACGCGGCAACGCCGCCGCCGAGGGGCCCGTGTTCGTTGACAACTCGGGACGCAGATCGAAGCTGCTGCGTCGGATCGGCCTCCTTCTCGGCGTCGTCTGCCTCGCATACGCGGGAGTGCTCGGCGCCGCCTTCACGGGCTGGGGGACCGCGCTGAGCCCGTCCTCGCTGCTGCCGTTCGGCGGCGACGCGCGCAGCGGGCAGGGTCCGGGCGGCCTCCAGCCCGACGGCGGTGTCGGCAGCCGGATCGGCCGGCCCAGCGGCATCCCGTCGGCGCCGGCCTCGGGCGCCGCCACCCCGCCGACCTCCTCCGCGTCCGCCGTCGCGGCCGCCAACTGACCGGAACGCGGTCACTCTCATGACGACGACTTCATCCCGCGGCCGACGGCGCGCCCCCACCCGTATCGAACGTGCGGCGGGCAGGGCCGCGGCGTTGCAGAAACCGCGTGTCATCCTCGCTCTGCTGCTCCTGCTCGCCCTTACCTGCGTGATGCTGCTCGACGGCTATCTGCGTGCCGAGGTCGGCGGCGACGAGCGGGTGCGTGACGGAGCGAGCGCGAGCAAGGTCCCCGACAAGGTCCTCGACGCCGGCCCGATCCTCACCTTCCGCGGCGGCCAGGCCACGAGCGTCTCCGTGCCGGACAAGACGATCGCCCTCACCTTCGACGACGGCCCGAACCCCACCTGGACCCCCCAGGTCCTGAAGATCCTCCAGGAGAACGACGTGCCTGGCACGTTCTTCCTGGTCGGCTCGATGGTCTCGCGCTACCCGGGCATCGTGAGGACGATGGTCGATCAGGGCAACGAGGTCGGTATCCACACTTTCACCCATGTCGACCTTTCGTACCAGAGTGACGCCCGCGTCGACCGGGAATTGGAACAGACACAACTCGCGCTGGCGGGCGCGGCCGGCATCACGACCACGCTGTTCCGCGCGCCGTACTCCTCGGAGACGGACGCGATCGACAACTACAGCTGGCCCGTCTACAAGAAGCTCGGCGAGGACGGCTACACCAGCGTCTTCGTCGACACCGACAGCGACGACTGGAAGAAACCGGGCGTCTCGAACATCGTCAAGTGGGCCACGCCGAGCGGCACCGACGGGGCGTCGGTCCTGTTCCACGACGCGGGTGGCGAACGCTCGCAGACGATCGAGGCGTTGCCGCAGTACATCAAGAAGATGAAGGCGAAGGGCTACACCTTCACCACCATCAGCGGCGTCATGCAGGAGGGCAACGCGGCGGGCGCGGGCGCGGGCTCGGGCTCGGGTACGGGCTCGGGCTCGGGTACGGGTACCGGTTCGGGGTCGGCCTCGGGTACCGGTTCGAGTGGGCAGCAGGCGGCGGGTGTCGCCGGGGCCGGGGTGACCGGCGAGCAGCCCGGCGGGACCCGGCCGAACGGCGACGGCGGCACCACCGGCACCGTCTCACGGCTCCAGGCCGCCCACCGGGAGGCCACCGGCGCCACCCTCTACGAGGGCAGGGCCCTGATCGTGGCGGTCGCCGTCTCCGAGTGGACGGTACCCGTGCTCTCGGTGGGGCTCATGGTCGTCGGCGTCGGCGTCATGGGCCGCTTCGGGATGATGCTGATCCTGGCCCGCCGCCACTACAGACAGCGCAACAAACGCCGCTTCGCGTGCTGATGTGCGGATGGGTCGAGGACGTGGCGGCGAGGAAGAGGCCGAGACTGCTGCCGTGACACGTCGGCGGGTGGGCCGGGCGCGGGCGCGTCCGGCCCGTACTGCCACAATGAGCCCGTGACCCGCGCATCCTTGGACAAGCAGCCGCACGAAGTCGCCTCGATGTTCGACAACGTGGCGGAACGGTACGACCTCACCAACGACGTGCTGTCCCTCGGCCAGGACCGCCGATGGCGCAGGGAGGTCGCGACGGCGGTGGACGCCCGTCCGGCGCAGAAGATCCTCGACCTGGCCGCCGGTACGGCGACGTCGTCGCTGCCCTTCGCCCGCACCGGCGCGTACGTCGTCCCCTGCGACTTCTCCCTCGGCATGCTCCAGGTCGGCAAGAAGCGCAACGCCTGGCTGCCCTTCACGGCCGGCGACGCGACGCGGCTGCCCTTCAAGGACGACACCTTCGACGCCGTCACGATCTCCTTCGGGCTGCGCAACGTGCAGGACACCGACACCGCCCTGCGCGAGATGTACCGGGTGACGAAGCCCGGCGGCCGGGTCGTGATCTGCGAGTTCTCCCATCCGACCTGGGCGCCCTTCCGGACCGCCTACACCGAATACCTGATGCGGGCCCTGCCGCCGGTCGCCCGCGCGGTGTCCTCCAACCCCGACGCCTACGTCTACCTCGCCGAGTCCATCCGCGCCTGGCCCGACCAGCCCGCGCTCGCCGAGCGGCTGCGCGGGGCCGGCTGGTCGAAGGTGGCGTGGCGGAACCTGAGCGGCGGCATCGTCGCCCTGCACCGGGGCTTCAAGCAGGCCTGAGGGCCGTCCGGCCGGGCCGCCTGTCCCAGGTCCCGGCCGGCCGGACCGTCTGTCCCAGGTCCCGGGCGGAGACGGTGCCGGTCACGGTCATGGGTCCCGGCCGGTGGTGCCTGGTCCCTGGTCCTACCTGGTCACCTCGAAGGCGTCCCCGGGTTCGCCCAGCTCACGCTGGAGTCCGCCCCCGGACGGGTTCGGGATGCGTGGCTCGCGCACGCCGGCGCCTCCGCCGCCCTCTCCCTCGCCGAGGTCGAACCACACGGTGACGACGGCGCCGCGTGGCACCTCGACACCGGGCGGCGGGTACTGCCGTACGACGTAGTCGACGACCGTGCGGTGGAACTCGGGCCGGTCGGGTGCGGCCAGCAGCACGCCGTGGGCCGCGGCGGCCTCGCGTGCGTCCACGGCCATCAGGCCGACGAACTTGGGCACGCGCACTTCGGGTGTTTTGGGTGTTATGCGCACAGATGTCACCCCCAGCGGTACTGGAAGGGTAACCGCCCAGGGGTGAGGTCCGGAAGCGGTGGATGTCTTTCTGTAACCAACGACTACTGTGCGTCACTGATCGTTTCTGTCGACGGTCCGGTCGAGCCCATGGAGCCGATGGAGCCGGTCGAGCCGGTCGAGCCGGTCGGTCCGGTCGGTCCGGTCGGACCCTCCGGGGTCACAGGTCGAGCCGGTAGCAGTGGCCTTCCTTGTTCGACGTGGGGGTCGTGAAGACCTCGGCGAGGTTCATACCCAGCCGCTGGGTGACCGCGATCGACCGGGCGTTCTGGGCGAGGACCATCGCGACCACGCTCGGCACCCCCGCCGCCCGCACCCGCTCCAGCGTCATCCACGCGGCCGCGGTCACGTATCCCTGGCCCCAGTACTCCCGCGCGAGCCGCCAGCCGATCTCGATCTCGCCCTTCGGGCCCCAGTCCTGCGGCCACGGCTGCGCACCCGTGAAACCGATGACCTGGTCGGACTCGTCCAGCATCGTCCAGAGGCAGAAGCCACGTTCCGCGTCGTGCCGGCGCTGGCGGGCCGTGAGTTCCTCGTAGACGGACAACTCCGCTGATCTGCCGCCGTGGAACTCCATGACGTCCGGATCGTCGAAGATCCGGTGCCAGGCGACGGCGTCCTCGTCGGTGGGAACACGCAGGCGTACTACGGGCAGAGCTCGGTTCACTGGGCAGCCCTTCAGCCGGGTGATCAATTCTGCTGAATAGACTGCCCGTGTCCAGTGCCGGTCGGCACGCAGATTTCGAACCTTGGGGAGTTCCCGCCGTGACCGAGCCCCTCTCCGACAACAGCGCCGACGTGATCGTCGTGGGCGCGGGGCCAGCCGGCTCCACCACCGCCTACCACCTGGCCCAGGCCGGCCTCGACGTACTCCTGCTGGAGAAGACCGAGTTCCCGCGCGAGAAGGTCTGCGGTGACGGACTCACCCCGCGGGCCGTGAAGCAGCTCGTCGCGATGGGCATCGACATCTCGGAGGAGGCGGGCTGGCTCCGCAACAAGGGGCTCAGGATCATCGGCGGAGGCGTGCGCCTCCAGCTCGACTGGCCGGATCTCGCCTCCTTCCCCGACTACGGACTCGTCCGCAAGCGCGACGACTTCGACGAGCAGCTCGCCCGCCAGGCGCAGAAGGCGGGTGCGCGCCTCTACGAGCGCTGCAACGTCTCCGGCCCGGTCCTCGACGACCGCACCGGCCGTATCGTCGGCGTGACGGCCAAGCTCGGCGAGGAGAAACGGGAGGTCACCTTCCGTGCCCCGCTCGTGGTGGCCGCCGACGGCAACTCCACCCGGCTGTCCCTGGCGATGGGCCTGCACCGCCGCGAGGACCGGCCGATGGGCGTCGCGGTGCGCACGTACTTCACCTCGCCGCGCCACGAGGACGACTACCTGGAGTCCTGGCTGGAGCTGTGGGACCGCCGAGGTCCCGGCGAGGACCGCCTGCTGCCCGGCTACGGCTGGATCTTCGGCATGGGCGACGGCACGTCGAACGTCGGCCTGGGCGTCCTCAACACCTCGGACTCCTTCAAGGAGCTCGACTGGCGCGAGGTCCTGAAGGCCTGGTGCGCGTCCATGCCCGAGGACTGGGGGTACACCCCGGACAACATGACCGGCCCGATCCGCGGTGCGGCCCTTCCCATGGCCTTCAACCGCCAGCCCCACTACACCAAGGGCCTGCTCCTCGTCGGCGACGCCGGCGGCCTGGTGAACCCCTTCAACGGCGAGGGCATCGCCTACGCCATGGAGTCCGGCGCGCTCGCCGCCGAGGTCATCGTCCAGGCCCACGCCCGCTCGACCCCGGCGCAGCGCGAGACGGCCCTGCACCACTACCCGCGCGTCCTCAAGGACACCTACGGCGGCTACTACACGCTGGGCCGGGGCTTCGTGAAGCTCATCGGCAACCCGAAGGTCATGAAGATCGCGGCCCAGCGGGGCCTGAGCCACCCGCTCCTGATGAAGTTCACCCTCAAGCTCCTCGCCAACCTCACGGACCCGACCGGCGGCGACGCGATGGACCGCATCATCAACGGCCTCAGCAAGGTGGCCCCGAAGGCCTGACCCCCGGCCGGAGGCTCCGGGATGCCGGAGCCTCTGCCTGGCGGGCGTCCGGAGCCTCTGCCCGGCGGGCGTCCGGAGCCCCTGCGTGTCCGGCATCCGGAACCCCTGCGTGTCCGGGCGGGGCGGGAGCGGAATGCGGGCGGTCGCCCGCGAAAAGGCGTCAACACATCACGCGATGTGGACAATACGGGCGCATGGGTCGTTGCCGGGAGGAGTCGCTCCCGGATCCGGATGTGCCGGAAGGGCCGCTGCCCCCGAGCGGCTGCGGCCCTTCAGCCCGTACGGCTGTGCGCGTGCCTCAGAGCACCCGCACCGCGCCGGTCGGCGGGTCGTACGACAGGGGCTTCTCCACGACGCCCGTGGAGGAGTTCTGCGCACCGACGAACATGCCGTCGCCGACGTACACCGCCACGTGGTAGGCGTTGCCCGCGCTGCCCCAGTAGAGGATGTCGCCCGGCTGAAGGTTGCTCAGCGAGACCTGGGTGCCGGCGACCGACTGGTCCTGGGAGACGCGCGGCAGGTTGATGCCGACCTGCTTGAAGGCGGCCTGCACCATGCCGGAGCAGTCCCACGAGTTGGGGCCGGTGCCGCCGCTGACGTAGGCGTCGCCGATCTGGGCCTTCACGAAGGCGATGACGGCCGCGGCCGAACCGGTCGCCGTCGACGAGCTGCTCGACGAGCTGCCCGTGGAGACGTTCGCGGAGACGCCGAGCGTGGTCCGGTCAGCGTTGCGCGAGGCGCGCTCCGCGGCCGCCTTGCGGGCGGTCTCGGCGGCCTTCTTCTTGGCCTGCGCCTTCAGCTTCGCCTCAGCGAGGTCCGCCTTGGCCTGCTTTGCGGCGTTTGCGGCGGCCGCGTCGCGTTCGGCCTGGAGTTCATAGTTCGCGGCGGTCTGCTGCGTGGCGTCCGCGGACTGGGCGACCTGGGCGGCCAGGTCGGCGGTCAGGGCAGGCAGTTCGATGGTCTGCGTGACCGGTTCGGCGGCGTTCGCGCCGGACGCCCCGGCGACGGCCAGGGTGCTGAGGACGCCACCGGCGACTCCGGCCCGCATCGCGATGGTCGACGCGCTGCGGCGGGGTTTCCGGTGGCTACGTATGTGAGCGGTGTGGGACATGGGTACAAGCGGTATCAGGGGCTCCTCCATACCTTCAAGGAACGTGTGCTGCGCCACAATTGTTCAATGGGGCCCCTCAATACCGGTCGCGTCACTCTTTATTGACGCCGTAACGGACATTGCGGGCACACGTGATCAAGCCTGTGATCATGTACTTTCGCTGTTACGCCCGAATTGCCCCCGACTTACCACCGGTTGAGGCCATTGGCCAACACCCGTTCTCAGACGACTCTCATGGATGTGGCGGAGGTCACGGAACGGTCACCCGGTCCGTCGCGTCCCGCGCGGGGGTCACCTCTCGTTCACCCCTGACCCACATCCGGGTGAGCTCGTGAACGCGTGCACGCGTCCACACCTCGCCGCGCACCTCCCTCTGATGTGTGAACGCGGACCTCTATCAAGAGTTCGGGTCCGGTGCCAATTTGCATGCAAGAGAAGTCTCTTGATATGGAGACGACCCTCTTCACCTGCGGCGACGAGCGGAAATGTCACCTCTGGTGACCACTCGAACGCTTCACGTACGAAGATCACCGCTCATCCGACTTCATGATCCTTCGTCAGGTGGTGGAGATCACAAAGCTTGTGCAATACCCCGTGTCGCAGATCACAGACCGGCGGGCATAGGATGCGAGGCGGTTGGGCTTGTGACCTGCTTCACATGTTCGCGATCTTCGTCTGGACGGGCGGAGCCCGCGGGACTGTCAGGGCGGGTGTCACGGGCCTGACGCAACCGCCACCAGTCAGTGCCGACTGAGAGGAGCGAGGAGCGGTGAACGCGTATGCGCCCATCCTCGTACTGGGAGCCCTCGGGGCAGGCTTTGCGATCTTCTCCGTGGTCATGGCCACGCTGATCGGTCCGAAGCGGTACAACCGCGCCAAGCTCGAGGCCTACGAGTGCGGCATCGAGCCGACCCCCACGCCGGCCGGCGGCGGGCGCTTCCCCATCAAGTACTACCTGACGGCGATGCTCTTCATCGTCTTCGACATCGAGATCGTCTTCCTCTACCCGTGGGCCGTCACCTTCGACGCCCTGGGTGTGTTCGGGCTCGTGGAGATGCTGCTCTTCGTGCTCACCGTCTTCGTCGCCTACGCGTATGTGTGGCGGCGCGGCGGGCTGGAATGGGACTGAGGGGCCAAAGGACATGGGACTCGAAGAAAAGCTGCCGAGCGGCTTCCTGCTGACCACCGTCGAGCAGGCCGCGGGCTGGGTGCGCAAGGCGTCCGTCTTCCCCGCCACGTTCGGCCTGGCCTGCTGCGCCATCGAGATGATGACCACCGGCGCCGGGCGTTACGACCTGGCGCGCTTCGGCATGGAGGTCTTCCGGGGCTCTCCACGCCAGGCGGACCTGATGATCGTCGCCGGCCGGGTGAGCCAGAAGATGGCGCCGGTGCTGCGGCAGGTCTACGACCAGATGCCGAACCCCAAGTGGGTCATCTCCATGGGTGTCTGCGCCTCCTCCGGCGGCATGTTCAACAACTACGCGATCGTCCAGGGCGTCGACCACATCGTCCCCGTCGACATCTATCTGCCCGGCTGTCCGCCGCGGCCCGAGATGCTGATGGACGCGATCCTCAAGCTCCACCAGAAGATCCAGTCCTCCAAGCTCGGCGTGAACGCCGAGGAAGCGGCCCGGGAGGCGGAGGAAGCGGCGCTCAAGGCCCTGCCCACGATCGAGATGAAGGGGCTGCTGCGATGAGCGGCGCGAACGGCAACGGCGGCGCCGACGGGGTCAACCCCGAGAAGGACCTGGCCGCCGACAACCTCCCCGGACAGCGCGGTGAGGGAGGTGAGGAGATCCGCGTCCAGCGCGGCATGTTCGGCGCCAACAACGGCGGCGACACCTCCGGCTACGGCGGCCTGGTCCGCTCGGTCCGGCTTCCGGGACCGGCGAGCCGTCCCTACGGCGGCTGGTTCGACGAGGTCGCCGACGAGCTCGAGGGCGCGCTGGAGGAACAGGGCCTCCTCGCCGGGAACGCGATCGAGAACACGATCGTCGACCGCGACGAACTCACCTTCCACATCGAACGCGAGCATCTGGTCCGCGTCGCCCGCACCCTGCGCGACGACCCGGCCCTGCGCTTCGAACTCTGCACCGGCGTCAGCGGGGTCCACTACCCGAGCGACAAGGGCCGAGAGCTGCACGCCGTCTACCACCTGCGCTCGATCACCCACAACAGGCTGATCCGGCTCGAGGTCAGCGCGCCGGACAGCGACCCGCACATCCCGTCCCTGGTCTCCGTCTACCCGACGAACGACTGGCACGAGCGGGAGACCTACGACTTCTTCGGGATCGTCTTCGACGGTCACCCGGCCCTGACGCGGATCATGATGCCGGACGACTGGCAGGGCCACCCGCAGCGCAAGGACTACCCCCTCGGCGGCATCGCCGTCGAGTACAAGGGCGCCCAGATCCCGGCTCCGGACCAGCGGAGGTCGTACTCGTGAGCACGCAGCCAGCATCCGCCGAGTCCGCGGCCTCGGCGCGGGAGACCACCGAAGGCACCGTCTACACGGTCACCGGTGGCGACTGGGACGAGGTCGTCCAGTCCGCGGCCCGTGCCGACGACGAACGCATCGTCGTCAACATGGGTCCCCAGCACCCGTCCACCCATGGAGTGCTCCGTCTCATCCTGGAGATCGAGGGCGAGACGGTCACCGAGGCCCGCTGCGGCATCGGCTATCTGCACACCGGGATCGAGAAGAACCTCGAGTTCCGCACGTGGACGCAGGGCACCACCTTCGTCACGCGCATGGACTACCTGACGTCCTTCTTCAACGAGACCGCCTACTGCCTCGCCGTCGAGAAGCTGCTCGGCATCGAGGACCAGATCACCGAGCGAGCCAAGATCATCCGGGTGCTCCTGATGGAGCTGAACCGGATGTCCTCCCACCTGGTGTGCATCGCCACCGGCGGCATGGAACTCGGCGCCACCACGATCATGATCTACGGATTCCGTGATCGTGAAATGATTCTCGACATCTACGAGCTCATCACGGGCCTGCGGATGAACCACGCGTACATCCGCCCCGGCGGACTCGCCCAGGACCTGCCGCCCGGCGCGGTGGACCAGATCCGCGAGTTCGTGAAGAAGATGAAGAAGAACCTCCCGGAGTACGACAAGCTCGCCACCGGGAACCCCATCTTCAAGGCCCGCATGCAGGACGTCGGCTATCTCGATCTGGCCGGCTGCATGGCCCTCGGAGCCACCGGCCCGATCCTGCGCTCCACCGGCCTGCCGCACGACCTGCGCAAGACGCAGCCGTACTGCGACTACGAGACGTACGACTTCGAGATCCCGACCGCCGACTCCTGCGACTCCTACGGCCGCTTCCTGATCCGGCTGGAGGAGATGCGCCAGTCGCTCGCCATCGTCGAGCAGTGTCTGGACCGGCTTCAGCCCGGCCCAGTCATGGTCACCGACAAGAAGATCGCCTGGCCCGCCCAGCTCGCCCTGGGGCCGGACGGTCTCGGCAACTCCCTCGACCACATCAAGAAGATCATGGGCACCTCCATGGAGGCCCTGATCCACCACTTCAAGCTCGTCACCGAGGGCTTCCGCGTACCGCCGGGACAGGCGTACGTGGCGGTCGAGTCGCCCAAGGGCGAGCTCGGGGTGCACGCCGTGTCCGACGGCGGCACCCGTCCCTACCGGGTCCACTTCCGTGACCCGTCCTTCACCAACCTTCAGGCCATGGCGGCGATGTGCGAGGGCGGCCAGGTCGCCGACGTCATCGTCGCCGTCGCGTCCATCGACCCCGTGATGGGAGGCGTCGACCGGTGACCACCACCAGTTCTTCGGAGCGGGGCGTCAGTCTGGGCATGCCCGAACTGCCCGCGCCCGGCTACCCGGACGACGTCCGCGCCCGGCTCGAGGCCGACGCCCGCGAGATCATCGCGCGCTATCCGGACTCCCGGTCGGCCCTCCTGCCGTTGCTGCATCTCGTGCAGTCGGAGGAGGGACACGTCACCCGCACCGGCATGCGCTTCTGCGCGGATGCGCTGGATCTGACCACTGCCGAGGTCACCGCGGTCGCGACCTTCTACACGATGTACCGGCGCAGGCCGAGCGGCGACTACCAGGTGGGCGTCTGCACCAACACGCTGTGCGCGGTGATGGGCGGCGACGCGATCTTCGAGACGCTCCAGGAGCACCTGGGCGTCGGCAACGGCGAGACCACCGACGACGGCAAGGTCACCCTGGAGCACATCGAGTGCAACGCGGCCTGCGACTTCGCGCCGGTCGTGATGGTCAACTGGGAGTTCTTCGACAACCAGACCCCGGGCAGCGCCAAGCGCCTCGTGGACGACCTGCGCGCGGGACGGCCCGTCGAGCCCACGCGCGGGGCGCCGATGTGCACCTTCAAGGAGACCGCGCGGATCCTGGCCGGCTTCCCCGACGAGCGCGAGGGCGCGGTCGAGGCCGGCGGCAGTGCGGGACCCGCGTCGCTGGTGGGACTCCGCCTGGCCAGGGGAGAGGCCGCACCCGCGCGCGTGGTCCATCCGCGCGACGGCGGCCCGCACGACGAGCCGCAGGACGGGGCCGTGCACGAGCCCTCGCCCACCGAGCATCTGAGCTCACACGACGCGCCGCAGGACACGTCGGCCTCCGACCCCGCCCACCCGGCAGGGCCCGCCGCCGAGGAGGGGGAGTGATGACCTTGGCACCCGAGCTGAAAGACACCAGCCCCGAGAAGCTGCTCGCACCCGTCCTGTCGGCCTTCTGGGACGAGGAGGGGTCCTGGACGCTGGACGTCTACCGAAGGCACGATGGATACGAGGGGCTCCGCAAGGCGCTCGCCATGTCGCCGGACGACCTGATCGCGTACGTCAAGGACTCCGGTCTGCGCGGGCGCGGCGGCGCGGGATTCCCGACGGGAATGAAATGGCAGTTCATTCCCCAGGGTGATGGAAAACCGCATTATCTAGTTGTCAACGCCGACGAGTCGGAGCCCGGAACCTGTAAGGACATTCCGCTCCTCTTCGCGAACCCGCACAGCCTCATCGAGGGCATTGTGATCGCGTGCTATGCCATCAGGTCGTCGCATGCCTTCATCTATCTGCGTGGTGAGGTCGTCCCAGTTCTGCGGCGGTTGCACGAGGCCGTGCGCGAGGCCTACGCGGCCGGCTACCTCGGCGAGAACATTTTGGGCAGCGGCCTCGATCTCGAACTCACCGTGCACGCCGGGGCGGGCGCGTACATCTGCGGTGAGGAGACCGCGCTGCTCGACTCGCTCGAAGGCCGCCGTGGTCAACCGCGGCTGCGTCCCCCCTTCCCTGCGGTCGCGGGCCTCTACGCGTGCCCGACTGTGGTGAATAACGTCGAGTCGATCGCGTCGGTTCCCGCCATTCTGCACCGGGGCAAGGAATGGTTCAGGTCGATGGGCAGCGAGAAGTCCCCGGGCTTCACGCTCTACTCGCTCAGCGGCCATGTCGCCAGCCCCGGCCAGTACGAGGCCCCGCTCGGCATCACGCTGCGCCAGCTCCTGGAGATGAGCGGCGGGATGCGCCCGGGGCACCGGTTGAAGTTCTGGACGCCCGGCGGTTCCTCGACGCCGATGTTCACCGACGAGCACCTCGACGTCCCTCTTGACTACGAAGGAGTGGGCGCCGCGGGTTCCATGCTCGGCACAAAAGCTCTTCAGTGCTTCGACGAGACGACCTGTGTCGTCCGCGCCGTCACGCGCTGGACCGAGTTCTACGCCCACGAGTCCTGCGGCAAGTGCACGCCGTGCCGCGAAGGCACCTACTGGCTGGTGCAACTGCTGCGGGACATCGAGGCCGGCAAGGGCGCCCTGTCCGACCTCGACAAGCTGAACGACATCGCCGACAACATCAACGGCAAGTCCTTCTGCGCCCTCGGCGACGGTGCCGCCTCGCCGATCTTCTCCTCGCTGAAGTACTTCCGCGAGGAGTACGAGCAGCACATCACGGGCCGCGGCTGCCCCTTCGACCCCGCCCGGTCGACGGCCTGGGCCGACCGCACGGAGGTGAACGCATGACCGTGACCACCAGCGCTCCCTCCGGAGGGGGAGAAGCGGCGGTCCCGCCGGAGGACCTCGTCTCGCTGACCATCGACGGCGCCGAGATCAGCGTGCCCAAGGGCACCCTGGTCATCCGGGCCGCCGAGCAGCTCGGCATCGAGATCCCCCGTTTCTGCGACCACCCGCTCCTCGATCCGGTCGGCGCCTGCCGCCAGTGCATCGTCGAGGTCGAGGGCCAGCGCAAGCCCATGGCGTCCTGCACGATCACGTGCACGGACGGCATGGTGGTGAAGACCCACCTCACCTCCCCGGCCGCCGAGAAGGCGCAGCACGGTGTGATGGAGCTGCTCCTCATCAACCATCCGCTGGACTGCCCGGTCTGCGACAAGGGCGGCGAGTGCCCCCTGCAGAACCAGGCGATGTCCCACGGCAACGCCGAGTCCCGCTTCGAGGGCCGGAAGCGCACGTACGAGAAGCCCGTCCCGATCTCCACGCAGGTGCTGCTCGACCGCGAGCGGTGCGTGCTGTGCGCCCGCTGCACCCGCTTCTCCAACCAGGTCGCGGGCGACCCGATGATCGAGCTGCTCGAACGGGGCGCGCTCCAGCAGGTCGGCACCGGAGAGGGCGACCCGTTCGAGTCGTACTTCTCCGGCAACACCATCCAGATCTGCCCGGTCGGCGCGCTGACCTCGGCGGCGTATCGCTTCCGCTCCCGCCCCTTCGACCTCGTCTCCTCGCACTCGGTGTGCGAGCACTGCTCCGGCGGCTGTGCCACGCGCACCGACCACCGGCGCGGCAAGGTCATGCGGCGACTCGCGGCCCCCGACCCGGAGGTCAACGAGGAGTGGATCTGCGACAAGGGGCGGTTCGCGTTCCGGTACGCGCAGCAGCGCGACCGGATCGAGACGCCGCTGGTGCGCAACGCCGCCGGTGCCCTGGAGCCCGCGTCCTGGCCGGAGGCCCTGGAGGCGGCGGCCCAGGGACTGGCCGCGGCCCGCTCCCGGTCCGGTGTCCTCGTCGGCGGCCGCCTCACCGTCGAGGACGCCTACGCGTACAGCAAGTTCGCGCGCGTGGCGCTCGACACCAACGACATCGACTTCCGCGCGCGCGTGCACAGCAGCGAGGAGGCCGACTTCCTGGCCGCCCGGGTCGCCGGTCGCGGCCGTGACCTCGACGGCGCGGGCGTCACGTACACGTCCCTGGAGAACGCGCCTGCCGTCCTGCTGGTCGGCTTCGAGTCCGAGGAGGAGGCCCCCGGCGTCTTCCTGCGGCTGCGCAAGGCCTGGCGCAAGCACGGCCAGCGGGTGTTCTCGCTGGCGACGTACGCCACGCGCGGCCTGGAGAAGGCGGGCGGCACGCTGCTGCCGGCGGCTCCGGGCACCGAGACCGAGTGGCTGGACGCGCTCGCGAGCGGGTTCGGTCTGGAGGACGGCGGCGCCAAGGCCGCCGAGGCACTGCGCGCCGAGGGCGCGGTGATCGCCGTCGGTGAGCGGCTGGCCGGTGTGGCCGGCGGACTGACCGCGGCGGTACGGGCCGCTTTCGCGACCGGCGCGCAGCTGGTCTGGATCCCCCGCCGGGCGGGGGAGCGCGGTGCGATCGAGGCGGGTGCGCTGCCGACTCTGCTGCCGGGCGGGCGTCCGGCCACCGACCCGCGCGCGCGGGACGAGGTCGCGGCCGTCTGGGGCCTGGCCGAACTGCCGCACGGCTTCGGCCGTGACACCGGACAGATCGTCGAGGCAGCGGCCGGCGGCGCACTCCAGGCGCTGGTGGTGGCCGGTGTCGAGGTCGCGGACCTGCCCGACCCGGCACGCGCGCGTGAGGCGTTGGCCGCGGTGGGCTTCCTGGTGTCGCTGGAACTGCGGTCCAGCGAGGTCACCGAGCACGCGGACGTCGTACTCCCGGTCGCCGCGGTCGCCGAGAAGGCGGGCAGCTTCCTCAACTGGGAGGGCAGGGTCCGCTCCTTCGAGGCCGCGCTCAAGCCCGACCAGGTCACCCGCCGGCTGGCACCCACCGACGCGCGCGTGCTGCAGATGCTCGCCGACGCCATGGACGTCCACCTCGGGCTGCCGGACCTGCGGACCGCGCGCGCGGAGCTGGACCGGCTCGGCGCGTGGGACGGACCGCGGGCCGGCGATCCGCTCGGCACCGCGGGCGTGCTGCCTCGTCCGGCGGCCGGTGAGGCGGTACTCGCCGGACACCGGCTGCTGCTCGACCGGGGTCGCCTCCAGGAGGGCGACGAGGCGCTCGCCGGAACACGGCACGCGGCACACGTGCGTGTGTCGGCCGCCACGGCCGCCGAGGCGGGCGTCAAGGACGGCGACGTCATGGCCGTCACCGGCACGGCCGGAACGGTCGAACTCCCCCTGGAAGTGACCGAGATGCCCGACCGGGTGGTCTGGCTCCCGCTGAACTCCGCCGGCGGCGGCGTTGCCTCCGACACCGGGGCGCTGCCCGGCGCCCTCGTCCGCATCGGTCCGGCGACGCTCGCCGAAGCCCCCAAGGAGGTGGAGGCATGAGCCCGTATCTCGCCGCTGAAGACCTCTCGATGTTCGGCCACGACCCCTGGTGGCTGGTCGTCGTCAAAGCGGTGTTCTGCTTCGCCTTCCTCATGGTGACCGTGCTGTTCTCCATCGTGTGGGAGCGCAAGGTCGTCGCCTGGATGCAGCTGCGCATCGGACCCAACCGGCACGGCCCCTGGGGCATGCTCCAGTCGCTCGCCGACGGCGTGAAACTGATGCTCAAGGAAGACCTCATCGTCAAGCGCGCGGACAAGGTGGTCTACGTCCTCGCGCCGATCGTCGCGGCCATCCCGGCCTTCATGGCGATCGCGGTGATCCCCTTCGGCCCGGCCGGCAACGAGATCTCGATCTTCGGCCAGCGCACCACGATGCAGCTCACCGACCTCCCGATCGCGATGCTCTACATCCTCGCGGTCGCCTCGGTCGGCATCTACGGCATCGTGCTGGCGGGCTGGAGCTCCGGTTCCACCTACCCGCTCCTCGGTGGCCTGCGGTCCTGCGCGCAGATGATCTCGTACGAGATCGCGATGGGCGCCGCGTTCGCCTCGGTGTTCCTCTACTCGGGTTCGATGTCGACGTCGACGATCGTCGAGCAGCAGCACGATCGCTGGTACATCCTCCTGCTGCCGGTCTCCTTCGTGATCTACATCGTGACGATGGTCGGTGAGACCAACCGTGCCCCCTTCGACATGCCGGAGTCCGAGGGCGACCTGGTCGGCGGCTTCAACACCGAGTACTCGTCGATCAAGTTCGCGCTGTTCATGCTCGCCGAGTACGTGAACATGGTGACGGTCTCGGCCGTGTCGACCACGCTCTTCCTCGGCGGCTGGCGGGCTCCCTGGCCGATCAGCACCTTCTGGGAGGGCGCGAACCACGGCTGGTGGCCGATGCTCTGGTTCGTGGTGAAGGTGCAGCTGCTGCTGTTCGGCTTCATCTGGCTGCGCGGCACGCTGCCCCGGGTCCGCTACGACCAGCTGATGAAGCTCGGCTGGAAGGTCCTCATCCCGGTCTCCGTGGTCTGGCTGATGCTCGTCGCCACCGTGCGGACCCTGAAGAACGAGAACTACGACTTCGCCGACATCGCCCTCTACGTCGGCGGCGGGGTCCTCGTCCTGCTGCTGTTGTCCTTCGTCGCCGACATCTTCCGCGACAAGGCCGGCCGGGCCGAGCAGCCCGCCGAACAACCGGTCGGCTTCGACCCGATGGCCGGCGGATTCCCCGTACCCCCGCTGCCGGGACAGGAGCTACCGCCGGTGCCCCGGCGCCGCCCGCACCGCGAGCGGGAGTTGATTGTCAGTGGTGGATCCGATACTGCGAGTGACGGATCGATCGGCGGATCTCGTGACGGAAAGGAGGCGTCCGATGGCTGAGGAGCCCAAGGAGACCAAGCCCGGTTTCCAGAACCCCGTGGCCGGCTTCGGCGTGACCTTCAAGGCCATGTTCAAGAAGCGGCTGACCGAGCAGTACCCGGAACAGCAGAAGACCACTGCTCCGCGCTTCCACGGACGGCACCAGCTCAACCGCCATCCGGACGGCCTGGAGAAGTGCGTCGGCTGCGAGCTGTGCGCCTGGGCCTGCCCCGCCGACGCGATCTACGTCGAGGGCGCGGACAACACGGACGAGGAACGCTACTCGCCGGGCGAGCGGTACGGCCGCGTCTACCAGATCAACTACGCCCGCTGCATCCTGTGCGGCCTGTGCATCGAGGCGTGCCCCACGCGTGCGTTGACGATGACCAACGAGTTCGAGCTGGCCGACTCCAGCCGCGCCAACCTGATCTACACCAAGGAGCAACTGCTCGCGGGTCTCGACCAGGACATGGTGGACACCCCGCACGCCATCTACCCGGGGATGGACGAGCAGGACTACTACCGGGGACTCGTCACCGAGGCCGCGCCCGGCACCGAGCGCCAGGTCGCCGTCTCCCAGGGCGAACTGCCCGGGGAGCAGGAGGTGGGGGCATGAGCGCGCAGCTCGCCGCCTACTCCACCTCCACCGGAGAGGCCTTCCAGTTCTGGGTCCTCGGCTCGGTCGCCGTGATCGGCGCCCTGTGCACCGTCTTCATGAAGAAGGCCGTGCACAGCGCGCTCTGTCTCGCCGGGACCATGATCGTCCTGGCGGTGTTCTACCTCGCCAACGGCGCCTACTTCCTCGGCATCGTGCAGATCGTCGTCTACACCGGCGCGATCATGATGCTGTTCCTGTTCGTGGTGATGCTCGTCGGCGTCACCGCGGCGGACTCGCTGAAGGAGACCATCAGGGGCCAGCGGTGGCTGGCCCTCCTCAGCGGTCTCGGCTTCGGCATCCTGCTCATGGCGGGCATCGGGAACGCCTCCCTGACCGAGTTCAACGGCCTGGGCCAGGCCAACGCGAACGGCAACGTGGAGGGGCTGGCCGCCCTCATCTTCACCAAGTACGTCTTCGCCTTCGAGATCACCGGCGCACTGCTGATCACCGCGGCCGTCGGCGCGATGGTGCTCACCCACCGTGAGCGCACCGAGCGGGCGAAGACGCAGCGGGAACTGGCCGAACAGCGGGTGCGCGAGGGCAAGCACGTGCCGCCGCTGCCGGCGCCCGGTGTCTACGCCCGGCACAACGCCGTGGACATCGCGGGTCTGCTGCCCGACGGCACCCCGTCCGAGCTCACGGTCAGCAAGACGCTGCGGGACCGCGGCCAGATCCGTGACGTGTCCGCCGAGGCGCTCAACGACCTGCGGGCGCTGGAACAGCGCGCGCAGGAGCGCCTGGAGCGGACCGAGATCGAGCCGACGACCTTCAAGCGGGCCGAGGAGGCGTCGAAGTGAACCCGGTCAACTACCTCTACCTCGCCGCCCTGTTGTTCACGATCGGCGCCACCGGCGTCCTGATCCGACGCAACGCCATCGTGGTCTTCATGTGCGTCGAGCTCATGCTGAACGCCTGCAACCTCGCGTTCGTCGTCTTCTCCCGGATGCACGGCAATCTCGACGGCCAGATCATCGCCTTCTTCACGATGGTCGTCGCCGCCGCGGAGGTCGTGGTGGGTCTCGCGATCATCGTGTCGCTGTTCCGTTCCCGCCACTCGGCCTCGGTCGACGACGCCAGCCTGATGAAGCTGTAAGGGGTCGGAAGAATCGTGGAGAACCTGATCGCGCTGCTCATCGCGGCGCCCCTGCTCGGAGCGGCCGTCCTGCTGGTCGGCGGTCGGCGGCTCGACGCCGTCGGCCACTGGATTGGCACGGCCCTCGCGGCCGTCTCCTTCGCGCTCGGTGTCGTCCTCTTCGCCGACCTGCTCGGCAAGGGTGCCGAGGACCGGACGCTGACCCAGCACCTGTTCAGCTGGATCCCGGTCGAGGGGTTCCAGGCGGACGTCGCCTTCCGTCTCGACCAGCTGTCGATGACGTTCGTGCTGCTGATCACGGGCGTCGGCTCGCTGATCCACCTGTACTCGATCGGGTACATGGAGCACGACGAGCGCCGCCGCCGCTTCTTCGGCTATCTGAACCTGTTCCTCGCGGCGATGCTGCTGCTCGTCCTCGCCGACAACTACCTGCTGCTGTACGTCGGCTGGGAGGGCGTCGGTCTCGCCTCGTACCTCCTCATCGGCTTCTGGCAGCACAAGCCCAGCGCGGCCACCGCGGCCAAGAAGGCCTTCCTGGTCAACCGGGTCGGCGACATGGGCCTGTCGATCGCCATCATGCTGATGTTCACCACCTTCGGCACGTTCGCCTTCGGCCCGGTCCTCGGCACCCATGCCGAGCCCGGCCTGGTCGGCGGCGCCACCGAGGGCAAGCTCACCGCCATCGCCCTGATGCTGTTGCTCGCCGCCTGCGGCAAGTCCGCTCAGGTCCCGCTGCAGTCCTGGCTCGGGGACGCGATGGAGGGCCCGACCCCGGTCTCGGCCCTCATCCACGCGGCGACGATGGTGACCGCGGGCGTCTACCTGATCGTCCGCTCCGCGGCGGTCTTCAACGGCGCGCCCGACGCACAGCTCGTCGTCACCGTCGTCGGCGCGGTCACGCTCCTGTTCGGTGCGATCGTCGGTTGCGCGAAGGACGACATCAAGAAGGCGCTGGCCGGCTCGACCATGTCGCAGATCGGCTACATGGTGCTCGCCGCGGGCCTCGGCCCCATCGGCTACGTCTTCGCGATCATGCACCTGGTGACCCACGGCTTCTTCAAGGCCGGGCTGTTCCTCGGTGCCGGTTCGGTCATGCACGGCATGAACGACGAGGTCGACATGCGGAAGTACGGCGGCCTCAGGAAGTACATGCCGGTCACCTTCGTGACCTTCGGTCTGGGCTACCTCGCCATCATCGGCTTCCCGGGCCTGTCCGGCTTCTTCTCCAAGGACAAGATCATCGAGGCGGCCTTCGCGAAGGGCGGCACCGAGGGCTGGATCCTCGGCGGCGCGGCCCTGCTCGGCGCGGCCATCACGGCGTACTACATGACGCGCGTGATGCTGATGACGTTCTTCGGCGAGAAGCGCTGGCAGCCGGACGCGGAGGGCCACGAGCCGCACCCGCACGAGTCGCCCAGGTCCATGACGATCCCGATGATCGTGCTGGCCTTCGGTTCGGTCTTCGCGGGCGGTCTGTTCAGCATCGGCGACCGCTTCCTGCACTGGCTGGAGCCCGTCACCGGGCACGCCGAGGGCGACTCGCCGCTCACCGCGACGACGGTCACCCTGGCCACGATGGTCGTGCTCGTCGTCGGTGTCGCCGTCGCGTACGCCCAGTACGGCCGCCGTCCGGTCCCGGTCGTCGCCCCGCGCGGGTCGCTGCTCACCCGGGCAGCCCGCCGCGACCTGCTCCAGGACGACTTCAACCACGTCGTCCTCGTACGCGGCGGGGAGCATCTGACGCGCTCCCTGGTGTACGTCGACCACACCCTGGTCGACGGCGTCGTCAACGGCACGGCGGCCTCGGTCGGCGGGCTCTCCGGACGGCTGCGCCGACTGCAGAACGGCTTCGCGCGGTCGTACGCGGTCTCGATGTTCGGCGGTGCGGCACTCCTCGTCGCCGCGACCCTGCTGATGAGGGCGGTCTGATACCGATGTCCTTTCCTCTGCTGACAGTGACGGCGGCGCTCCCGGCCGTCGGGGCGGTGGCCACGGCCGCCGTACCGGCCGCCCGGCGCAACGCCGCCAAGGCACTGGCGCTGCTCGTCTCGCTCGCCACGCTCGCACTGGCGATCGTCGTCCTGGTCCGGTTCGACCCGGGCGGCGACCGCTACCAGCTCACCGAGTCCCACGCCTGGATCAAGGACTTCGGCGTCAGGTACGAACTGGGCGTGGACGGCATCGGGGTGGCGCTGCTCGCGCTGACCGCCCTGCTGATCCCGTTCATCATCCTCGCGGGCTGGCACGACGCCGACCCGCTGGAGACCGGAAGCCGCCGCTGGCGTCCGACGCAGGGCTTCTTCGCCCTGATCCTGGCCGTCGAGGCGATGGTGATCATCTCCTTCGAGGCCACCGACGTCTTCCTCTTCTACATCTTCTTCGAGGCCATGCTCATCCCGATGTACTTCCTCATCGGCGGCTTCGGGGACCGTGCCCACCAGCACGGGGAGGAGACGGCGTCGACGCAGCGCTCGTACGCGGCGGTGAAGTTCCTCCTCTACAACCTGGTCGGCGGTCTGATCATGCTGGCCGCGGTGATCGGCCTCTACGTGGTCGCCGGAAACTTCAGCCTTCAGGAGATCGCGCAGGCCCGCGCGGACGGCTCGTTGCACATGGCGACCAGCACCGAACGCTGGCTGTTCCTGGGCTTCTTCTTCGCCTTCGCGGTGAAGGCCCCGCTGTGGCCGCTGCACACCTGGCTGCCCAACGCGATGGGGGAGGCCACCGCCCCGGTCGCCGTCCTCATCACGGCGGTCGTCGACAAGGTGGGCACCTTCGCGATGCTGCGCTTCTGCCTCCAGCTGTTCCCGGAGGCCTCGAAGTGGGCGACGCCCGCCATCCTCGTACTGGCGCTGATCAGCATCGTCTACGGGGCGCTGCTCGCGGTCGGGCAGCGCGACATCAAGCGGCTGGTGGCGTACGCGTCGATCTCGCACTTCGGGTTCATCATCATGGGCATCTTCGCGATGACGAGCCAGGGCCAGTCCGGCGCGACGCTCTACATGGTCAACCACGGGATCTCGACGGCGGCGCTGATGCTGGTCGCCGGCTTCCTGATCTCCCGGCGCGGCTCCCGGCTCATCGCCGACTACGGCGGGGTGCAGAAGGTCGCTCCGGTACTCGCCGGAACCTTCCTGATCGGCGGCCTGGCGACGCTCTCCCTGCCGGGTCTGGCGCCCTTCGTCAGTGAGTTCCTGGTGCTCGTCGGGACGTTCGCGCGCTATCCGGTGATCGGCATCATCGCCACCTTCGGCATCGTCCTCGCCGCGCTCTACACCCTCGTCCTCTACCAGCGGACGATGACGGGCCCGGTGAAGGCGGAGGTCGAGGGGATGCCGGACCTCAGGGTCCGCGAGCTCGTGGTCGTCGCCCCGCTGATCGTTCTGCTGATCTTCCTGGGCGTCTACCCGAAGCCCCTCACGGACATCGTCAACCCGGCGGTCAAGCAGACCATGTCCGACGTACAGAAGAAGGACCCCCAGCCCGAGGTGGAGGCGGCCAAGTGAGCGCAACAGCCGTCCACAGCCTGTGGACAACCGCGTCAACCGCGGCCGACCCGATCGCGAAGATCGGTGCGCCGAAGATCGAGTACGGGCAGCTGTCACCCACCCTGATCATCGTGGGTGCCGCGATCATCGGGGTGCTGGTCGAGGCGTTCGTGCCACGCAAGTCCCGTTACTACGCACAACTGTTCGTGTCCGTGGTCGCGCTCATCGCCGCCTTCGCGGCCGTGGTCGCGCTCGCGGCCAACGGCTACGGCACCACCAAGGCGCACATCGCGGCGATGGGCGCGATCGCGGTCGACGGGCCGTCCCTGTTCCTTCAGGGCACGATCCTGCTGACCGGTCTGGTCGGCCTCTTCACCTTCGCCGAGCGGCGCCTGGACCCGCAGGCGCACGGCAACCGGGTCGACTCGTTCGCGGCGCAGGCCGCGTCCGTGCCGGGCAGCGACAGTGAGAAGGCGGCCGTGAGGGCCGGTTTCACCACCACCGAGGTCTTCCCGCTGCTGCTCTTCGCGATCGCCGGCATGCTGGTCTTCCCCTCGGCCAACGACCTGCTGACGCTGTTCGTGGCCCTGGAGGTCTTCTCGCTGCCGCTGTACCTGCTGTGCGCGCTGGCCCGCCGCAAGCGGCTCATGTCGCAGGAGGCCGCGGTCAAGTACTTCCTGCTCGGCGCCTTCGCCTCCGCGTTCACGCTCTTCGGCATCGCCCTGCTGTACGGCTACGCCGGCTCGGTGTCGTACGCGACCATCTCGCAGGTCGTCGACGGCACGATCACGAACGTCGATCCGGCGCTCGCCGGCACCATGGGCAACGACGCGCTGCTGCTCGTCGGCACCGCGCTCCTGGTCATGGGCCTGCTGTTCAAGGTGGGCGCCGTCCCGTTCCACATGTGGACGCCGGACGTGTACCAGGGCGCGCCGACTCCGGTCACCGGGTTCATGGCGGCGGCGACCAAGGTGGCGGCCTTCGGCGCGCTGCTGCGGGTGCTGTACGTCATCCTGCCCGGCCTGCGCTGGGACTGGCGGCCGGTCATGTGGGGCGTTGCGATCATCACGATGCTGGGCGGCGCGATCGTCGCGATCACCCAGACCGACATCAAGCGACTGCTGGCGTACTCGTCGATCGCGCACGCCGGATTCATCCTCGCCGGTGTCATCGCGACCACGCCGGACGGCGTGTCCTCGGTGCTCTTCTACCTGGGCGCCTACTCGTTCGTGACGATCGGCGCGTTCGCGGTCGTCACTCTCGTACGGGACGCCGGCGGCGAGGCGACGCACCTGTCCAAGTGGGCCGGGCTCGGCCGCAGGTCTCCGCTGGTGGCGGCCGTGTTCGCGGTGTTCCTGCTGGCCTTCGCGGGCATCCCGCTGACCTCCGGGTTCGCCGGGAAGTTCGCCGTGTTCAAGGCCGCGGCGGAGGGCGGAGCGGCCCCGCTGGTCGTGGTCGGTGTGATCTCGTCGGCGATCGCGGCGTTCTTCTACATCCGGGTGATCGTCCTGATGTTCTTCAGCGAGCCGCGGCCGGACGGCCCGACCGTCGCCGTGCCGTCGGCGCTGACGATGACCGCGATCGGGGTGGGGGTGGCGGTGACGCTGGTGCTGGGCGTCGCCCCGCAGTACTTCCTGGACCTGGCGAACCAGGCGGGGGTGTTCGTGCGCTGACCCGCGGCGCTCCTGCGTCGGGCCCCGGTACCCACGAGGGGGACCGGGGCCCTCGCGCGTGCTCGGACGACGGAAGCCGTTCGATCGACGACCGAAGGTCGGCGAGGGGGAGCGCGGAAGAGCGAGGGAGAGCGAGGAAGGACGGCCGAACGTCAGCGAGGAAGACGGGGCGAGCCTGTGGATAACTCCGGCGCTGTCGGTGCGGACCCCTATCGTGGAGGCAGTGGTCGAGGGACGACGTGCGGGGGACAGGACGATGGGCGGGACGGGTGGGATCAGGGAGATGCCAGACATGACGGACAGCGAGGCGCTGGCCACGCTGCACCGGGTCTTCGGATACGGGGCCTTCCGCGGCGAGCAGGAAGCGGTCATCGAGCACGTGATCGCGGGCGGGGACGCTGTCGTCCTCATGCCGACCGGCGGCGGCAAGTCGCTGTGCTACCAGATCCCGTCCCTGGTCAGACCCGGCACAGGCATCGTCGTCTCCCCGCTCATCGCGCTGATGCAGGACCAGGTGGACGCGCTGCGGGCTCTCGGGGTGCGCGCGGGGTTCATGAACTCCACGCAGGGCTTCGACGAGCGGCGGACGGTCGAGGCCGAGTTCCTCGCCGGTGAACTCGACATGCTGTACCTGGCGCCGGAGCGACTGCGCCTCGACTCCACGCTGGACCTGCTCTCCCGCGGCAAGATCGCGGCCTTCGCGATCGACGAGGCGCACTGTGTGTCCCAGTGGGGGCACGACTTCCGCCCCGACTATCTGGCGCTCTCCCTGCTCGGCGAGCGCTGGCCGGACGTGCCGCGGATCGCGCTCACGGCGACGGCCACGCGCGCGACGCACCAGGAGATCACCCAGCGGCTGAACATGCCGACGGCCCGGCACTTCGAGGCCAGCTTCGACCGGCCCAACATCCAGTACCGGATCGTGCCCAAGGCCGACCCCAAGAAGCAGCTGCTGAGCTTCCTGCGCGAGGAGCACGCGGGTGACGCCGGCATCGTGTACTGCCTCTCGCGCAACTCGGTCGACAAGACAGCGGAGTTCCTGTCCCGCAACGGTGTCGAGGCGGTGCCGTACCACGCCGGGCTGGACGCGGGCACGCGTGCGGCGCATCAGTCGCGGTTCCTGCGGGAGGACGGGCTGGTCGTGGTGGCGACCATCGCCTTCGGCATGGGTATCGACAAGCCGGACGTGCGGTTCGTCGCCCACCTCGACCTGCCCAAGTCGGTCGAGGGCTACTACCAGGAGACGGGCCGCGCCGGCCGCGACGGACTCCCTTCGACAGCCTGGATGGCGTACGGACTCAACGACGTCATCCAGCAGCGCAAGCTGATCCAGTCCGGTGAGGGCGACGAGGCGTTCCGCCGCAGGGCCGCCGCGCACCTGGACTCGATGCTCGCGCTGTGCGAGACCGCCCAGTGCCGCCGCGGACAGCTCCTCGCCTACTTCGGTCAGGACCCGGACCCTGCGGGCTGCGGCAACTGCGACACCTGCCTCGTCCCGCCGGAGACCTGGGACGGCACCGTCGCGGCCCAGAAGGTGCTGTCGACCGTGGTGCGGCTCCAGCGGGAGCGCGGACAGAAGTTCGGCGCCGTGCAGATCGTCGACATCCTGATGGGACGGCGCACGGCCAAGGTGATCCAGTTCGACCACGACCAGCTGTCCGTGTTCGGCATCGGCGAGGAGCTGACCGAGGGCGAGTGGCGTGGTGCCGTACGGCAGCTGCTGGCGCAGGGGCTGCTCGCGGTCGAAGGGGACTACGGCACGCTGGTGCTGACCGAGGACAGCGGTTCGGTGCTGCGACGCGAGCGGGAGGTGCCGCTGCGTAAGGAACCGAAGAAGCCGGTGACCGAGCGCACCGCCTCCTCCGGCCGGGGCGAGCGCAAGGCCAAGGCCGCCGCGATCGAACTGCCCGAGGAACTGCTGCCCGCTTTCGAGGCCCTGCGCGCCTGGCGTGCGGAACAGGCCCGCGAACAGGGTGTCCCGGCGTACGTCATCTTCCACGACGCCACGCTCCGCGAGATCGCCACGGCCTGGCCCACGAGCGTGGCCCAGCTCGGCGGAATCAGCGGGGTCGGCGAGAAGAAGCTGGCCACCTACGGCGAAGGTGTCGTCGCGGTGCTGGCCGGCCTGGGCGGGACGCCCCAGGCGGAACCGACCACGGCGGCCCACGCCGATCCGGGTGCGGACGACTGGCCCGAGATGGACGCCGAGCCGGAGCCCGACGACTGGATGTAGCTGGGCGACGGGATGTGTCTCGGTGACGGGCTGGGGCTCGGCGACGGAACGTAGCTCGGCGGTGGGGGCGCGGCCGGCGATCCGGGGTCGGCTCGTCGATCGGGGGCCGCCCGGTGAATGGCGACGGCCGCCCGGCGAGACGGCGAGTCGTGGGCTCGACGAGCGGCTGTCGGGTCAGCCGAGCGCGGTCAGCCCGGGTGCGAACGTGATCAGCAGCGGGAGGAGCGGGACCAGTGCCGCCACCGTCGTCGTGAGGGCCCGGTCCCGACGGCCCAGGCGTGGGGGCGGTTCGAGCAGACGGTCGACCCGCTCGCCCAGGAGACGGTGGCTGGAGGCGCAGGAGAGCACTCCGCGGTGCTGGTTCAGCTCGATGAGGGCCAGCGCGGTGGTCAGGTGGCCGCAGCGGCGGGACGCCGTGTCGTCGGCGGCGAGCTCCACCAGCCGGTGGGTCTGGTCGCAGAAGTGGGCGAAGAGGGGGATGCGGGGGAAGCCGGTGGCCAGTGCCGTGGACAGATGCAGCAGCCAGTCGTGGTGGGCGCGGGCGTGGTCCCGTTCGTGGGTGAGGACGGCGTCGAGCTGGCGCGCGGTGAGACGGTGCAGGGCGCCGGTGGTGACGACCAGCTGGGGCGGGTGGCCGGGCAGCCACGAGGCGTCGGGGTACTCGTCCTCCAGCACCAGCAACGGCCCCCGGGCGGCGGGAAGGCCGGCCGGCAGGTCGGGGGCGCGTTCGCGCAGATGGGCGCGGGTCAGGCAACGGCGGCGCCGGGCCTCGACGAGTTCGCGGGCGAGCATCGCCGTGGTCCAGGCGGCACCGCAGGCGAGCAGCAGGGTCAGGGCCGTCGCCCAAGGCGGTGTGGCCGAGAGGTCGTACGCCTCGGTCACGGCGCGCGGCGCGGGGGCGAAGACCTGGACGCGGACGGTGTGGAAGACGGCGGCGGCACTCAGCACGAGGGCCGTGAGACAGCACAGCAGCACGGTGGCGACCAGGCACTGCCACACCCACAGCGCGACCACGGGTTCCCGCTCGGGCCACACCGCCCGGGTCAGCGCGCGCGGAACCGGCACGGCGGCCACCAGGGCGACGAGGCTCAGCAGGAGCAGGCAGAGGGTCATGCCACGGGCTCCGGATCCTGATCGGAGGGGGTGGTTGTCAGGGGGTGCGAGTGGATGCGAGTGGAACGGGGGTGCGGTCGGGCGGTGCGGAGGCGGACCCGGCATGCGTGTCGTCCGCCCACCGCCAGTATGAGGGCGCCGGAGGCCGGAGTCAGGGTCCTTGGGCGACTGGCCCCGGGGACGGCCAGGACTCCCCGGCTCGGCCGGGCCGCCCGCCGGCACCTACGTGCCTCGCGGCCCACGACCCGCGCTCCGGACTCCGTGCTCCGGACTCCGCGCTCCGGACTCCGTGCTCCGGACTCCGTGCTCCGGACTCCGTGCTCCGGACTCCGTGCTCCGGACTCCGTGCTCCGGACTCCGTGCTCCGGACTCCGTGCTCCGGACCTTGCGCTCCGGACCTTGCGCCCCGGACCGCTCAGGACCCGCGCTCCGGACCTCCGTCGGTCAGTCCCGCGGCACCACGCGTCCCGTCACTTCCCCGAGCCCCACCCGCAGTCCGTCCGGTCCGGGAGCCCAGGCCGTCATGGTGACCACGTCGCCGTCCTCCAGGAAGGCCCGCTTGCCGTCGGGCAGTTCGAGCGGGTCGCGGCCGTTCCAGGTCAGTTCCAGCAGGGAGCCGCGTTCACGCTCGTGCGCACCGCTGACCGTGCCCGACCCGTACAGGTCGCCCGTGCGCAGCGAGGCGCCGTTCACGGTCATGTGGGCGAGTTGCTGGGCGGCGGTCCAGTACATGGTGGAGAAGGGCGGCTCGGACACGACCTGGCCGTTGATCGCGACGGAGATGCGCAGGTCGTAGCCGCCGGGCTCCTCGTCCGTGTCGTCCAGATACGGCAGCAGCGCGTGTGTGCGCGCCGGCGGCGCCACCCGGGCGGCGTCCAGCGCGTCCAGCGGTGTGATCCACGCCGACACCGAGGTGGCGAAGGACTTGCCGAGGAAGGGACCGAGCGGGACGTACTCCCAGGCCTGGATGTCGCGGGCGGACCAGTCGTTGAGCAGGCACAGGCCGAAGACGTGGTCCGTGAAGTCGCCGAGCGCCACCGGCCGGCCCTGCTGCGACGGCGCTCCCACCACGAAGCCGACCTCGGCCTCGATGTCCAGCCGGACCGACGGGCCGAAGACCGGTGCCTCGTCGCTGGGGGCCTTGCGCTGGCCCGACGGACGTACGACGTCCGTGCCCGACACCACGACCGTCCCGGACCGCCCGTGGTAACCGATGGGCAGGTGCTTCCAGTTCGGGGTCAGGGAGTCCACCGCGTCCGGGCGGAAGATCTGCCCGACATTGCGGGCGTGGTTCTCGGAGGCGTAGAAGTCGACGTAGTCGGCGACCTCGAAGGGCAGGTGCAGGGTCACCGACGACAGCGGGTGGAAGAAGGGCTCGACGGCCCGCTGGTGGGCCGGCACCGTGACCCACCCGGTCAGTGCGCGTCGCACGTCCGACCACACCGTGCGGCCCGCCGCCAGCAGCGGGTTCAGGGTCGGCCGGGCGAGCACGGAGGCGTACGGGGAGCCGAGTGCGAGGGCCGCGGCCCCCGCGTCGAGGACGTGGTCGCCGAGGCGGACACCGACCCTGCGCTCGTCGGAGTCCGGACCCGCGGGGGAGAAGACGCCGTACGGAAGGTTGTGCGGCCCGAAGGGATCGCCCTCGGGGACGTCGAAGGGGGGCATGGGTGCTGCCTCACTCTCGGATGCGTGCGGTGCGTTCCGTTTGGTCGTGCCACATGGTGTGTTCCATGCGACCGCGGCACACGTTACGGCTGAGTTGCCTGTCTTGGGCAGTGTCTAAAGAGTTTGCAATGTCCGTTTTGGGGTTGTGGGAGGCGCCAATTCCGGCTTAGCGTCCTTTGGGGGACACGGACGGGGTGGGTCCGGTCCGTAGGGGGGACACGTGGGGGGACCCGTGGCCGGGAGCACCAGCAGCATGCCTTTCGAGGCCGATCGTGATGTGCCGGGTCTGATCGTGAAATTCGGCGACTATCCGCTGCACCACGGTGGGGTCGGAGCGATCCGCAGTCTGGGCCGCCTGGGCGTCCCGATGTATGCGATAACCGAGGACCGTTACACGCCGGCCGCCGCCTCGCGCTATCTCGAGCGCGCGTTCGTCTGGCCGACGACCGGCACCGAGGAGCCGGAGTACCTGGTGGAGGGACTCCTGCGGATCGGCCGTCGCATCGGCCGGCCCGCCGTCCTCGTCCCGACCGACGAAGAGGCCGCGGTCCTGATCGCCGAGCACCAGGACGCCCTCGCCGAGCGCTTTCTCTTCCCACGGGTCGAGCCCGGCCTGCCGCGCCACCTGGCCAGCAAGCAGGGCCTGCACGAACTGTGCGTGGAACACGGCATTCCGAGCCCGTCGGCGGCCTTCCCGCAGTCCTACGACGACATCGTCGCGTTCGCCGAGAAGGCCCGCTTCCCGGTGGTGGCCAAGAACCGTGAGGCGTTCGTACGGCGCAAACGACCGGCTGTGAACGGCACGACCAGGATCGCCACCCGGGAGGGCCTGCTCGCGCTCGCCGACGACTGGGGCGAGCGGCACGGCGACCCCGGCGTGATCCTCCAGGAGTACCTGCCGCGGGAGCAGGCGGAGGACTGGATCGTGCACGCCTACTTCGACCGGGACTCGATCCCGCTGGCGATGTTCACCGGTGTGAAGGTCCGCTCCTGGCCGCCGCACGCGGGCATGACGGCGAACGCGTATGTCGTCGACAACCCGGAACTCGCGGACCTCGCCACACGTTTCATCAAACAGATCGGCTTCACCGGAATCATCGACCTCGACCTGCGCTTCGACCGGCGCGACGGTCAGTACAAACTGCTCGACTTCAACCCGCGTATGGGCGCCCAGTTCCGGCTCTTCGAGAACGAGTCGGGTGTGGACGTGGTCCGCGCCATGCATCTGGACCTGACGGGCCGCACCGTTCCGGAGGGGGAACAGCGAGCCGGCCACCGGTACATCGTGGAGAACATCGACCTGCCCGCTCTCCTCGCCTACCGCCGCAGCGGCTATACGACGCCGCACGCACCGGCGCGGGCGAGCGGGACGGAGCTGGCCTGGCTGGCAGGGGACGACCTGCGGCCGTTCTTCACGATGCTCGCGCGCTTCGTGCGGCCGGGCGCGAAGCATCTGTACCAGCTGTGGCGCACCAACCGCCGCGGCGGCAGCACCACCACGAAGTGACGAAGTGACGTCCTGGGGAGGGACTTCGTGATCCGACCGGTAGCAATCATCGGCGCCGGGCCGTTCGGCCTGTCGACCGCCGCCCATCTGCGGGCGCGCGGCATCCCTGTCCGCGTCTTCGGCGAGCCCATGGTGAGCTGGCGCGACCACATGCCCGCGGGCATGCTCCTGAAGTCGACGCCGGTGGCCTCCAACATCGACGCCCCGCAGCAGGGCCACGACCTCGTCGACTACTGCGACGCGGCCGGCATACGCCGACTGGTGACGGACGAGGACATCATCCCCGCCGAGAGCTTCATCGCCTACGGCGAGTGGTTCCAGCAGAAGCTGGTGCCCGAGCTGGAGCGCGTCAGGGTCGTCTCCGTCGACCGCAAGGCCGGTGGAACAGATGGAGCAGGTGGAGCAGGTGGAGCGGGTGGCGACGGCGGGGCGGCCGGCTCCGGATTCGAACTGAAGCTGGACTCGGGCGAGTTGTTCACCGCCCGGGCGGTCGTCGTGGCCACGGGCCTGTCCGGTCTGTCCCATCTGCCGCCGGAGCTGGCCGCGGCCGCCGCGGACGGCCCCGCGCCCACCGGCCGGGTCTCCCACAGTTCCCAGCACCACGACCTCAGCAGGTTCTCCGGCAAGGAGCTCATCGTCGTCGGCGCCGGCCAGTCCGCGCTGGAGACGGCGGCACTCGCGGCGGAAGCGGGCGCGCAGGTGCGCGTCGTCTCGCGCGGCCGCGGCCGGGTGGCCTTCGGCGCACCTCCGTGGGACCAGCCGAAGCTGCGCCCCGAGTCCCCCTTCGGCCGGGCCTGGTCGCTGTGGGCGCTCAGCTACTACCCGCACCCCTATCGCTACCTCCCGGCCCAGACCCGCCACTACCTGGTCCGCCGGGTCCTCGGCCCGCTCGGCGCATGGTGGCTGCGCGACCGCTTCGAGGGCAAGGTGCAGGTCAGCGAGGTCGCGCGGATAGTAGGGGCGGCCGCGGCGGACGACCGTACGACGCTGACGGTCGCCCCACACGCGGGTGGCACCCGGCAGCTGTCCGCCGACCACGTCATCGCGGCGACCGGATACCGGGTGGACATAGCCGCGATGGACTTCCTCGGCCATGAGCTGCGCACCGCGCTCGCGGTGAGCCGGGGCACTCCGAAGCTCGGCGCGGGCTATGTGTCGTCCGTGCCCGGTCTGTACTTCACCGGCCTCCCGGCGGCGGCTTCGTACGGCCCGGTGATGCGCTTCGTGTGCGGTACGGAGTTCGCGTCCCCGCGGCTGGCGAAGCACCTGGCGGCGGCGCACGGCTGAGGAGGGGCCGGAAAGGAGTCTCTGACCATTTCGCTCACCAACATGTTCAACCGCGTCAACACCACCATCAAGGAGCCCGCGCGCACTACTTGGGGCTGAAACGGGGGTGAGTCGTGGGGGCGCGGTGTCCGTATTCTCTGATCATGGCCGCTCCCCTCGCATTCTCACTCATCGCCACCGACCTGGACGGAACGCTGCTGCGCGGCGACGACACGTTCTCCGACCGGTCCCTCGCCGCGCTGGCGCGGGTGGTGGACGCCGGTGCCCGGCATCTCGTGGTGACCGGGCGCCCGGCCCCGAGGGTGCGGCCGCTGCTCGACGAGCTGCGCTGCACCGGGCTCGCGGTGTGCGGGCAGGGCGCGCAGTTGTACGACGCCGGCGCGGACCGGCTGCTGTGGTCGGTCACTCTCGACCGGGAGCTGGCCGAGACCGCCCTCGGCAAGATCGAGGCCGAGGTCGGGCAGGTGTACGCGGCGGTGGACCAGGACGGGGTCGACGGCCTCACGCTGATCGAACCCGGCTATCTGATGCCCCACCCGACCCTGCCCGCGGTGCGGGTCGGACGGCGCGACGACCTGTGGTGCGACCCCATCAGCAAGGTCCTGTTGCGCCATCCCGCCCTGTCCGACGACGAGTTGGCGGCGACAGCGCGATCCGTGGTGGGGTCGCTGGCGACGGTCACCATGTCGGGTCCGGGGACCGTCGAGCTCCAGCCGTGCGGTGTCACCAAGGCGACCGGCCTGGCGCTGGCCGCCGAGCACCTCGGCCTGGGTGCCGAACGGGCCCTCGCCTTCGGCGACATGCCCAACGACATCCCCATGTTCGACTCGGCCGCCCACGGGGTGGCGATGGCCAACGCCCACCCCGAGCTCAAGGCGGTGGCCGACGAGATCACCTTGTCGAACGAGGACGACGGGGTCGCCGTCGTCCTCGAGAGACTCTTTCCGTGATCGGACCGGTCAGTACGCGCTGAACACGTTGTCGATCGAGCCGTACCGCTTGGCGGCGTAGTTGCAGGCGGCCGTGATGTTCGCGACCGGGTCGTAGATGTCGAACGACGTGCCTGCCACGTGGTACGCGGCGAACGTGGGGTCGATGACCTGGAGCAGGCCCTTGGACGGTATGCCCTTGACCGCGTTGGAGTCCCAGAGGTTGATGGCGCGCGGGTTGCCGGAGGACTCGCGGATCACGTTGCGGTAGATCCCCTTGTAGGTGCCGGGGATCTTGTGCTTCGCCATGACGGAGAGGGACTGCCGGATCCAGCCGTCGAGGTTCTTGTTGTACGTGGCTGCGGTCACGGGCTTGGAGGTCACGGACGTGGTGGCCGCGGAGGCGCAGGTCGCGCCGAGGAGGGGGAGAGCGAGTACGGCGGCGCCGGTGCCGGCGACGGCGAGCGTGCGGACGAAACGGGCGCGACGAGTCTGACCGATAGCGAGCATGTCGAGGTTCCTCTCCGGCGCCTGCGAGGTGAGCTGTCGGGCTCGGGCGGGGAGGTGCCCGGTCGTAGCGCCCTTCGGCGATGCGACTTAGCCCCTAGCCGTTCCGGTGCGATGTCCGAACCGGCGGCTTGCCTGGGTTCCCCCGCTCCTGCCGTACGAATGAGTTCGTCGATGGTGGTGAAGGGCGGCGGCAGGATTAGGCGTCCGCCCGATTGCCCGGAACGTATGCGAGAGCACATGTCCGAAACAAGTACCGAATTCACATCTCACACCGATTGACCTTGGTCTGAGGCATATGGAGTGCTTGATCCTTTGCGGTTGCCAAGGGTCAAATCGCTTGCGGCAGAAGGGCGGTGGGGTGGGGGGTGGATATTCCCCCATCTAGGGTCGAGTGACCCAATTCACGCACTCTGGGGGGCTGGATCATTTGCCGACAAGAGGGATTCATTAATTAATCGTGGCAAATCGGACATCGGTGTTGAGGTGGCCCCTTTATCTTGGATTAGTCCGATTTGGTCGGTATTGATCGGGGTGGGTGTGGAGTGCCGGCACCCGTCCCCTCCGTCGCCTCGACCCTCTCCGCCTTCGCTGTCCTCTGTGGAGGGTGGCTTCGGTGGCTCCGATGGTTCCGGTGGCGTCGGTGGCGTCGGTGGTTCCGG
The DNA here is from genome assembly GCF_042735715.1 of Streptomyces sp. NPDC059582. Lineage (NCBI taxonomy): Bacteria > Bacillati > Actinomycetota > Actinomycetes > Kitasatosporales > Streptomycetaceae > Streptomyces > Streptomyces sp. NPDC059582. The sequence continues at coordinate 165,634 of NZ_JBHWCC010000011.1, forward strand.
TGGTCGCCGCCGGGGCGTCGCTGTCGGGGGGCGACTTTGTTGGGGTGTCGCACCTGCGCGTACGGGGGCGCCGCGCGGGCGCGGATGAGCGGGTGCCTTCGGCCGGTCAGGTGACGGTGTGCGGCGATCCGTTGCGCCGGGTCGGATGTCGTCCCGTGTCGGTGCTGACCTGGGCGAGGTCCGCCCGGGGCGGCGTGGTGCGGGGCGCGGGGCGGGGATCCTTGCTTTCTGGTGCGCCGACAGTTCCCGTCGTACCGGCGGGAATCCGATGCGGTGTGCCCATGTCGTCCGATCGGCGACATACCGGGCGTGATCCGGTACCGCCTGGCCTGTAACCGTGGGGGCTATCGGTGATCGAAACGTGACCGGATACGCTGACTTGAGTGAGGGCAGCGACCTATCGACAAACCGTGTAAGCGCCAGTAGACACCAGCAGACAGGAGACCCCTCGTGACCGTCGTCGGGCCGTTCGGGCTGAGCGTGCGGGACCAGGCTCTGGAAGCCGATGTCCAGGCCGGATTGGCGGCTGTCGAGGAAGGCTTGCTCGAGGCCACCAAGAGCGAGGTCCCCTTCATCACGGAGGCCGCGCAGCATCTGGTGCGGGCGGGCGGGAAGCGCTTCCGGCCGTTGCTCGTGATGCTCGCGGCGCAGTTCGGGGACCGGCATGCGCCGGGGATCGTGCCGTCGGCGGTGGTCGTGGAACTGACCCACCTCGCCACGCTGTACCACGACGACGTCATGGACGAGGCCGAGGTGCGGCGCGGGGTGGACAGCGCGAACACCCGCTGGGGCAACTCGGTCGCGGTCCTCACCGGTGACTTCCTGTTCGCGCGGGCCTCGCACATCCTGGCCGACCTCGGGCCGGAGGCGGTGCGGGTGCAGGCGGAGGCGTTCGAGCGGCTCGTGACCGGGCAGATCCTGGAGACGGCGGGGCCGCAGGACGGTCGGGATCCGGTCGAGCACTACCTCGACGTGCTGGGTGGCAAGACCGGGTCGCTGGTGGCGGTGGCGTGCCGGTTCGGGGCGATGATGTCCGGGGCGGACGAGACGGTCGTGGACGTGCTGACGCAGTACGGGGAGCGGCTCGGGGTCGCCTTCCAGCTGGCCGACGACGTGCTCGACATCGCGTCGGACTCCCACGAGTCCGGGAAGACGCCCGGGACGGATCTGCGCGAGGGCATCCCCACGCTTCCGGTGCTGCGGCTGCGGGAGCGGGCGGCACGGCTGGGGCTGGCGGAGGATGTCGCTCTGTGCGAGCTGCTGGACTCCGACCTGAGTGATGACGCGCGGCTGGCGGAGGCGTTGGGTGCGCTGCGGGCGCATCCTGCGCTGGAGCAGGCGCGGCGGGACACCGTGCGGTATGCGGAGGATGCGCGGGCCGCGTTGGCGCCGTTGCGGGAGTGTGGAGCGAAGCGGGCGCTGGTGGAGTTGTGTGATGCGGTGGTGCATCGGGCGGGGTAGGGGAGTTTGCCCACCCACCCACCCACCCGCCCACCCGTCCGACTCGATTGGTGGGAAGTGACCCCCGTTCCGGGGCTCCGCCCCGGACCCCGGCGGGACTCCGTCCCCTGCGCCCCACCGGGACTCCGGCTCCGCGTGCCGGCGTTCCCGGACTCCGGCGTCCCGGCTGCCCGGCAGGGCGCTCCTGCGTCATCCCGCTCCGTCCCGTCCCTGCCCCGCAGTACACCCTCCCATGTGACCCACCTCACAAACCTGGACTGAGTCCAATCTGAGATCCGCTCCGTACTCATGCCCAGAAGCTGACGCAGGGGGCGTTGGCTGGGATACGGGGAGAAGTCGCGTCATGGGTGTGAACGGGACGTTTTCGAAGCGTCGTAAGAGTCTGATCGTCACCGCTGTCGCGGTGGCCGCCGTCGGTGGGGTCGCGGCCGCGGTCATTCCGGCTTTCGCCGCCGGGGGGCGAGGTGCCGACCACGCGGGCCACGTCGGCGACGGTGTGGTCACGCAGAGTGGAAGCCTCGGCGGGGGAACCGTCCTCGCCGCGAGTCTCCGGGGGGCCGGTGAGGTGCCCGTCGCGGGTGGGCCGGCCGTCGGGGACAAGGACGGGGCCGCGCTGGAGTTCATCAGGATCAAGGGCGACAAGGTGTCCGTGGCCGTGACCTGGCGCGGTACCGGCAGGCCGACCCTCCTGCACATCCACCAGGGCGCCAAGGGTGTCAACGGTGGCGTCAAGGTCGACTTCGGCAAGCTGCTCGACGGCGGTAGCGGCAGGGGCAAAGGCAAGGGCCACAGTGTGGTCGGCACCGTCAGGGTCAAGGACGCGGGGCTGCTCAGCGCGCTGAAGGCCGATCCCGGCGCGTTCTACGCCAACCTGCACACCGCCGAGTTCCCCGGCGGAGCCGTCCGTGGCCAGCTGCACAAGGTCACCACGGCCGCCTTCGACTTCCGTGACGCGCTGGACAACTTCCAGGCGTCCGTCGTCAAGGGCAGGCAGATCTACGAGTGCAAGCCCGCCGAGGGTGGCGGTCACGCCTTCGCCCAGCGGGACGTCAGCGCCGTGCTCGGCGGCCGTATCGCACACTCGTTCGTGCGGCCCAACTCCGGTACCCCGCAGTGGGTGGCACGGGACGGCAGCGCGGTCACCGGGACGCTGATCAGCAAGACCCCGAACGGTGACGGCAACATTCCCGAGCTGGACCTCCGGGCCACCCGGTCCGGCAAGCACCACGGGCTGCTCGCCGGCACCACGGAGATCCTGCGGCTGAACACCGTCGGCGGAGTCGCCCCCGCGGGCTCCTGTGCCCCGGGCACCGTCGTCGGCGTGCCGTACCAGGCGGACTACGTGTTCCTGCAGCACTGACCTCTCGAAGGCCGACCTCTCCAAGGCCGACCCCTCGAAGAGCGACCCCTCGAAGACCGACCCCTCGAAGACCGACCTCTCGAAGACCGACCTCTCGAAGACCGACCTCTCGAAGACCGAAGGCCGGCCTTTCGAAGAGTCGCCGAACGAACACCGAACGAGTGCGGCGCCGCCCCGACCCCTACGGGTCGGGCGAGGTGCCGCACCCTCGTGTCATACCCCAGCAGTACGTGGAGTTGAGCCCGCGGTCTGACGCTTACCGGGGACCGATTTGGTCAGATGGACACCACGGAAAACTCCACTCCTCACCGATTCGGGTGAGAATGGCGGCTCAGGGTGGAATCAGCGGGACGCGCCGAGACGGACAGCCGCCGCCGACGACGGAGGTAAGGCACACATGGCACCGATGGCACCGTACGAATCCGACGACAGCACGAACGGCACGACCACGACCGCCGCGGAGGCCGGCGAGCCGCGCAGCGGGCGGCGTGCGGCCGCTCGGTACGTCGTCCCGGTCGCGGTGGTGGGGGTGGCCGCGGCGACCATCGGGCTCGTCCCGGCGCTTGCCTCCTCCGGCGACCCGGACCTGCCCAAGATCACCGCGGCACAGCTCATCAACAAGATCGCCAAGTCGGACGTGGAGCAGCTGTCCGGCACCGTGAAGATCACTACGGACCTGGGGCTGCCCGACCTCGGCGGACTGGAGAGTGGCCTGCTCTCGGGCGCCACGCAGCCCGGCGGCGACGGCTCGGCCGCGGATCCGTCGGCCAAGCTGACGGAACTCGCCGCCGGCACGCACACCCTGCGTGTCGCGGCCGACGGCCCGGACCGCCAGAAGCTCTCGCTGCTGGAGAACGCCGCCGAATACAGCCTCATCCACGACGGCAAGGACGTCTGGGGCTACGACAGCAAGTCCAACGAGGTCTACCACTCCACCGCGGACGACAGCGCCGCCAAGGGACGGGACGGCGAGGACCACGTCCCGGCCACGCCCAAGGACCTCACCGACGAGGCCCTGAAGTCGGTCGACGACACCACGTCCGTGACGGTCGACGGCACCATGCAGGTCGCCGGACGGGACGCCTACAAGCTGCTCATCACGCCGAAGCAGTCCGGCACCACGGTCGGCGCGATCACCGTGGCAGTGGACGCGAAGACGGGGCTGCCGCTGAAGTTCACGCTGACCCCGGCCGGCGGTGGCGCCGCCGTGGTGGACGCGGGCTTCACCCAGGTCAGCTTCGCCAGGCCGGCCGCCTCGACCTTCGACTTCACCCCGCCCAAGGGCGCCAAGGTCACCGAGGGCGACGACCTCGGGCACGGCCGGGAGAACGGGAAGCCGGAGGAGGACCTCTCCAAGGGAGCCGACGGCCTCGGCGGCCTGGAGGACCACAAGGTCATAGGCGAGGGCTGGAACTCCGTCGCCGTGTTCGACAGCGGCAGCAAGGGGGGCCTGCCCTCCGAGTCCGCCGACGGCGACCTGGGCGGCTTCCTCGGCTCGCTCGGCGACAAGGTCAGCGGCAAGTTCGGCTCGGGCACGGTCTTCTCCACCCGCCTGGTCAACGCCCTGGTCACGGACGACGGCAAGGTGTACGTCGGCGCCGTCACCAAGGACGCGCTCGTGAAGGCCGCCGACACCGGACGCTGAGTACGGGCCCGACGAATCGAGGGAGCCGATGGACGAACCGTCCGCCACGGAACCGCACCCGAAGGACGCGGATGCCGGCGTCATCGACACCCGCGGCCTCACCAAGCGCTACCGCGGCGGACAGCTCGCCGTCGACGGTCTGGACCTGACCGTACCGGCGGGCAGCGTCTTCGGCTTCCTCGGTCCGAACGGCTCCGGCAAGACCACCACCATCCGCATGCTGATGGGCCTGATCGAGCCCACCTCGGGCACGGCGCGGGTGCTGGGGCGCCCCATGCCCCGCGCCTCCCGCGCCGTGCTGCCCCAGGTCGGCACCCTGATCGAGGGCCCGGCCCTCTACGGCTTCCTCTCCGGCCGTGACAACCTGCTGAGATACGACTCCGCCGACCCGACGGCCGACCCCCGCACCCGGCGCGCCCGCGTCGGGCAGGCGCTGGACCGGGTGGGACTGACGGCCGCCGCGGGCAAGAAGGCGAAGGCGTACTCCCTCGGCATGAAGCAGCGGCTCGGACTGGCGGCCGCCCTTCTCCAGCCGCGCCGCCTGCTCGTCCTGGACGAGCCGACCAACGGCCTCGACCCGCAGGGCATGCGGGAGATCCGGGCCCTGGTACGGGAGCTGGCCTCCGACGGCACGACCGTCTTCCTGTCCTCGCACCTGCTCGACGAGATCGAGCAGGTGTGCACGCATGCCGCGGTGATGACGCAGGGGCGGCTCGTCGTCCAGGGCGAGGTCGCCGACCTGGCCGCCGGGGCGCGCGGCAGACTGGTGGTGACCACGCCGGACCCGGGAGACGCGGCCCGCGTGCTGAAGGAACAGGGCGTCGGCGACGTGGTCGTCAGCGACGAGCGGGTGACCGGCGAACCACCGGACCGGGACCTCGCCGAGCTGAACGCCGCTCTGGTGACGGCCGGCGTCCGGGTCCGTGGCTTCGGGCTCGAACGGGCCTCGCTGGAGGACGCGTTCGTGGCCCTGACGGGGGAGGGTTTCGATGTCGCAGGTTGAACCGGCCGCTGCTGCCTCCGCCTCCGTGTCGGCCGCCGTGGGCGGCGGGGCCGAAGTCCCGCGCGGGCCGAGCCCGTTGTGGACCTTCGGCCTGCTCCGCAGCGAGCTGGTGACGACCTTCCGGCGCTGGCGCACAGTCGCCCTCCTGGGCGTGCTGGCGGCCGTACCGGTCCTGGTCGGGATCGCGGTGAAGATCGAGACCGGCGACGGGTCCTCGGCCGGTGGCGGGGGCGGCGGGGGGCCGGCCTTCATCTCGCAGATCACCAACAACGGTCTGTTCCTGGTGTTCACGGCGCTGGCCGCGACGCTCCCGTTCTTCCTGCCGATGGCGATCGGTGTCGTCGCGGGCGACGCGATCGCGGGCGAGGCCAGTGCCGGAACGCTCCGCTACCTCCTGGTGGCTCCGGCCGGCCGCACCCGTCTGCTGCTCGTCAAGTACGCGACCGCCATGGCCTTCTGCCTGGTGGCCACCCTCGTGGTCGCGGCCTCGGCGATGGCGGTGGGGGCGCTGCTCTTCCCGCTCGGCGACCTGACGACGATCTCCGGCACCAGGATCACCTTCGCCGAGGGCCTGGGCCGAGCGGTGCTGATCGCTCTGGTCGTCGCCCTGTCGCTGGTCGGTGTCGCGGCGCTCGGCCTGTTCGTCTCGACGCTGACGAGCAGCGGCATCTCGGCCATGGCGACGACCGTGGGCCTGCTGATCACCGTCCAGATCCTCGACCAGATCCCGCAGCTCCACGCGATCCAGCCGTACCTCTTCTCCCACTACTGGCTGTCCTTCGCCGATCTGATGCGCGAACCGGTCTACTGGGACGACCTGGTGAAGAACCTCGGTCTCCAGGCCGTGTACGCGGCGGTGTTCGGCTCCGCCGCCTGGGCTCGCTTCACGACGAAGGACATCAGCAGCTAAGGACATCAGCAGCTAGGGACATCAGCAGCTGGCGGGACGGTGGTGGTGCCGGGCTGGGGGACGGCAGCGGTGCCCGGCCTCCGGGACGGCTCAGGCGTCCTCGAACAGGAAGCGGGCGAGTGGCGCCTCCTGCGCGAAGAACGTCTTCGCCCTCGTCAGCGCGGCCGTGTCCTTCAGTACGTCGCCGCGCGCGCTGCCGTTGCCGAGCAGGACCCCGCCGAACCGCATCTTCAGGTACGCGGCCGAGTTGTTGAGCGCGCCGATCAGCGGGTCGGCGACCACCGGCTCCGCGTCCGCGAGCGCGGTGACGCCCCAGAGGGTGCGCCCGGCCAGCGTCGCCTTGAAGTCGGCGCCGGGGACGCGCAGCCAGCCGGACCAGTAGTCCAGGTAGCGCTTGGTGAGGCCGGACATCGAGTACCAGTACAGCGGCGACGCGATCACTATGTCCGTCGCCGCGAGCGTGGCGTCGAGCAGCATGGTCTCGGCGTCCGTGGCGCAGGGGCGAGGGCGGTCGGCGTCGTGCCGCCCGTCCCCGAAGTCGGGCAGCGCCAGCCCGGCGAGGCCGACCCACTGCTGCTCGACGTCCGCGGGCAGTTGTTCGGCGGCCCTGCGCGCCAACAACTCCGTGTTGCCGTCGCTGCGACTGCTGCCCAGGACGAACAGGAAACGACGAGTCATGGCTCCCCCAGCTTCGGCGATACGACGTACGGCACCGGCACCAGCACGGCCCCGGCACACGCACGGCACACGTACGACGTCGGGAACAGCCTCCTACGACGATTACGTGCGCCTGCATTACATGCGCGTGCAACTATACGCGATGAGCCGGATCAGCGCCCGGGTTTCCCTGGGCGGCTCCCCGCTCAGGTCGCCGACGCGCCAGGCGGGTACCCACGGCACCCGATGGACGTCGACGGCCGACTCGATCAGCGCGATCCGCCGGGCGAGCGGGCGTGGCAGCCGGCCCGGCGCGTCCGCGACGAGCACGACGGAGTCGAGGTCCAGCCCCACGGGGGCCTCCCCGCGCCGGAACACCTCCAGCGTGCGCAGAACGGCGTCGAGTCCCGCCGCGTGCGTCCGGGCGACGAGCAGCACCGACGGCGGATCACCGGCGCCCGGCCAGTCGTGGCCGCAGTCCTGACCGCCGTAGACGGCGGCGAGGGTGGTGGTGCCCGCGCCGCCGTGCGTGGCCACCCAGGAGAAGCGCCGCGGGGTGCCGTGGACGGGGCCGGGCTCCGCCGCCTCCTGCTGCGGGGTGCTCACCGGCCCCCGGATCCAGATCTCCGGCCCCTGCCGCACACCGCCGTCGCGCATGCCCGTGCTCCTCCCTCGTCGGCCCTGATCGTCACTCCGCCGCGGATACGCACGACACCACGGGCGGGGTCCTGGGACGAGTCTGTGACCTGGTGGTGACGCGTGCACCCGAAGTGGGCGGAGAGACTCGACAGTACGTGCAGGACCGGATTCCGCCGCTGGGGGAGCGGTGTTCCGGCGCCGGGAAGGGGCACCATGGAACCTGCGGTGCCCGCGGAACCCGCCCGCGCCGGCCGCCGACTCCCCGACGCATCCGAGTGAGGGAAGCGATGTCTCGACTCAGCCGCGAGAAGAAGCGCGAAGACCAGCGCACCGCGCGCTCCGCGGTCCCCATGACGCCCGCGCGGGCACCACTGGACGTCCGGGTCCCCGCGGCCGGACCAGGTGCGGGCGGCGCGACGATCGGCGGCGTGCCGGTCGTCCCGGACCCCGGTGAGGAGGTCCAGAACGCCGTGCTGAGGCACCTCCACCGCATCGCCCGCGCCACCGGGCAGCCGGTCCTCGCCCTGGTCCGGGACGACCGCATCGGCTACGCCGTCCCGATCCGGGTGGACCTGGACGGTTCGAGTCACTTCACGGGGGAGCCGGCCGCCACCGCACCACCGCAGGACGCCGTACCGACCACGCCCCCGGCCGCGCCGGCCGCACCCGTGACCACGCCGCCGGCCTGGCAGCCGGAGGACGCCGTACGGCCGCAGCCGCAGCCACAGCCGCTCCCGCTCCCGGATTCGGAACCGCTGCCGGAGCCGCTGCTCGACGACCCCGCTCCCACCTTCCGCCTCCGTACGGTGCAGGAGTCCGCGACGGACACGCCTTATGGCACGGCCGCCGCCCCGACGGGCGAGTTCGGCCCGCCCCCGGCCATGGACGGCCCCCCGAGCCCCGCACCCGCGGCCGCACCTGCGCCCGCGCCCGCACCTGAACCCGCACCGTTCACCTTCGGCCCGCCCTCCGCGGTCCCGTCCGAACCGCACCCCGAGGCCCACCCCGAACCCGACCCCTACGCCGTTCCCGAGCCCGCCCCCGACCCCAAGGCGACTCCCGCCCGCGGCTTCGACGCGGTCGCCGAAGCCGTGCTCGGGGACGAACCGCTGGGCGCGTCCGGCGAGAGCGGCACACCCGCCCTCCTCGCCGAGCCGATGGCACGGATCAGCGACGCCGTGAAGTCGGGGCAGATCGAGGAGGCGGCGGCGCTGGCGGAGCGGACCGTGGCCGAGGCGTCGAGGTCGCTGGGCCCGGAGCACCCCGAGGTGCTCCGGCTGCTCGAACTCACGGCGTACATCGCCTATCTGGCGGGCGACCCGCTCCGCGCCTTCCACCTCTCCCTCGACCTGGCCCGGGTGTGCCACCGCGCCGGGAACGCGGAGGCCGCGTACGGCAACGTCCAGAGCGCGGCCGCCGCCTGGCGTGCGGTGCGCGACCCCGTCCAGGGCCTGCGCCTGGGGCAGGATCTCCTCGGGCTGTGGACCGACCTCACGTCGGAGGACGGGCCCGCCGCCGACGACATCGGTCAACTGGAGTCCGCCCGCGCCCGTATGAACCGCCTCGCGGAACGGGCGGCCCGCAACGCGGACTCGCGCTAGCGGACCGCGGACCGCGGACCGCGGAGGGAGGGGCGGCGGGCGGGGGAGCCGGGCCGCACGTCACTGCACGCAGAACTCGTTGCCCTCCGGATCCGCCAGCACGACCCATTCGCCGCCCGGCTCCTTCACCTCCCGCACCACGCTCGCCCCCAGCTTCAGCAGGCGCTGGACCTCCTCCGCCCGCCGGTCCCGGCCCGCGTGCAGATCCAGGTGCAGCCGGTTCTTGGCCGCCTTCGGCTCCGGCACGCGCTGGAACAGCAGCCGGCGCCCGAGCCCGGTCCCGCTGGCCTCGTCGTACGGGTCGTCCGGGTGCCGTACGGCGATCAGGTCGCGGAAGGCGGGGCGGCCGTGGAACTCCACGGTGGCCGAGCCGGGCAGGGCGCCGGCCTCCAGCAGCCGTTCGACGAGTGCGCTGTTGTCCTCGACCGCGTAGTGCAGCGCGGCGGACCAGAAGTCGGCCTGCGCGTGCGGGTCGTCGGCGTCGATGACGAGTTTCCAGTGCAGCGGGGCGGGTGCGGTCGTCTGCGTCATGCCGACCACTTGTAGTCGTTGTCCGAGCCGGCGCGCAACGGAACCGCCGGGACAGTCGCCCGGTCCGACTGCGCACCGGCCGTACGTGAACCTCGTTCGCGAAGGGGACGGCGCCGGACAGCGCTCGGCCAGGCCGGACGGACCGGTCAGGCGTCCACCGCGGTGGCGCTGGTGGCGCTGGTGGCACTGGTGGCGGAGTCGGTGGCGGAGCAGGGAGCGGGGACCGCGGCAGTGCCGGAGCCGGGGACCGCGGCCGAGCCGGGAGCGGCGACCCTGCGCCCTGCCGTCCCGGCCCTGAGCAGCGCGGCGCGGCGGGCGGTGTGCAGCGCGTTCCAGGTGAGCAGCGCCAGAGCCAGCCAGACCAGGGCGAAGCCGGCCCAGCGCTCGGGCGGCATGGCCTCGCCGAAGTAGAGGACGCCGAGCAGGAACTGGAAGACCGGGGCCAGGTACTGGAGCAGGCCCAGCGTCGACAGGGGGACCCGTATCGCGGCCGCGCCGAAGCAGACCAGGGGGATCGCGGTGACGATGCCGGTCGAGGCGAGCAGGGCTCGAGTCGCTGGCCGCCGAGACCGCGATCCAGTTCCTGCCCGCCCTCGGCTATCTGCTGTGGCTGAGCGCGCACGGCGCCGCCGAGGTTGACCTTCTTCTTCACCAGCCCGTAGGTGGCGAAGGAGAAGGCGAGGCAGAGGGAGATCCACGGCGGGCGACCGTAGCCGATGGTGAGGACCAGTACGGCGGCGAAGCCGATGCCGACGGCCGCCCACTGCACGGGCCGCAGCCGCTCCTTCAGCAGCAGCACGCCCATGGCGATGGTGACCAGAGGGTTGATGAAGTACCCGAGCGAGGCCTCCACGACGTGCCCGCTGTTCACGGCCCAGATGTAGACGCCCCAGTTCACGGTGATGACCGCGGCGGCCGCGGTGACCAGTGCCAGCCTGCGCGGCTGCCGCAGCAGCTCGCCCACCCAGGCCCAGCGGCGTACGAGGACGAGCGCGACGGCGACGAAGGCGAGGGACCACACCATCCGGTGGGCGAGGATCTCGGCCGCTCCGGCGGGCTTCAGCAGCGGCCAGAAGAGGGGGACGAGTCCCCACATCCCGTAGGCCGCGAAGCCGTTCAGCAGCCCTGTCCGCCGCTCGCTCCTCGACTCTCCGGCCACGGGTTCCTCCTTCTCGTTCGCACACACACGCGCGCGTGCGTGCCCATGAAGGTAGCGCCGAGCACCCCCGGCTGTCATGTCCGTATCGCCATACGGTCATGACAGCCGGGGTGGCGTGCCGGGGTCCCGAACGAGGGCGGCGTCAGCCCTTGAGCGCGGCGGCGACGGCCTCGGCGAGCGGGGTGGTCGGGCGGCCTGCCAGGCGGGAGAGGTCGCCCGTGGTGACGGCCAGCTCGCCCTTCTCGATCGACGCGTCCACGCCGACCATGATCACGGCGAACATCTCGGGCAGTCCGGCGCCGGTCAGAATGCCCTGGAGGGCCTCGCCGGGGACGGAGTTGTAGGCGATCTCCTTGCCGGTCTGCCGGCTCAGCTCGGCCGCGTACTCGGCGAAGCCCCAGGCCTCGTCGCCGCCCAGCTCGTACGTCCTGCCCTCATGCCCCTCGCCGGTCAGCACGGCGACGGCGGCGGCCGCGTAGTCGGCGCGCGAGGCGGAGGAGATCCGGCCCTCGCCGGCGGCCTGGACGACGGCGGAGTGCTCCAGCACCGGGGCCAGGTTCTCGGTGTAGTTCTCGTGGTACCAGCCGTTGCGCAGCAGCGTGTAGGGCAGACCGGAGGCGAGCAGCACCTGCTCGGTGGCGCGGTGGTCGTCGGCGAGCGCGGCCGTCAGGCTGCCGGGGGCGCTGGTGTAGGCGAGCAGGGCGACGCCGGCCGCCTTGGCGGCGTCGATGACGACCTGGTGCTGCTGGACGCGGCCCTTGTCGAACTCGTTGCCGGAGATCAGCAGGACCTTGTCGCCGGCCGCGAAGAGGCCGTCGAACGTCTCGGGGATGTTGTAGTCGGCGACCGCGAGCCGTACGCCCCGGGCCGCGAAGGCGGCGCCCTTCGCCTCGTCGCGCACGACGGCGGTGATCTGCTCCGCCGGGATCTTCTCCAGCAACTGCTCCACGACGTGACGGCCGAGATGTCCGGTGGCTCCGGTGACGACGATGCTCATGATCTGAATCTCCTAGTGGGGTGCGATGTCACCCACCCTAGGAGGGGCACTAACTATCCGACAGTACCCACTTTGAAGTAAGGTACCCACATGTCAGTTAGCAGTCAGGTGGCCGGCAAGTACGACGTCGGCGAGAACATGTGCCCCTACCGCCTGGTCCTGGAGCACGTCACCAGCCGCTGGGGCGTGCTCGTCCTGATCGAGCTCCTCGACCGCCCCTACCGCTTCAGCGAGCTGCGCCGGACGATCGGCCGGGTCAGCGAGAAGATGCTGACGCAGACGTTGCAGACCCTGGAGCGGGACGGTCTGGTGCACCGGGACGCCAAGCCGGTCATCCCACCGCGCGTCGACTACTCCCTGACGGAACTGGGCCGCGAGGCCGCCGAGCAGGTACGCGCGCTGGCGCTGTGGACCCATGAGCGGATGCCCGCCGTGGAGCGGGCGCGGCGCGCCTACGACGAGGCCCGGGCCGCCTCGTAGGGGCCCGGGCCTCGTCACGCAGGTCCGGTCCGGTCAGCCGACGACCGTCCAGGTGTCGCCGCCCGCCAGCAGCGCGGCCAGGTCCCCCTTGCCGTGCTGTTCGATCGCCGTGTCCAACTGTTCGGCCAGCTGGGTGTCGTAGACCGGCCGTTCCACCGCGCGCAGCACGCCGATCGGGGTGTGGTGGAGGGTGTCGGGGTCGGCGAGCCGGGAGAGGGCGAAGGCGGTGGTCGGCGAGGCCGCGTGGGCGTCGTGTACCAGGATCTGCGCCTCGTTCTCCGGAGTCACCGTGACCACCGTCAGGTCGCCCGTCCGCTGGTCCCGCACGACACCGCGCGAACCGTCCGCCCCGAAGCGGATCGGCTGCCCGTGTTCGAGGCGGATCAGCGCCTCCTGCGCCGACTGTCTGTCCTTCAGTGCCTCGAAGGCGCCGTCGTTGAAGATGTTGCAGTTCTGGTAGATCTCCACCAGTGCCGTGCCGGGGTGCGCGGCGGCCTGCCGCAGGACCTCGGTGAGGTGCTTGCGGTCGGAGTCGATCGTGCGGGCCACGAACGACGCCTCCGCGCCGAGGGCCAGGGAGACGGGGTTGAAGGGGGCGTCCAGGGAGCCCATCGGCGTCGACTTGGTGATCTTGCCGACCTCCGACGTCGGACTGTACTGGCCCTTGGTCAGGCCGTAGATCCGGTTGTTGAAGAGCAGGATCTTCAGGTTGACGTTGCGGCGCAGGGCGTGGATCAGGTGGTTGCCGCCGATGGAGAGCGCGTCTCCGTCACCGGTCACCACCCACACGCTCAGGTCGCGCCTGCTGGCGGCGAGACCCGTCGCGATCGCGGGCGCCCGGCCGTGGATGGAGTGCATCCCGTACGTGTCCATGTAGTACGGGAAGCGCGACGAGCAGCCGATGCCCGAGACGAAGACGATGTTCTCCTTGGCGAGGCCGAGTTCGGGCATGAAGCCCTGCACGGCGGCGAGGATCGCGTAGTCACCGCAGCCGGGGCACCAGCGCACTTCCTGATCGGTCTTGAAGTCCTTCATGGACTGCGCTGCCTCGGCCTTGGGAACGAGCGAGAGTGCCTCGATCGTGCCTGTGCCTTCCGTGGACGTCTCAGCCATCGATGGCCTCCTTGAACGCCGTGGCGAGCTGTTCCGCCTTGAACGGCATGCCGTTGACCTGGTTGTACGAGTGCGCGTCGACCAGGTACTTCGCCCGCACGAGGGTGGCGAGCTGGCCGAGGTTCATCTCGGGGATCACGACCTTGTCGTAGCGCCCCAGCAGCGCGCCGAGGTTGCGCGGGAAGGGGTTGAGGTGACGCAGGTGCGCCTGCGCGATCGACTCCCCGGACGTGCGCAGCCGGCGTACCGCCGCCGTGATCGGGCCGTACGTCGAGCCCCAGCCCAGCACCAGCGTGCTCGCCCCGTGCGGGTCGTCGACCTCGATGTCCGGCACGTCGATGCCGTCGATCTTGGCCTGCCGGGTGCGGACCATGAAGTCGTGGTTGGCGGGGTCGTAGGAGATGTTGCCCGTGCCGTCCTGCTTCTCGATGCCGCCGATGCGGTGCTCCAGGC